>JBDGSW010000120.1:0-39671 GCA_042217345.1 Haloarculaceae archaeon
CCTGCTCGCGCCTTCCCTTCGGTCGGCGCTCGCTGAGGAAGGGGGCTTAGCGCCTACTTTCAGCTAACGCCGCGAGTTTCCGCCTCGAACCTCTGACTCCGACGTCCGTTTCCGTCGCCGTTCGAGACTCATTTTTCGCATCTGTATTCAATCGCCGGCCAGCCAGCGAACCGCTTCGATGTCGTACCCCCCACAGAGCGGGCAGACCTGTCGCTGGCACTCGAAGCGGGCCCCGCAGGACCGGCAGACGTACGGCCGTCTGTGTCCGGCCGCCAGGAGGAACTCCCGTACCCGGGCGAACAGCCCGTGGCCGCCGTCCGTCCCGTCCGTTCCGGCGTCCTGCTGGGCGTCCATCCGCCGGTCACCTGTCCGGGGACTCGTGGTCGTCCGGGTAGCCGTGACTGGGAGCGGACTGCGCGCCGGTGCTTCGCTCCCCGCGCGCCCTGCCGGTCGAGTCGTCGTCTGCTCCGGAGCCGTCGCCTGCTCCGGCGATGTCGATGCGGATGCGTTCGACGCAGGGGACGAACTCGTCGGGGTGTTTGCCCCGATTGGTGAGTTTCGTGTGGCGCTCGACGAGCGACGCCTGGCGCAGTTTATCGACCTTCCGGTAGGCCGTCGAGGGTGAGACGTCACAGCAGTCGCTGATCTCCTTGACCGTCATCGCCTCGTCCTCGATCGCCGCCAGGATGCACCGACACTTCTCGTCGCCCAGCGCAGCGAACACCGCGTCGACGCCCGCCCTGTCGTCCGTGATGCGGTGCTGGCGCATCGTCGACGAATCGTCCGAGCGCGCTGAGGCCACGCCGCCGACGCCGTCGGCTCGTATCGCCGACCGGTCGTCTGCGACTCGTTCGCGGGTATTGTCAAGATCATGTCCGCCCATGCAATATAATTGGGCCGAGAGGTGCATGGGCCGAGTGTCTAGACATTTAGCCCCCCACCGAACCGGCGGTCACTCCGCCGGCTCGGCGGCCTCGAGGAGGCTCGTGAGGAGGCGCTGCTCGGCGTGGCGGACGTGCTTGTGGAACGTCGGTCCCGAGACACCGAGTTCAGCGGCCACCTCCTCGGCAGTGCTCTCGCGCGGCCAGCGGAAGTACCCGGCGTAGTAGGCCGCGTACAGAGCCGCCAGCTGGCGGTCGCTCAGGTCGGCAAGCGCGGCGCGGTCGGGGTCGGGGGTCCGCTCGACCTCGTGGCGTCCGACGAGCTCGATGTCGGGGAACGTCGACTGGACCGCCTCGGTGACAGTCCGGACGTCCTGGTCCGGCGCGAGGTGGACGACGACGGTGGCCTCCCCGTCGGCGCAGGTGGCCTCGACGACCCGCGCGCCGCAGTCGAGAAACCGCTTGGTGATCGACGCGCTCGACTGCGTGGCGACCGTGACGCGGACAGCATCCTCGTCTTCAGCGTCGTAGATCCGCTGGACGTCGACGCCGTCGTACTCGGCGGCGAGGTCGCGGAACGTCTCGACCGAGCCCCCCTCGACGGTGACGTAGAGCAACACCTCGTCGTCCGGAAGCGGGACGGTCCCCGTCAGCCGGAGCCGACAGTCGGCCGCCGAACACGCCTCGACGAAGAACGAGCGCTCGTCGCACGTGCGGTAGGTCAGCTCGAGCACCTGGTCGGTCAGCAGTAGCTTCCGGGTCTTCACCGTCTCGAGCCCGTGCGCGACGGCGTCGCCCAGTTCGACGAGGTTGTCGTGTTCGTCCTCGTCGAACGCGCGCGGGCGGTTGGAGTAGAGGTTCAACACGCCGTAGAGCACCTCGTCGTGGACGAGCGGGATCGCCGCCTCTGCGAGGTAGCCCCGTTCGAGGTCCGTCTCCCGCCAGGGGACGACGAGGTCCCGGTCGTCGCCGTGGCGCGAGACCGCGACCCGACGCTCGGCGACGGCGTCGCGACGGGGAGCGGGGTCGGCGGCGTCGTCGGCCAGCGACACGTACGAGAGGTGCTCGTCGTCGATCCCGGCGGCCGCGACGGGCAACAGCGTCTCGTTGGGCTGGTCGTAGACCCCGATCCAGGCGACGTCACAGAACTCGCCGGCGACCAGCGCCTCGCAGACCGACCGCCTGAGTTCGGCCTCCGTCGACGCGGTGACGAGTGCCTGCGTGACGTCCCACATCGTCGCGAGCATGCCGTGGTGGCGCTCGAGGCGGTCGCGCTGGCGGCGCAACTGGCGCTGGCGGCGTTTGCGCTCCGTGACGTCGGTATTGACCGCGACGAAGCGGTCGATCTCGCCCGTCTCGTCGGTGACGGGTGCGATGGTCTGGTTGACCACGTAGCGCTCGCCGGACTTGCGCTCGTTGATCACCTCGCCGGTCCAGACCTCGCCGGAGAGGATGGTGTCCCAGAGGTCCGCGTAGAACGCGTCGTCGTGGACGCCCGAACTCAGCATCGACGAACGCCCTCCGACGGCCTCCGCGCTGTCGTACCCGGTGATCTCCTCGAAGGCGGGGTTGACGTACTCGATCGCCCCGTCGACGTCCGTGACGTAGATCGAGTGGCCTGCCTGCTCGATCGCCTCCTTGAACGAGCGCAGCGACTGGGCCTGCTCGTTGAGACGCGTCGTGTCCTCGAAGACGCCGACGACCTCCTCGACCCGACCGGTCTCGTCGCGGATCGGCGCCGCGCTCACGGAGGCCCAGACCGTCCGCCCGTCGGCGTTCTCGATGCGGTAGTCGGGGTCGTCGATACGCTCGCCGGTCTCGAGGGCCCGGAGCGGCGGCAGCGAGTCGGCCTCGACCGGCTCGCCCGTCGGATCGGCCACCGCGATGGGCAGCGCCGAGAGCGGGCGGTCGGTGACCGCGGCCGCGTCGAGTCCGAGGATGTCGAGGGCCTTCCCGTTCGCCCGCGCGACCGTGCCGTCGGCCGACAGCAGGACGAGGCCGACCGGGCTGGTCGCGAACACGCGATCGAGCAACGCGCGTTCGCGCTCGAGCCGCTCCTCGTCGCGCTTGTGGGCGACGAGCGTCCCGAGTTGGGCCGCGACCGACGAGACGATCTCCGCCAGCCGGTCGTCGACCGGTCGTCGCTCGCGCAGGAAGAACGTCATGACGGCGACGGCCGCCCCGTCGGCGACGATCGGCACGCCCAGCGCCGCGCCCAGGTCCGCCGATACCGCGAGCTCCGTCCGGTTGAACACCGTCTCCGAGGCGTCCCCAGTGTGCGGAATCCACTCCGACTCGCCGGACGACCAGACGCGGCCGGGTAACCCCTCGCCGGGCGCGAACGTCCAGTCCTCGCTGGCGCTGCCGAACTCGTCCAGGGACGGCGCCGCGACGTGGCTCGCGACGCGCTCCAGGGCGATCGACTCGCCGTCGGCCGGGTCGACATCTGGCCCCGCCGGGGCGTCCACGGCCGGCGGTGCCCACGCTTCGGCGTAGACCCACTGTGCCCGCTCACACACCGCCGCAAGGGCCCGGCGAACGCCCTCGGCGAACGTCTCGGCGCGCGTGACCGACCGGCTCACCTCCACGAGCAACTGGCGCTCCTCGACCGCCCGCATGCGGTCCGTCAGGTCGGTGATGACGGCGCCGTACCGCGCCGCGCCGGCCGCGTCGGGGACCGGCGCCACCGCCATGGACCCCCAGAAGGCCGCCTCGCCCGGCGGGTCCAGCCAGCCGCGCGACTCGAAGCGTCCCCCGTCGGCGACGGTCGCCAGCGCTCGCTCGACGTCCACGGACTCGCGGTCCACGCCGTCGAGCGTCACCGCAGAGAGCGATCGGCCGACGATCTCGCCGGCGGACGGTCCCGTGACGTCGCCGGGTCCCGACTGCCAGGACAGCACCGTCCCGTCGGCGTCCAGCAGTGCGAACGCGTGCGAATCGAGCGCCGTCACCAGCCCCCCGAAGTTGCGGATCGACACGTCGTCGCGGTCTCCCGCTGCTGCGCTCGCCCGGTCGGCGTCGACCACGACGGCCGCGGTCGCCCGGTCGGCGCCGTCGCCGCTCCGACGGACGGTGACGGTGACCGGGACCGACTCGCCGTCGGCGTCCGTCGCTCGACCGGCCCACTCGAAGGCGTCACCGTCGCCGTCCGGCTGCCGGTCGAGGAAGTCAGCGAGTCGCGACGTGAACGCGGGCGGGAGGAACCGATCGACGCGCTCGCCGACGACGGCGGCCGGCGCGTGCCCCAACGCGCGTTCGATCGCGTCGTTGGCGAACACGACAGTCGTTCCCTCGACAGCGACGATAGGGATCGACACCTCGTCGACGACGGTGCCGGGTCCGGGCGCGGCCGTCGACCCGGAACCCGTCGACGGGGCGTCACGTTGTTCGCTCCCCATGACTGACATCGATATCGGTTCAGGTGGTAAAAGTCTACGTGGTGGTTCCTGCGTCCCGAGACTCACTCGGTCGACCCCAGGGCCTCGCCAGCGACTACTGGTGAGCGACAGGGAGGGTCAGCACCGGGACGTCGAGGACGCGCATGAGACGACGCACTGTCGTCCCGAGGCGGCGGCCCCGGTCTGACTCGCCGGGCAGGCCGACGATCACGAGGTCGACGTCGGCGTCGGTGACGTATTGGCTGATGACCTCGCACGGCGTCCCCCGAGCGACGTACGCATCCGTGATCTCGAAGTCGGTGGCTGTCCCGTGGGCCGCCAGAACGCGTTCGCCGCGTTCGACGCGGTCGGCCGCCAGCTCGGTGGCCGTCGGCGCCGGCACGTCGAGTGGCTCGACCACGTAGAGGAGATGGAGCTCGGCGTCGTGCGCGCGGGCGAGTTCGATCCCGTGCCGGACCGCCTGATCGCCGTGGTGACTTCCGTCCGTCGGCACGAGGATCGACTCGAACATTCCACGTGAGACCCTACTGTCCGGGGGCGATTAAAACGCGCTCTAGTCGTTCAGATTCTGGGACCGGCTTCCTCGCGCGCCGATCCGACCGCCCTCGCGTCGAGTGCGAAACCCGGCCCGTCCGGGGCAGTCAGTCGTCGGTTCGGTCAGAGACGGCCGCCCCGGGCGGCGCCTCTTTGCGGCCGCCGCCGACGTACCGCGCCGCGAGGTAGGCGACCAGCCCGGCGCCGATCACGACCGCCACCGTCAGGATCGACATGAGCCCCGTCGAGACGCCGAGTTCGCTCGAGTAGCCGGCCGCAGAAGTCATGAAGAAAAACCCGACGGCGCCGACGCCGACGCCGGTCCGGCCGGGGCGGTCGGTCAGGGCGTCGGTGTACTCGTACATCGGCTCGTCGGGGACGTCGCCGGTCAGCCGCTGGTCGATGAACGGCACCAGCACCATGAGGACGACGACGATCCCGGGGATGAGCACGCCGCCGATGAACTCGGAGGTGATCGTGCCACCGAGGACGGTGAAATCGACCGACGGAATCAGCCGGAGGATGCCGAATACCCACAGCAGGTACCAGTCGGGCTTGATCGACGGCGTCCCCGGGACCGGCGGACCGAACGTCTGGATCGGGTGGACCGGGACGTAGGCGGCCAGCAGCGAGACGCCGGCAGCGTACGCCGCGAAGAGGACCACCATGTTGAGCACCTGTTCGGGCCACATCGGCAGGCCCAGGATGCCGTCGCCGGACGCGCCCGTGCGCTCGCGTAGCGCCTCAGTCACCGACCGGCTCTGGGTGTGCTTGAGTTTGAACAGGATCAGCAGGTGGATCCCGATGAACCCCGCCAAAAACAGCGGCAAGAGCATGATGTGCCACCCGTAGAAGCGCGGGACGGTGAACGGGTTGGGGAACTGCCCCGCAAAGCCCAGCTTCGCGAGGGCGCCCCCGATCCACGGCACCGACGAGACGATGTGGTAGCCGATGCCCGTCGCGGTGACGGAGAACTCGTCGTACGGCAGCAGGTAGCCGACGAACGCCGCCATCACCGTCATGATCAACAGCAGGCAGCCGACGACCCAGTTGACGTCCCGCGGTTTCTTGTAGGCACCCGTGAAGTACACCCGCGCCATGTGGACGAGGATGGCCGCGATCATGATGTGGGCGCTCCAGTGGTGGATGCGCCGGGCCACCAGCCCCAGCGTCAGCGAGTTGATCCGGAGGATGCTCGCGAACGCCGCGGGCAGTTGCTGGTTCTGGTACGCGACGGTCCGCGTGCTCGGCTCGTAGAAGAAGGCCAGGAAGATCCCGGTCGTGACCAGCCCGACGAACGCAAACAGCGCGAGTTCGCCGAGGTAGAACGACGAGTGGACGGGGAACGCCTTGCCGCCGAACTCCTCGAGCAAGTCGCCGAGTTCCAGCCGGCTGTCGGAGTCGCTGTCGGACATGGTCACTGGCTCCCCACGGGCCCTTCGAAGTCCGAGGTCAGCTGGACGTGGTTGTCGCCGTTCACCTTCACGCCGATCTGGGGCGTGGGTCGCGGCGGCGGACCGCTGATCACCTTCGCGCCCTTGTACGGGTCGTACTCGCCCCCGTGACAGGGGCAGTGGTCGAACGGGTGACCGACGCCGTCGGCGCCCGGATGCCAGTTGACCGCACACCCGAGGTGGGTGCAGATCGCGCTGTAGGCGACCAGCCCCTGATCGGTCCAGTCGGTCTTGGTCGGATCGGCGAGCTTGTCTGCCTCCAGCTTGTGGAGGTTGATGAGGTAGTGGTCTTTCCCGGTGTGGTCTTTGGGGAAGGCCATCGTGTCGTCGGGTTTCCCCAGCGCGTCCGGGGTGATCGGGTCGCCCTTCGAGTGTGTCGAACCGTCGGGCCCCTCGTGGCTCTTGGCGAACACGAGCGTCTGGCCGGCGAGCGAGGTCGAACTCCCGCCCTCACTGCCCCCACCGCTACTGCCGGCCGTCCCGGACTGGACGGCGAGCGCGAGGTCTTTCAGCGGCGTCACCAGCCCGACCGCGAAGCTGACGACGCTGAGGCCGCCCAGCCAGGTCAGCAGGCGCCGCCGGCGTGAGTCCGTCTCGCTGTGCGAATCGTCGGAACGCGTGTCAGTACTCATTCGGAATCACCACAGGTCCTCGTCTCGTTCGAGCACCAGCCGGTGCTCGAGGAACAGTCGGTAGTACGCGAGCGCCATGAGGCCGATGAGGGCGAACCCCATCGCCAGGTCCAGGCCGAGGACGGTGGGGTCGCCGGCACCGAACACCTCCCGGGTGAACTGGATCGCCACGAAGACCAGCGCCAGCGAGAGGACGACGTAAACGACCGTCGCGAGCCGGCGCCGATCGGTCGGCGCCGAGACGTCGACGATCTCACGCATGGAGGCGGCCCTCCCAGCGTTCGAGCACCGCGGCGACGAGTAGGATCCACGCGACGAACGCGAAGGCCACGACTGCGATCTGCCACGACGCCAGTTCACCGCCACCTGATTCCTGAAGCGGCACGAGTAGTCCGAGCCAGAGACTGGCAGGTACCATGTGTAAGGCCACGGCGAAGACGGGAATAAAGCAGGCAACTATTTCCCAGATCCTGCGGCTTTAGAGCGTCCTTTAGACCGTGTGTCGGAAACGTTCACGTGTAGACCCATGACAAAGAAACAGGTATTCGCGGCCGGAGTGATGGCGCTGTTGCTGCTGTTCGCCGGCTGTACGAGCGGTGGCGGCGGTGGCGGGGGTAGTCCGCAGGCGAACAGTAGCGGCGGTGGCGGCAACCAGACGGGCGGCGCCGGTGCGATCATCGAGACGGACGTCGTCGCGGGACACCACGGCGTGCCGGAGAACGACTCGCTGGTCAAGCCCTGCCTCCCGCTGGGGACGTACGCGCGCGGGATGCAGCCGGCCTGGCACGTGACCGTGATCGACCCCTCGACGGGCGAGAAGCTGACCAACAAGACGGTCGACAGCGTGACGGTCAAGACCGACAGCGGCCAGACCGTCCCCGCGGAGTATCATCCGAGCGAAAAGCAGTGGCACGGCTGTTTCATCCTGCCCGACGACGCCAAGACGGGTACGATGGGGTACACGGTGATCGTCGAGAAGGGCGGGAAGACCTACAAATCGAGCGGGACGATCAACGTCGTCGAGTCGCTGAACGCCTCCGCCGGGGGGGCCGCCTGACCGTCCGGGAACCCACCGCGAGTTCTCTCGCAGCTTCACCATCTATGAGCGACATACTGGAGAACGTCCGATCCGAACTGCCCCGCTACCCCGACGACGTCCCGCGTCTCGGCGGCGATACCGACGACGACACGCGGTCGCGCCTCTCGCGCCGACGAGTCATGGCCGCGGCCGGCACGGCCCTGCCCGTGGCGCTGGCCGGCTGTTCGCTCGGCGGGGGTGACCCGAGCCAGCAGGCGACGACCACGACCACGACCAAGACGCCAGCCGAGCGATCCCCGCCCGGCAAGCTGTCCGTGTCGACCGACAGCGCGGTCGTCGGAGACACGCTCACCCTGACGGCGAGCGGGTTGCCGGCGACCGAGCAGGTCTCGGTGGTCTGGCACTCCGTCGACGGCCGCTGGGCGCTGATCAAGCACATGAACGTCGTGGGGCCGAAGTACTCCCCGAGAACCGACACGATCACGACGGGCCAGACCGACGCCGACGGGCGCTTCAAGACGGAGTGGACGATCCCCGAGGACTACGGCGGCAAACACCGGATCGAAGTCCAGGGGAGCAACGGCAAAACCCTCGCGAGGAACGCGGTGTCGGTCGGCCCGACCTTCACCATCGACCGCACCTCGGCGCCGCTTGGCTCTACGTTCACCGTCGAGTCCCACGGGCTCGGGCCGAGCCAGTTCAAGACCAACTACCAGCTCGGCTGGGACAACGCCCAGGCCGGGCTGCTGACGGCCGTGTCCAGCCGGGGGCACTCGCGGGCGAAGCTCCGCGCGGCCGGCCCCACCGGCACGCACATGATCGAGGTCTTCCGCGGTTACAAGGGCGCCCCCTTCCTGGTCGCCCCGCAGTCGCCGTTCGGCGCCGTCGCCGGCGGGCGCACACACGCCTGGAAGGTCGAGGTGACCGAGCCGACGGCCGACCTGAAAACGAGCTGGTCCGACCCGCTCCGCGACACCGAGCCGGTGCCGGTGTTCTACCCCGACCTGGACGAGCAGACCGACGCCTCGCTGTCGGTGTCGCCGACCTCCGGAGTCGCCGGCGACGAGGCGACGATCAGCGGCTCCGGGTTCCCGGCGCGCGAGCAGGTGGACCTCGTCTGGTACACGATCAGCGGGAGCCGGGTCACCTCCGCGCCGATCAAGAAGGTCCCCAAGCCGGACCAACTACCGACCGTCCGGACCGATTCCAGCGGCTCCTTCGAACAGACGGTGACGATCCCCTCGGACAAGGGTGGCACGCGACCGATCGTCGCTCGCGTCGGCGGCAAGTCCGTCGCCGTCACCGGGTTCGTCATGGAACCGTCGGTCGTGGGCCTGAGCCAGGAGCAGGGGCCAGTCGGGACCGAGTTCGACGTGAAGGTCTCGGGCATCGGCTGGACGGAGTACGGCAACACCTACGGACTGACCTACGACAACAAGTACCTCGGGTACGGCTGCGGGATGGACGAGAGCGGCGGGGTGATCGAGTTCACGCTCCGGGCGGCCGGCGAACCCGGGCCCCACTTCGTCGACCTGTACCCGTCGCTGTACCGCGCCGACGACAACCCGCCGGACATGTACGGCGGGAAGGCCCAACTGAGCTTCCGCGACGACCACCCGGGCCACCCCACCCCGTCGCTGCACTTCACCTTCCAGGTGACCGAATAGGTGCCGTCCGAACGATCAGGCGGATGGCCGGGCGATGGCGCGTTCCCCGACCGGGGCGGCGCCGGCACGACTCGCCGGCGCGTCCTCGCAGCCGGCGCCACGGGTGCCCTCGCGGCCGTCAGCGGGCTGGCCGGCTGCCAGGGCGGCGGGAGCGAGCGGGCCCGCGGCACTCGCCGGACCGACGAGATCGACGGCGCAGGGATCGACCACCCCGCGGCCGCCGCCCTCCAGCGGCAGCCGCGGCTCGGGCCGCCGGCCGGCGAGTCCGAGGCGACGGTCGTCCTCTTCGAGGACCCTTCGTGTCCGGTCTGTCGGGCCTTCGACGAGCGTACGATGCCGAAGCTGCGCGAGAGGCTCCTGGACCCGGGGACGGTGAGCCTGTACGCCCGCGAGTATCCGGTCGTCGCCGCGTGGAGCCACCTCGGTGCCCGGCTGCTGGAGGCCGCCTACGCGCGCTCGGCCGACGCCTTCTGGAACCTGCGGTCGTACTACTTCTCCCACCAGGCGGAGATCGACTCCGAGAGCGTCTACGCCCGCACGAGCCAGCACCTCTCGGCGGCGACGAACGTCGACGCCGAGGCCGCCGTCGGCGCCGTCAAGGCCGGACGGTTCGACGACGCCGTCGCGACCGACGCCGACGCGGCCGACCGGGCCGGCGTCCGCGGGACGCCGACGCTGTTCCTGTTCGCCGACGGCCAGTTCCGGACGAAGATCGCTGGCGCACCGAGTTACGATCTGCTCGCGAGGTCACTGGGGGTCTGACGTGCGGGTGCGACCGCCGGTCTCGCTACCGACCTCGGCCGCCGACTGGCGCCTGTTAGTCCGGACGGTCGGACGCGTGCTATCGGTGCCCCGGTACGCCGTGCTGTGGATCGGCCTGACCGTCGTTGCGGTGGTCGCCTTCACCGCCGTCCGCCACTGGCCGCTGGTGGTCGACCTCGTCATCCAGGGCGACCTCCCCCTGGCGAGTCGCCTGCACGTCATCGTGGCGCTGTTGCCGGTCGGCGGTGGGTTCGCACGCTCGCCGACCTGGATCCTCCCGCTCGGGGGCGGGGTCGCCGTCGACGCGACCCTGCTGACCTATCACCTCCGCGAGCACGACGTCGAACCGGTCTCGGGTGCAGGGCCGAGCGGGATCGCGGGTTCGCTCGGGGCCGTGATCGGTGCGCTCGGCGCCGGGTGTGCCGTCTGCGGCACCTCGCTGCTGGCCGGGTTGGCGTCGCTGGCCGGGGTCTCGGGGACCGCGCTCGCGCTCCCGTTCGAGGGTGTCGGACTCGCCGTCGTCTCTGGCGTGCTGGTGGTACTCTCGACGTACTGGCTCGCCGCGGGCATGCAGGCCGGGATCCAAAAGCGCCGAGAACGGTAACGACCGCTCGCCGGCAGCTCGTCCGCTCTCCCCGGAGGCCCCTGCGCCAGACCGTTCCCAGGATTTGGGGAGTCGAAGAACGGCTATGACGACGGATCGCCGATTCGTCACTACGAAGGCATGACAAGCGGCGAAGGGTACCTGCTGGCCGGGGCGACGATCGTCTGCATCGCCGCGAGCGGTGCGCTGGCCTACTACGGGTATCGAGCGTATCACGACACGCGCCTGCGGTCCATGGCCACGCTCTCCGTCGGCATGAGCCTGATCGCCGTCGCGCTGGCAGGAAGGAGCCTCCTCGACGTCCTCACGGCCGTCAGTTTTCGGTCCGTCGTCACCGGGGAGCAGGTCCTGACGGCGGTCGGCCTTGCCCTCGTCGTCGACTCGCTGTTCGTCGACTGAGCCCACAACGAGGGCCACCCGTCTTATCTCAGTGCCCCCGGCCGCTCCGCACGGGTTGCAGCCCACCCTCGGGCCGTTCCGACCGATGGACTGTGGGTATCGACTCACACGTTCGATCCAGGTCGTCTCCACCAGCACGGTGACACAGATGGGGCGCAGGCGTCCCCGGCAGCCCGCCCGGTCGCCCGAGGCTCGTCAGCGGAGCCGCCAGAACGTCTTCGAGCCGCCCGTGAGCACCGCGTACTCGAAGGCGAAGTACAGCGGCGCGGCGTCTGCGCGTACCTCGAAGGCGATCGCCCCGCGGGACTGTCCGCCGGGCGCCACGTCGCCACCGTCGTAGCCGTTCGAGAGCTGGCCCGACGCCAGCGCGCTCGGGTCGTAGCCCCACCCTGCGCCGTCTTTGACGCCCATCTGCAACAGCGACGAGAACGCCTCGGTGTGGTCCGTCCGATTCGCCGTCGTCACGTCGACGATCGCGTACTCCTTGCCAGCCGGTGCCTGCGTGTACTCGCCCAGCGCGTCTTCGAACGACGCGCCGTTGGCCGTGACCGCGATGCCTTCGTGGGAGACGGTTTCGCCGACGTCGTGAACCGGCACCTGCAGCGACTGCTCGAGGTCGGCCGGGTCGGCCGCCCTCGCGCCGAGGTCGACGGTCGCGCCGTCGCCGTCCGAGAACGCCGAGAAGTCGGCGTGCAGCCTGAGGTCCCGGGCGTCCTGAGGAATCTCGAAGGCGACGTCGCCGCGTGCGACCTCGCCGGGGGCCAACTGACCGTTCTCGAAGGCCGCGTCGCTCAGGCTGAGCGTCGGCGTGTAAGTGTCCCCGGAACCGTCGCGCAGTTCAAGCTGCAGGACGCTGTTGAAGTCGACGGTCGCCGACCGGGTCACGTTCTTCACCGCGATCCGCACGACCTCGTACGTCTGGCCCGCGTCCGCCCGCTGGTACTCCCCGAGCTGGCGCGTCGTCGACACCGACCGGACGACCAGCCGGAGCTTCTCGCCGGCGACCACCTGGCCGACCGACACCGACGCGGACCCGTCCGCGGTATCCGGCGAGGACGTCGACGTGTCGGTCGGTGACTGCGCGGCGCTCGCTTCGTCGGCCGGTCCGTCGGATGGCGAGGGATCGCCCGCGTCGTCGGTCCCGCTGCAGCCGGCCAGCGGCAGGGCGACAACGGGGGCGAGTTTCAGGAGGGCGCGACGCGTTCGCTGCGGCATACCTCGACGGGAATTCGCCCGCAGGAGATAACTCCCGGGGGAGACTCACCGCGCGAGGGGCCCCGGACTCGAGCCTCGGGAACGGCGCGACCCGGGCGATCGGCGGTCGATCGGCAGGCGATCGATCGGGCTCGACTGGTCCCCGCGCGTCGCGCGACCGTCGGTGCCGGTGCAATTATCGCGCTATCGTCGCGCGAGCGTTCCGAAACGGCGCTTAACCCACCGCATGGCGACTGCGCTCGTATGGCTCCCATCACCGGCGCCTGGAACCGCGAGGAGGTCGCGGCGTTCCTCGCCGAGGCTCGCATTCCGATCCGGATCGCCACCCAGCGCGGCGACGGCTCACTGTGGGTCGTGGCGCTCTGGTACCGGTACCGGAACGGGGCGTTCGAGTGCGCCACGTGGGCGAACGCCCACGTCGTCCGCTACCTCTGCAACGACGCCGAGGTCGCCTTCGAGGTCTCGACGAACCGGCCGCCGTATTGCGGCGTCCGCGGCAACGGCACGGCCGCCCTCTCCGCGGACGACCGCAAGGCGACGCTACGCGCCCTCATCGAGCGCTATCTGGGCGACATCGATTCGACGCTGGCCGAGTGGCTGCTGGCCGACGACCGCGAGGAGATCCGCGTGCGGATCACCCCCGAGGTGCTGTACAGCTGGGACTACACCGACCGGATGGCGGCGACCGAACCGCCCGTCTCCTGAGCCGTCATGCGCGTGCTCGTCACCGGCGCGACGGGGTTCGTCGGCGGCCGGCTGCTCCCGGCGCTGCTAGACGCCGGCCACGAGGTGACGGCGCTCGTGCGGGACGCAACTCGATACGACCCGCCACCCGGCGTTCGCGTCGTCGAGGCCGACCTCCTGGATCGCGACTCGCTCGAGGGAGCGTTCGACGGCGTCGAAGCCGTCTACTACCTCGTGCACTCGATGAAGGCGGGTGGCGAGTTCGCCGAGCAGGACCGGCGCGCCGCGCGGAACTTCGTCGACGCCACCGCCGACGCGGCCCCCGAGCGGGTGATCTACCTCGGCGGGCTGGGCGAAACGGGCGAAGCGCTCTCCGAACACCTGCGCTCGCGCCGCGACGTCGAGGCGATCCTCGCCGAGGGCGAGTACGCGTTGACGACGCTGCGAGCCGCCGTCATCGTCGGCTGCGAGAGCGCGAGCTTCGAGATGATCCGCCAGCTCGCCGCGCGCCTCCCGGTGATGGTCACGCCGCGGTGGGTCCGCACCCCCTGCCAGCCGATCGCCATCGCCGACGTGGTCGCCTACCTGGTGGGCGTCCTCGAGGTCCCGGCGACCGCCGGCGAGACGTTCGAGATCGGCGGCCCCGAGATAGTGACCTATCAGGCGATGATCGAGCGGACGGCGGCGCGCCTCGGGCGCAGCCCGCTCGTCGTGCCCGTCCCCGTGCTCTCTCCGAAGCTCTCGGTCTACTGGGTCGATCTCGTGACCGACGTCCCCCGGAGCATCGCCCACCCGCTGATCTACGGGCTCAAGAACCCCGTCGTCGTCACCGACGATCGGATCGACGAGTACGTCCAGATCGAGCCGACGCCGTTCGACGTCGCGGTCGAGCGCGCACTCGCCGGATGAACCCGACTGACGACCGATTTGCCAGTCCGGCGACCGATCTCGCCGGCCCCGACGATCCATCTGGACCGATATTCGCTCGTCCAGGAGCGTCGCGTGAGAGGGGGCGACGCACTCACCGCCGCAACCGCGATCTTCGCCCGGGGACAGTCGCCAGCCGGCCTCTTTACGCCGACAGCGCCTCGTCCAGGCGTTCCTCGAGGTCCAGCAGGTCCTCGCGCAGCCGCTCGCTATCCGGCCCGTCGAGTTCGTCGAGCCGCTCGGCCAGCCCCTGGAGCCGGGCGTACTTCTCGTCTTCCTCGACGGCGGTCTTCTGGACGTAGACCTGCTCGTCGACGTCGTAGACCTCGTCCTCCTCGAGGTCGGTCACGGCCAGGACGACGTCGAGCTTGTCGGAATCGACGCCGAGAACCCACTCGCGGGGGATGCCATGCTCGTCCAGTGCGTCGAAGACAGTCTCCGCGTCCTTTGGCCGCCGGCGCTCGCGAACCGTGCGGTGGACGGTTCCGTAGCGGCCGTGCAGCTCCTGATCGGGCCCGAGGCGCGCCAGCAGCGAGTCGCGCGCCGTCTGGCGGAGGCGATCGGCCTCGTGCTGGACGTCCGACAGCAGGACGTACAGGTCGGTCAGCGACGCCGTCTCCAGGGTCTCGGGATCGACCGGCTCCAGCCGATCGAGGGCGTCGGCCAGCAGGACGGCGTCGTCGTGGAGGCGTTCCGGGTCGGTCCGGGCCTCGGCCGGCGATCGGGAGCGATGGGATTCACCCCCGTACGATCCGACGGTCAGGGACGGGAAGCTGTTCGGCCGCGGTGCAGCAGACATGAAGGCTGGACTGGCCATCGCGATGATCACGGTAGCGGACCTGCGAGCCGAATTCGAGCGCGGCGATCTCCCGGGATCGGTCCTCTTCCACGCCGCCGTCGGCGAGGAAGCCGCCGAACCAGGAACGAAGACGCTCCTCGAACGGGGCTACGACGGTGACTACGGGGTCGTCCTCGAGCCGACGGCGATGCGGACAGCGACGAGCGTCAAGGGGTGTGCGTACTACGAGATCGAAGTAGCCGGTGAGACGGCACACGCTGGACAACCCGAAGACGGGCGTAACGCGTTGGTTCGGGCGATTCCCGTCTTAGAGCAGTTACGGGAGTACGGCCAAGCGGTCAGCGAGCGCGAGGACAGTCTCGTCGGCCCAGAGCACGCGACACTCACGATGCTCGAGGCGGGCGTCAAGGAGAACGTCGTCCCCGGCCGGGCCGTCGTCTCGATGGACCGACGGTTCGACCCCGAGCGGACTGCGGCCGAGATCGACCAGGAGATCGACGAGCAACTGGCGACAGTCGAGGCAGCGACCGGCGTCGAGGCGTCGTGGCGGCGGACTCGTACATACGATTCGGCCAGTGCACCGGCCGACGGCACGCTCGCCGAGATCTTCCGGCGCCACTCCAGCAGTGTCGCAGACGTCCCGTCCGAAGAGTATGGGCTCACGATCGCCACCGATATGCGGAACTTCGTCAACGACGCGAGGATGGAGGCGATCACGTGGGGACCAGGTGCGATCTCGCAGGCCCACAGCGTCGACGAGCACGTTGACCTGGAGGAAGTCGCCACCGGTGCACGGATACTCAAGCGGTCGGTGTCTGCGCTCCTCCAGTCCGGGTAGCGATCTGTGACCGCCGCCGGTGCCCGCGTCGGAAAGCGGGCAGACCAACCGACAGAACGTAACACACTCGAGCGGAGAGTCCATCAACGATACTGTCGTATCGGTTCAGCTAACCGGGATTCAATCGCCACACAAGGACCGACGCGTGAATTCTGCCCAACTACATACAAAATCGCAATACTATCCCCGAATAAGAGGTTTATGTTTGCAAAATTCCCTAGTTAATCTCCAACTCAACCCCCCGACAGATGGAATCGAGATATCGGCCAATATTCCTGGCTTTCGACGTGCAGACAGAGTACAAACGCCGGTTTTCCAGCGGTTCATGGCCCCACCTGACATCCTCCCCGCGCTGAAGCGCGAGGATTCCTTCGTGGGGTCGTTCGAAACGGCTTCGCCGTTTCGTGATGACGGGAGACCAAAGGTCTCCCGAACCACGTCGGGTCATTCCGTCGGCCCCCGAAGGCAACTCCCTCTCCCGCTGGAGAGTACCGGGTTCGTGCGCTACACGTCGGCCCCCGGAAATGAGGGTATGGCGTATTCGGTGTCCGAGACGGACGCGGTATCCGCTTGTGCCGTACCCGATACCGCCTGAACCGAGGCGTCCGAATACCGGGCAACCACCCACGGTTGGAACGTGGGCGGACACGGGTCGTGCCATCGACCGTACTCCGCCGACGAAGGCGGAGTGCAACCGCGAACGGGGCGTGTTTTGCTGTGCTGTCGCCCCCTCGTTTGCGCGGTCGTTGCCGACCGTCTCCAGTGACGGGTAGGGGTAGTGTGAAGGGTCGATCGAGGATCAGAGCTGCTCGCGCAGCGACACCTTGTCGATCTTCTGGGTCGCCGTCCGCGGGAACTCCTCGACGAACTCGATCCGGCGGGGTTTCTTGTAGCCGGCCAGCCCGGCCGACTCGTCCCACCAGTCGGTGACGTCGTCCGCCTCCAGGGTCCCGTCCGCGGGGACGATCGCCGCGGTGACGGCTTCGCCCCAGCGCTCGTGGTCGGTGCCGAAGACGGCGACCGCCTCGACGCCCGGGTGTTCCTGGAGCGCGTTCTCGACCTCGCTGGGGGCGACGTTCTCGCCGCCGGAGACGATCATGTCGTCCACGCGGTCGACGTAGTAGAGCAACCCATTGGCGTCCTCGCGGACGACGTCGTCGGTGTGGAGCCAGCCGTCGGTGAAGTACTGCTCGTCGAGCGACGCGTCCCAGTACCCGGGCGTGATGATGTCGCCCCGCAGGACGAGTTCGCCTTCCTCGCCCGGTTCGACGTCGACGAGGCCCTCGCTCGCCAGTTCGACGACGCGGTGTTCGACGGCGTGGACCGGCCGCCCGAGTAGCCCGGGGCTGCGTTCGGTTCCCGGGTCGTCGGTGACGCTGAGGCCCGTGTTCTCCGTCTGGCCGTAGTAGTTGCGCAGGGCGTCGACCTCGAAGACCGACTGGAACTGGTCGAGCGTGTCCGTCGTCGCCGGCGACCCGCCGTAGACGACCTGCTCGAGCGAACTCGTGTCGCGCTCCCTGGCGGCGTCCGTCCCGAGCGCGTCGACCATCATCGTCGGGATCAGCCCGGAGAAGGTGCCTTCGTAGGTCTCGACCAGCTCGGCCCACGTCGCGGCGTCCCACATCGGCTGGACGACCATCGTCGCGCCCGAAAGCAGCGCCGGCAGCGCCCCGCCGTACAGGCCGCCGACGTGAAACAGCGGGACGGCGGTGACCGTCACGTCGTCGGGGCCGATGCCGAAGTGCGTGACGTTGACGTCCAGTTGCGCGCCGACGTTCCGGTGGGTCTGGATCACCCCCTTCGGCCGGCCGGTCGTCCCGGAGGTGTACATCACGACCGCCGGCGCCGCGTCGAGTTTGCGGGCGATCTCCGGAGCGGCCGACGCCGGTGGCAGTTCGTCCTCGACGACGGCTCCCTCGCGTTCCAGCAGGAACGCCGTCTCGTCGTCCAGGCCCGCGATCGTCTCGCGGAGGTCGGCCACGTTGTTCGCGAAGACGTCCGAGGCCAGCAGCCCCGCGGGATCGAGGTCCGACAGCGTGTACGCCAGTTCGTCCGGGCCGAACCGCGTGTTGATGGGGCTCGCCGCGGCGCCGACCCGCCAGACGCCGAGGATCGCCGGGAGGTACGCCGCCGTGTCGGGCATGTAAATTGCGACGCGGTCGCCCGCGCCGATCCCGCGCTCGGCGAGCCACGCGGCGACCCGCCGAGACTGTCGGTCGACGTCGGCGAAGGTGTACTCGGTGCCGTCGGCCTCGACAATCGCCGTCTCCTCGCCCCGCTGGGCGAGCGTGTGCTGGAGTCGGAACGCGACGTTCATGCGCACTATGATACCAAGCCGCACCTTAAAGGATGGCCTGGATCGCGCCGGATGGGGTTTCTTGCCAGTCGGCGCCGTGGACCGAGGCATGGGAGAGACAGTTCGCTACGACGTGGAGGGCCGGATCGCGACGATCACGCTCGATCGGCCCGAGCGGTACAACGCCATCGACGGCGACATGCCGGGCGAGCTCCGGGCGGCAGTCGAGCGCGCCGACGCGGACGATGGCGTCCGCGTGATCGTGTTGACGGGCGCCGGCGACGCCTTCTGCGCCGGCTACGACCTGGAGCGATACGCCGAGCGTCCCCGGCCTACCGAGGGGAGCCAGGAGATGCCCTGGGACCCCATGCAGGACTATCAGCTGATGAAGTCGAACACGGAGGACTTCATGAGCCTCTGGCGAAGCCACACGCCGGTGCTCTGCAAGGTGAACGGCCCGGCCGTCGCGGGCGGGAGCGACATCGCCCTCTGTGCAGATCTCGTCTTAATGGCGGAGGACGCGACGATCGGCTACCCGCCCGCTCGCGTCTGGGGCTGTCCGACGACCATGATGTGGGTCTACCGCCTGGGCCCGCAGGGTGCGAAGCGAATGCTGTTCACGGGTGACCTCGTCGACGGCCGGGAGGCCGCCGACATGGGGCTCGTCTGGGAGGCCGTCCCGGGCGAGGAGCTGAACGACCGCGTCGACGACCTCGCCGCGCGGATGGCCGGCGTCCCGGCCAACCAGCTGATGATGCAGAAGCTGGCGATCAACCAGGCCTACGAGAACATGGGCCTGGGAACGACGCAGATGTTCGCGACGCTCTTCGACGGCATGGCCCGTCACACCCCCGAGGGCGTCGCCTTCAAGGAGCGCTGCGAGGAGGTCGGATTCAAACAGGCCGTCCGGGAACGCGACGAGGGCGAGCTGTCGGGGTGAGCGACGCCGGCCGCTGCCGGCGGCCAGCGCACTCGTCGGTCTGCGGCGTCCCGGAATTCTCACGCGCTGGCAACCGGCGGCGCCTCTTTGCCAGCCGTCGGCGTACGTTCACGAACGGCGACGGCGCCGCAGATCCATGACCTACACTATCGAAATCAGCGACGGCCTGAAAGAGCGCATCGACGCACTGCTCGAAGAGGACGAGACCCACGCGGAGTTCCTCGAGGAGCTCGTCTCCGTGTACGAGACCGAGGGTGCGTTCCTCCAGGAAGGCTACTCGGAGTGAGCGCCCCGGCCGGCGCGAGACCGGACGTTAATTGTGCCATACGCCGTATGCGCCGCCAGGGATCGAGCGTGGGTGACGCACGATTTAGCGACCGAACGGACGCCGGCGAACAGCTCGCGGCCGAGCTCCGCGACCGCGGGATCGACGCGGACCTCGTGCTCGCGATCCCGCGTGGCGGGCTCCCGCTGGGGCGCGCGGTCGCGGACGCGCTCGACGCGCCGCTCGACGTGATCGTCGCGAAGAAGATCGGCGCGCCCGGCAACCCGGAGTACGCCATCGGCGCCGTCGCGGCCGACGGCAGCGTCTGGCGCGACGAGGCGGCGATCGATCGGTCGGGCGCCGACGCGGCGTACTTCGAGCGCGAGCGCGAACGGACGGCCGAGGCGGCCCGCGAAAAGGAGACGCGCTATCGCGGCGATCGCCCCGAACCGGCGCTGGCCGACCGGACGGTGGTGGTCGTCGACGACGGCGTGGCGACGGGCTCGACCGTCCGGGCCTGTCTCCAGCAGCTGCGCGGCGCCGACGCCGAGCGGGTCGTCCTCGCGGTGCCGGTCGGTCCGCCGGAGACGATCTCGGAACTCCAGGACCTGGCCGACGAGGTGGTGTGTCTGCGGACGCCCGGGAGCTTCATGGGCGTCGGCCAGTTCTACCGGCGGTTCGACCAGGTCTCCGACGAGGAGGCGATGACGTACCTCGCCGCCGAGTGATCGCCACCAGTCGGGGGGTCGAACGGCTCCGCCGTCGATCGCTGCTCGGCCGCGGGCGCCGCAACGCTTTCGCAGGACCACGTGGACGCTTGCGAGCGTACCATGACGCTCGAAGACGTGCGCTCACGGCCCGAGTTCGAGACGGTGACCCTGGAGATCGACCCCGAGGAGGCACATCAGCGGCTCAGCGACGCGGTCAAGGGACTCAAGGTCGCCGAGACCGGGTCGGGCAGGAAGTACCGGACGACCGACGGCATGCTCGTTGCGATCGTCGCACCCCCGGAAGACGAGGACGGCGACGAGGCGGGCGCCACCCTCGCGTACCGGACCGAGCCCGCGGTCGAGCTCGCGACCCGGAAGGCCGCGAACGTCCGCGCGGCGCTCGAATCAGAGGCGGCCGGCGGCTGAACACCGTCCCAGCCGCGGCACCGCGGCACTCGACGGCGCCGAGGAAGCACGAGCGCCGTCCAGTCGGCGCGCTCGCCACTGGGGCCGGGGCAGACCTGACAGACGGCTTCGGTGAGCGCCGGAGCGATGGTTTGACGGTAGCGGGCGCGAACGAACCGGACGATGGATCTCGGTGGGGCGGCGTCGGTGGACCTGTCGCTGGTCGTTCGCGTCGGCAGTGCCCTCGGTATCGGCGCCCTCATCGGAATCGAGCGCGAGCGCAGCGAGTCGGCCGGCGCGTTCGCCGGCAGCCGGACCCTGCCACTGCTCGCACTGCTGGGCGCGCTCACGCAGGCCTTTTTCCCGGCAATCCTGCCCGTCGTCGCGGCCGTCGTCGGCCTCCTGGTCGCCGTCGCGTACGCGACGAAGGTCCTCATCCGCGGCGACACGGGCCTGACGACGACCGTCGCGACGCTGCTGTCGTTCGTCTACGGCGCGATGACCACCCACTCGGCGGCGGCGTTCACGCTCGCGGTCGTCCTCGGCGTGGTGACGGCGACGCTGCTGGCGGCGAAGGGCTCCGTCCACGCGTTCGCGAACGCGCTCGACCGCGACGAATTGTTCGCGACGCTGAAGTTCCTCATCGTCTCGCTGGTCGTCTTGCCGCTGCTGCCGGACCGCGAGCTGTCGGTCCTGCTCGGGCTGAACCCGCGGTTCGTCTGGCTCATGGTCGTGTTCGTCTCCGGGATCAGCCTCGCGGCGTACCTGCTGGCGCAGTACCTGGGCCCCGGTCGCAGCATCGCCCTGGTGGGCGTGCTGGGCGGGCTCGTCTCCTCGACGGCGACGACCACGTCGATGGCCCAGCGATCCGCGGCGGACTCGGACCTCTGGCTGATCGCGGGCTTCGCCGTCGTCGCGGCGTCGACGACCATGTTCCCCCGCGCGCTGTTCGGGATCGCCGTCGTCAACCCGTCGCTCGCCCCCGCGGTCGCGCTGCCGCTGGGCGCGATGACCCTGGTCGGCGCCGTCATCGCGGCGGCGCTGCTCTGGCAGTTCTTCGCCGGCGAGTCGCTCGCCCTCGACCTGGAGAACCCCTTTCGCCTCCGGCCGGCGCTGTTGTTCGGCGCCCTGTTCGCGGTGATCCTCGTGCTGTCCGGGCAGGTCGGGACGCGATTCGGCCCCGCCGGCGTCTACGCCACGGCGTTCGTCTCCGGGCTGGCCGACGTCGACGCCATCACGCTGTCGCTGAGCTCGCTCGCCGGCGAGGGCACGGTCGCCCAGTCGACGGCCGCGACCGGGATCGTCGTCGCAGCGATCGCCAACACGCTCGTCAAGGCCGCCATCGCCTGGGCGTTCGGCTCCCCGCGGCTCGGGAAACTGGCCGTCGCGTCGCTCGGCGCGATCAGCGCCGTCGGTCTCGCCATCGCTTTGCTCGTTTAAGAGCGACCCAAATCACCTGCAGGGATTTTTCCCGCTCCCCAACCGAGGACCCGACGTGTACTGTGACGGGCGGCAACCAGGCGTCGCCGGGAGCGAGGGCGTGAGCGCCAGCGACCGGAGCCGGTGGAGGGCGATCGCGTGACCGACGATCCACTCCCGGTCGAGTACCTCTCGCCGCTGGCCGCGCTGGTCGAGGAGGTGCTCGCAGCGGTCGACTACGACGTGGCCGCCGCCACCGACGCCATCGACGACGCCGTCCCCGGCTACGGTGGGCTGTTCGACCCCGCGACCACCGCCGACGAGCTGCGCCGTGCACTCGAGGAGCTGCTGGCCTCGGGGCTATCCCGACCCGCCGTCCCCGAGCCGGCGGGCGAGGACTTCGTCCTCTACGTCGACGGGAGTTCGCGCGGCAATCCCGGTCCCGCCGGCGCGGGCGCGGTCATCGTGGACGCTGCGGGCGAAGAACTCGCCCGGCTGGGCCGCCCCGTCGGCTCCCGGACGGGCAACAACGTCGCCGAGTACGTCGCCCTCCAACTCGGCCTGTCGGAGCTGCTGGCCCGCTACGAGCCGGCCAGCCTCGAGGTTCGCATCGACTCGATGACGGTCATCCAGGACGTCTGGGGCGGCGAGGCGCCGACGGAGTCCGGCGTCGAGCCCTACAGCGAGGCCATCGCCGCGGCGCTGTCGGAGGTTCCGGTCCATCGCTACACGCACCTGGCCGACAGCGACCCGAACCCCGCCGACGCGCTCGCGACGGTGGGCGCGGACATCGCGGCGCTCGGGCCCGGGTAGACGGCACCGAGAGGATGTCAGTCCCCGGGACAGCCGAGTTCGTGCTGGTTCGTCCGCGCCCCGTCGGGCAGGTCGATCGTGACGGGCTCGCCGTACTCGCCGAAGGTGGTGACGGCCGTCGTCGCCGCCGAGTTGTCGCCCTTGGACACCGTCACGTGGAGTCTCGTCCGGCGGAGCCGGCCGGTGTCGGGATCGATCCAGGCGCGGAGTTCGGCGTCGTCGACGCTCGCCCCGCCCAGCAGCGGCTGGGACCGCTCGTTCCGGTAGTCGGCGAGGGCGTCGGTGGTCGGTTCCCCGGTGACGACCGCGACGCGCTCGCCGTCGATCGTCTCGGTGCCGTTCCAGTACAGCGACCCCGTCTCCAAAAGCGACAGCTGGCGGTGGGCGACGGTCCGACTCGCCCACTCGGTGTCGTCGTCGAGGTCCTCGACGCCCCAGCCGTCCCACGGGGAGACGCACTCGCGGTAGACGGTCCGGTTCAGGACGTACGTCCGTCGCGACTCGCCGTCGCTGGTGGTGTTCGAGCGCACCGCCCGGGCCGCAGCGTCGACGACGCCAGTAACGCGGGCGTCGATCCGCTTGGTTCGGCTGTCGGCAGTAGCGGAGACGCTCAGGTTCGACTCGAAGCGATACGTCTCGGTCGCCGCCAGGGCGTCCGTCGCGTTCTCGAGCGCTGCCTCGGCGCGCTCGTCGCGCGTGTGGTCGGGGCCGAGCACCGAACACCCGGCAGTCAGGAGACAGACCGCCAGCAAGGCGTGGAGGGCAGGGCGGGCCATGCCGCAGGCGACTCCTGTCAGCGGTATAAACGTTTCCGACGCGACAGACGCGGGCGGCGCGAGGGTAGCAGGCGACGACCCGGGCCCTGGCTCGGGGACCTACTGGTCGAGCGGCGTCCCGTACGTCCCGTGGAAGGCGATCTCGTCCAGCGGTTGGCGGTTCTTGACCTCCTCGATCTCGTGGGTCGGGTACCCGAAGCCGACGATCGCCGTGAGGTCGAAGTCGGCGGGCACCTCGAGCAACTCGCGGACGGCCTGGGCTTCGGTCGTGTACATGCACGAGCCGACGTCGTGGTCCCAGGCCGCCAGCTGCATGTGGGTGAGTACTTTGCCGGCGTCGATCTGGTGGAAGTCCCACGCCGGATCGGTGAGGACGGCGACCGCAGGTCACCCACACACCTATCCGCCCCGCCCGTGAATCCACGGGCAATGCGCGCAGCGGCGTTCACCGAACTCACAGGCCCGGACGGTGTAGCGATCATCGAACAGGACGACCCCGAGCCGGGGCCGGGCGAGGCCGTCGTCGACGTCGAGGCGTGCGCGATCAACCGCCACGACCTCTGGATCCTCGAGGGCGACTCGGCGATGGTCGACGGCGAAGACCTGCCGTTCGTCAGCGGCCTCGACGTCGCCGGCACGGTCCGAGAGGTCGGCGACAGCGTCACCGCGGTCGAGCCCGGCGATCGCGTCGTCCTCTGCCCGAACCAGACCTGCGGCCAGTGTCACTTCTGTCGGGAAGCCCCCGAAAACCTGTGCGAGCGCTTCTCGCTGTACCACGGCGGGCTCGCCGAAGCGGCCCGCGTCGAGGCCGACCGGCTCGTGGCGCTCCCGGACGACGTGGACGCGACCACCGCCGCCGCGATCCCGACGGCCTACATGACGGCCTACCACATGCTCCGACGGGCCGACGTCGCGCCGACCGACCTAGTCTTCGTCCCCGGCGCGACCGGGGGCGTCGGCGTCGCCGGGATCCAGCTCGCCGACGTCTTCGGCGCTCGGTCCGTCGGCACGTCCTCGTCCCGGGCGAAACTCGACCGCGTCGAAGAGTTGGGCCTCGACCACCCGATCCGAGGGACCGACCCCGACGAGCTCCGGCCGGCAGTCGCGGACGTCGGGACGCCCGACGCCGTCCTGAACCACCTCGGCGGCCCCTACACCGAACTCGGACTGGATCTCATGCGACGGGGCGGCCGGATGGTGATCTGCGGGCGGACCGCCGGCGACTGCTCCACCTTCGACGTCGCCGACCTGTTCCTCGGCCACAAGCAGGTGCTCGGGAGCACGATGGGCACCCAGGCGGATCTGGAGACGCTCGTCGAACTGGTCGCGAGCGGGGAGCTGTCGCCCGAGATCGACGAGAGGTTCCCGCTCGAAGAGACCGGCGCGGCCTTCGCCGCGATGCAGGATCGGGACAGCGTGGGAAAGCTCGTCGTGACCCCCTGACCGAGGGGACGCCGCCAGCGCCTGTCGTCGAAGCGAACCGCGAGGCGATGCCAGCGGTCTCGAGACGGAGAGCGGGCGTTCCGAAGGCGACGAGGCCAGTTCGGCACCCACTTCGAGAGGGGTCACACCGATCGCAGATAGCGCGCCAGCGCTCGTGGTGGCATGTAGGATTGATACTAGAGCTGTGCCGTCGGCGTGGGAACGCGTACGCCCGGATCCGCCGAGCGTGGTTCAGTCCGCACTCACGTCCGGCCGGAATCGAGAACGGCGATCCGGGACGGATCTGTCTCCGCCATCCAAGGAGTCGACGACGGGACAGAACCGTGGCGCTGGGACGTCCGGGCTACCCGGCCAGACGAACGGTCGGTCGGCTCTCGTGGGACAGCGTCACGAGGTTGAAGATCGCCGAGCGGCCCACCGACTCCTCGAGGTACTGCCGATCGGCCTCGTCGAGGTCGCCGTCGACGACGATCTCCACCTCGAGATCGCCGAACATGTCCACTGGGTCGCCGTCGGCGCCGTGGACGTCTGCGAGCCCGAGGAAAACGAACGGGTCCCAGTCGATCCGGACCGTCGTCTCCAGGCCCTCGAGGTCGATGCCCCGCAACAGGGCACTCATCGAGACGGCGGCGTTGATGCACCCCGAGAGTGCAGCCAGCGCGAGTTCGATGACCTCCTCGCGGTCGGTCGGGTCGACGAAGCCCACGGCGTCCTCGACCTCCCGGTGGCCGCCGAGGTGGTAGGTGTACTCGCGGGCGGCGCGGTCGATGCGCTCGCCGCCGAGGGTGTACGGACCGGTCGTCGCCTTCGTGTGGATCGCGCGGCCCTCGTACTCGCCGGTCGCTTCCAGGCCGAACTGGACCGCCTCCGGGTTCGCCTCGGCGAACTCGAGGAAGGCCGCGAGCGCCTCCACGTCCACGCCGTGTTTCACGGTCGATTCAACTTCTGGATGAGATTCCGTCGTCATGTCGTTTCTTTCCGGGGTCGTGCCCCCGTTCGCCGCGTCCTGCGACGAACAGGTTCAGGTAGGGGCCGTGTGGATCTATAATTACTCTGTGAGGTTTTCGCGCCGCGTGCGACCGTCTCACCGACTGAGATACGGTTATCGTGCCGCCGCGCGTATCCTTGGCATGACACCTTCGGCACAGACCCGGCGCGTCGATCCCCAGGCGCTCCTCCGGCGGGCGCCCGCTCTCGGTGCCCTCGGCGACGGCTCCCTAGAACGGGGAGAGCTGGAGGCGCGGCTCGGCATCTCGCGGGCGACCAGCCACCGGCACACTCGCTGGCTACGGGATCGCGGACTCGTCCAGCGGATCGACGGCGAGTTCCACGTGACGCCGGTCGGACGGGCCGTCGCGACGAGCATCTCGGAGTTCGAGGCCGAGGTCGAGACGGCCTTCTTACTCGCTCCCGTCGTGGACGCGCTGGACGCGATCGGCCTGACTCCGCCCCTCGGCGCGTTCGCGGACGCGACCGTCACTCACCCGGACGGGAACCCGTACGGTCCGATGGCACGGTACGCCTCGCTCGTCCGGGAAACCGGAGCGCTCCGAGGATTCGACACGTGGACGATCGCACCGACGTACATGGACGAGATCCAGGCGCGAATCCTCGACGGGATGCAGACCGAGTTGATCGACCCGATCCCGATGGTCGAAGACCTCATGGAGAACTACCCCGAGCGATGCGTGCAGGTGTGCGTCAGCGGCAACCTCGTCCTCCGCCTCCACGACGAGCTTCCGTTCGGGCTGGCCATCTTCGACGATCGCGTCGGCGTCGCCGTCGACGATCCCGACACCGGGACGCTCACCGGCTTCGTCGATACCGACTCGCCCGCGGTGCGCGACTGGGCCAAGGCAGTCTACGAGCACTACAGGGCCGAGTCGGTCCTGCTCGAGGAGTTCACCAAGAACGGGCTTCGAGCGGCCGTCACGGCGGCGTAGCGCAGCGCTCGGCAGCGGAATGTCACGGTGAACAGACCTTGTGAGAAGTGCTATCGGCTCGCGGGCCGTACTGGTGGCGGGTGGAGGAGTACATGGCCAAAGAAGTGAGCTGCATTCACGCGGGGTTCGAAGACTGCGAGTTCCTCGTCCGGACCGAGAATGAGATCGAACTCGTCGAGATCGTCCGGAAGCACGCCAGTGAGACCCACGGCGTCGACATCTCTGCAGATCACGTCGAGAAGATCGCACGCGAGGTGTAGGCCGGTTCGGCTTCCCTCCCTCCGATTCATCTACGATCCCCCTCGATAGAGTAGGTATTGACGAGTCTAGTTACAAAATTGAGATTCTGATACCGAAGTGGGGAAGGATAAATATACATCACCCAAGTCGATCCGCAGGGATAGAGTAAACGGCGCCATATATCCCCATATTAAATATTGACTGGGATTGAGTATCGGCATTCGACCGCTCTTCGTGGACACCCGGCCGTTTTCGTGACGGTCGATCAGACGGACGGAGAGTACGGAGTACTACTCCGGAGCGACTCCCGGACGGAGCGGGTGCCACGTTCGACGCACGGCGGTCCTCGACCGCATCGAGGTGCGCGAGTGATCTGACTGCGTTCGAGTGCATGGATCACGATATGTCTGCCTTCGAAGGCAGGAAGTCACCGGAGCAGTGCTCACCCGATTGCGTCCCTGGTCCTCTCGAGAGTTCCCGTCGCGCCTTCCCGTATGGCCGCTTCGGGATGCGGTCGACGGACTCGCTGGAGTTTCGTGGAGACGGACACGTGGCCGCAGCCCACTTCGCCCCGAACTGTTTTATCCGGACTACCCAAAAAGTGAACTGTGATCGAGGCACTGCCGGATCGGGCACTGACAAACGAGGAGGCAGAACAGCTGAAACAGCAGGACCCCCGCATCGTCCCGCTGTCGGTGCTAAAGAGTGGCGACGACCCGTTTGTCATCTACACGATGGCGTTGTACCGAAATGACGCCGGCAGTGTCCACCTGCTGGGCTACTCGGACGAGGCGGACGGCTGGGTGCAGTTCGAGTCGATCCCCGAGGACGAATGGAGCGTGGAGCGACAGGAGGACCGAGTGCAACAGTGGGTGGAAGAGCAGTACGGCGACGAGTTCGAACAGGGCGTGCTGGACGAGGAGTCCGGCACGATCGACGTCAGCTGACGGACGATACCGACCGTGGCCGACGACGGCAGGTGAGGAGCCAACCGCAGGCGACGAGTGGTCGAGGGGCGCTGCACTGGTACCTAGCGAAACGTAGGCGGGGCCCATCGCAGATCCCAGACGGGTACCGCCGCCACCTATAACTTCCTGCACATCGTCACCAGACACCATGTCAGATCCTGCCGCAGTCGTGCGCAACCTGGACCATGGCGATCTCCTCCGCGTAGCCGACCCGGACGTCGGCGAGGTGTCGGTCATCGTCTACCGGCCACAGGAGACGGACGAGATCGCCCCGGGCATCCAGCAGTTCGTCTTCACCCACGAGTCCGGGCAGATCATCGGGATGAACCGCTCGCTGGAGGTAAACGAGGACGACGGGTGGGACGCGTGCCCGCTCGTCGTCGACGAGGACGGCTACCACCACGCACTACTCGTCCGACCCAGCGGCGACGTCCACCTCCACACCCGCCGAGAACCGGGTCAGCCTGGGGACTGGGAGCATCGCGGCGTGGTCCGAGATCTCGAACCCCTGGAGCCAATCGAGGAGGACTGACCCGACCGGCGACCTCGAACGGAACTCCTGTCCAGCTGTTACGCAGCCGTCGACTGGAAGAACTGGAGGGAACACCACGCTTGTGTCCGTCGACGCTACGCCCTTCGACGGTTGCCGAGCCACCGACACCGATGGGATGGCTGGTCCGCGACACACACGGGTCGATTGCTGGCATGGGTGGGTCATCGTTTGAGTTCGTAGCCTTTCTCCCGATCCCACACGTCGTGGTTGCTCTCGCCGATGAGTTCGTATTTCTTCACGCGTTCGGTCGTCGTCTTGGGTAGTTCGTCGCGAACTTCGACGAAGCGTGGCACCTTGTAATAGGCGAGCTTCCCGTCACAGTACGACACGACGTCGACGGGCGTCGGACTCCGATCGGGCTTCGGAACGACCACCGCCTTCACGGCCTCGTCGCCATTCTCGTCGGGGACGCCGAACACGGCGACTTCCGTGAGCGCCGGGTGGTCGCTGAGGACGCTTTCGACTTCGTCCGAGGAGACGTTGCCGCCCGGCCGCCGGATGGCGTAGGCTTTCCGGTCGACGAAGTAGAAGTAGCCGTCGTCGTCCTTGTAGCCGATGTCGCCGGTGTGGATCCAGAGGTTCTGCCAGACGTCGACGGTCTCCTCCGGCTTGTTGTGATACCCGATCATGCACGCGTTTGGCTCCGTCGGCCGGACGACGATCTCGCCCTCCTCCCCAGGTGGCAGCGGCCGGTCCTGCTCGTCGACGATCTCCAGTTCCGTGTACGTCAGCGGTTTCCCGATGCTCCCCCGCCTGGGGTCGTCCATCGGGTTGATCGCCGCCGTCGTCGCGGTCTCGGTGAGCCCGTAGCCTTCGACCAGTTGGACGTCGAAGCGCGGTTCGAACTCGTCGATGACCCCCGGTGGCGTGCCGGCGCCGATGCCGTACTCCGCCGGGTTGTCCGCGTCGTCCGGCCGCTCGTCGGTGTTGTGGAGGTTGGCGATCATCGTCCCGAGGTAGTTGAACACCGTTGCGTCGTGACGTCGGATCTGCTCCCAGAAGTGCTCCGGGTCGAACTCCGGGTACAGGACGAAGTCCGTCCCCGCCAGGATCGATCCGGTGACGGTGAGTTGCTGGGCGTTGCAGTGCGACAGCGGGAGCGTGGTGAACGGGCGGTCGTCGGGCCCTATCGACAGCATGTTGTTCACGAACTCCCGACCGGTGTTGACGTAAGAGCGGTGCGGGAGGATCACGCCCTTGGGTTTGCCGGTGGTGCCGCTGGTGTAGATGGTGGACATCGGGTCCGAGCCACGTCGCTGGCGGTCCGGGGACGCTGTCCGCTCCGCGTCGAGCAGTTCCTCGAACGGTCGATAGTCGGCGCCAGGCGGGGCCTCGCCGAGCAGGAACTCCGTCTCGACGTCGTTGTCGGTGCCGTCGATCGTCTCGTAGTTCTCCCGCGTCGACGCGTCCAGGACGACGATCGTGGCCGTCGAGTCGCGCAGCGCGTACGAGAGCCCGTCCTCCTGGAGATCGGCGTTCAGGGAGACCATCACTCCACCCGCCTTGGCGATACCGAACCAGACGGCGAGGTACTCCGGACTGTTCTCGAGGAAGGTGCAGACCCGGTCACCGGTTTCGACACTCCGTTCGACGAGTGCATTCGCAACCGCGTTCGAATCCCGGTGGAGGTCCCGGTAGCTGTACACTCGCTCGGCGGTGTGTACCAGTGGGCTGTCCCCCTTGCTCGCCGCGCGGTCGGCGAGCAGCGCCATGACCGTCTCGTATCGCTCGGCGTCGTCTGCACTCATCCGTCGGTCGGGTCACTGGGAGGTCGAGTGCCGTTCGATCGGTCCGCCACGTTCCTGTGAGCCATTATCACACACAGTCCGCCCGTCGAGTTAACCGTTTCCCAGGCTCCCACGCCCCAATCGCGGACGGAAAGCCGATCGCCCGCCGACGTCAGTTGATGTCACGGTCAGCTTCCTCCCAGAACGGTTCGCGAAGTGCCTTCTTGTCGATCTTCCCGTAGGGCGTCTTCGGAAGCTCCTCGCGGAACTCGATCTGTTTCGGTCGCTTGTAGTCGGCAAGTTCGTCGTCGGCGAACTCGTGGATCTCCTCCGCAGTGAGGTCCTCGTCACCTGGGACGACGATGGCAGTCACGGCCTCGCCCCACTTCTCGTCGGGGACGCCGATGACAGCGACCTGGCTGACGCCGGGATGCTCCATGAGCACCTCCTCGACGTTCGTACTATAGACGTTCATCCCCCCCGAGATGATCATGTTGCTCTTGCGGTCGAGGAGATACACGTAGCCGTCCTCGTCGATCTTCCCGACGTCGCCCGTATGGACCCAGCCGTCCTCGACGGTCTCGGCGGTCTTCTCCGGGCGCTCCCAGTACTCGTCCATGACGTACGGCGCGGTCGTCATGATCTCGCCTTCGGCCCCCGGCGGCTGGCGCTCGCCGGACTCGGCGTCGACGATCTTCACGTCGGCCATCAGTGTCGGCTGCCCGGCGGACCCGAGACGCTCCTCCTTGCCCTCCTCGACGGCGATGCGGTGTTCGTCCTTTCCCAGGACGGTGATGAGGTTCGGGACTTCCGTCTGCCCGTAAAACTGTGTGAATACCGTCCCGAACTCGTCCAGCCCCTCGCGGAGTCGTGCCGGCGTCATCGGGGCCGCACCGTAGATCAACGTCTCCAGCGACGACGCGTCGGTGTCAGCCAGGTCTGGATGATCGAGGATGGTGTAGATCATCGTCGGCACGAGGAAGGTCCACGTCACCTCGTGGTCTTCGAGATCCCGGAGCGCTTGTGCGGGATCGAATCCGGAGCGGATCACGGCCGTGGCGCCGAGCAACAGCGCCGCCCACAGGAACAGCCCCGCCGAGTGCGGGAGCGGCGTCATCAAGAGCAGGGTATCGGAACCCGTCATGTCGAGCTCCATGGTGTGGGCGTAGATGTTCTGCACGAAGGTATCGTGCGAGTGGATGACGCCTTTCGGCTTCCCGGTCGTCCCGCCGGTGTAGAAGTGGCCGACCGGGTCCGCCGGCGTGATCGTCACGTCCGGAGGCGTCGTCTCGTCGCCGGCGGCTTCGAGGTTTGCGAGCGATTCGAATCGATCGCTCTCGGCGTCGATGACGAACCCGCGTTCGACGGTGTCGACCGCATCGACCAGCGATGCGAGCGTGTCGGTGAACTCCGGCCCCGCGATGACGGTCGCCGCCCGAGAGTCAGAGAGCATGTACTCGAACTCCTCTTCGGTCAGCATGTCGTTGAGTGGCAGCTTGACCGCCCCTGCCTTGAGCAACGCCAGGTCCGCGATCACGTACCCGAGGCAATTCGACGTCATCAGCGCGACCCGGTCGCCCGGATCGACGCCACGTGCAACGAGCGCGTTCGCGACCGCGTTCGATCGCTCGTCGAGCTCGCGGTAGGTGTAGGACTCCCCGTCCACCCTGAGGGCGACCCGGTCGGCGAACCGGTCGAGGCTGTCGACGATCGCGTCGGTGAGAGTCATACCGCTGTCCGTCGTCGCTGTGCTGCCGGTACTGCTCGCTGCGCTGTCGCTTTCTGCCGGCATACTACGCTGTTCTGCGTTATCGTGTAAAAAGGTACCGAGGCCCACGATTTTCGGAGGAAGGAGCGTCGATCGGGTCCCGGAAATCTCGGTGGACAGATCGGTCTCTCGAAGGGGCGCCGTTCGTCGCCCCTCGCAGTGGGTGTGCAGATCGGCGATCGCCATCTCACGTGGGCAGGAGCCGATGCCGAGGTCGCAGCGCTCGCGTGAACAACCGGTCCGTCCTCCGTCTGGACGAACGCGGCCGCTGGAACCAGCCGACGGACCCGGCACGCAGACGGGGTGGGGCCGTCAGTCCGCGGCTTGCTCACCCTCCCGGTCCGGCGCGGGTCGGCCCTGCCACTCCTCGTAGAAGGTGTCGATGTCCGGCTCGAACGGCCTGACCACCGGGTAACCGACCGGGACGGCGTCGACGTCGATCAGCTGGTAGCACTCCGGGCAGTACCACTCCCGGAGCTCGAACGCCCAGTCCGGATCGACGTGCATGTACTGCTCGTAGAGCTCCTCGAGTTCGTCGTCGTCCTCCCGGACGGCGACCTGGCAGTCGCGCTTCCAGTTCTCGTCGGCGTCACAGAGGTCGGTCCCGCAGTCGGTTCTGATGACCCGGCCCTCGTCGGTGCCGACGACGTACAGGTGATCGTTCAGCGGGACGAGGACGGGGTCGTCCCAGTCGACGCGCTCTTGGAGCACCTCGCGCGTCTTCTCGAAGCGGTCGGGATCTTTCGGGTCTGGCAGTACGTCGTTGCGCAGTTCGTTCCACGACAGGTCGCCGTCGATCAACGATTCCACGCGTGCTTTGTCCAGATCAGTCATTGGTATCACCTAGGGGGAGTAGTCCTCGCTGAGGTCCCAGAACTCGCGGAAGTCCTCGGCCCACTCGTCGCTCATCTCGAAGACGCCCTCGTACATGTACTGGACGCCGTCGTTCCAGTCGCGCTCCTCGACGCGGGGCTTTTCCGCCTCGAAGAACTCGTCGAACGACTGGGTCCGCTTGGCCCGTTCCTCGCGGATCTCCTCGCGGCGCTCCGCGGTCGCTTCCTCGTCGATCGTGAACTCGCGATCGTGCTCGTCGTACTCGCCGACGACGCCGTACACCCGTTCGACGACGTCGGGTGAGAAGACGTCTTCCTCGACGTCCGCCTTGAGCAGGGCGGGCGAGCGCTCCAGCGGATCGCCCCAGCCGGGGCCGCCGGTCGTCTGGTAGCGCAGCAGGTCGAAGTTCTCGAACCCCTCCGGGAAGAACATCCCGTCGTGGTCGCGGACGAGCTCTTCCGCCTCGATGTCCTCGTCCAAGGACCCGACCGGCTGGTCGTCGAGCGGATAGGGCTCGCCCTCGGCGACCCGCTCGGGGAGGTCAGTGTCGTGGACGCGCACGGAGTAACTGGTCCCCGGGGGGTAGCCGCCCGACATGCCGGCGGACGACCACGTGACCGTCGGAATGCTGGTCGTGAACAACGAGACGTCCTCGCTGCCCATGATGGTGTGGATGCCCTCCCAGCCGGCGCCGCCGCGGTACTTGCCGTGGCCGGCGCTGTTGGTTTTAACCCGCCGGCTCAGCTGGATGAGGCCCCACTGGGTCTGCTCCCACTCTTCGACGTCGCCGAGGTCGGCCTCGGGGTTGAACATCGCGTACCCGTAGTCCAGCCCGTCCCGCACCGCGGAGGCGCCGAGGCCCTGACACGAGAAGTCGAACGCCCCGACCGGGAAGTAATCGCCCATCGCGTCGGGGATCGCGTCGGCCACCGACTCCTGCAGCTTCCCGCCACCCTGCAGCGCGTCGGAGGGCTCGCCGTACCCGGTGACCACCTCCTCGCGGAACCCCCGCGAGAAGAACCCGTTGGACAGGCACCTGGAGACCGCCAGGTAGGTCGGGAAGATCGACATCCACGGCGTGTGGTACGACAGTTCGGGGTCCTGGGGATTCACCACCGACCCCTCCGGGTAGTTGGTGTCCACCGCGTAGTGGGCCCCGTCGTTGACCTTCCCGTCGTGGAGGAGCGACTGGGTGAGGTACACCCAGAGCGCGCCCTCCATCGACCCCTTGGCGCAGTTGAACGGGTGCGGGCCGGGCGGCGTGGCGCCCTCCATGTCCAGTTTCATCCCGCCGTCCTCGTCGATGGTTATCTCGACGGGAAGGTGGTCCATCATGTTCTGCTGGGCGTTGGGCTGCCAGGCCTTGTCCTCCCACTCGATCGGGTGGAAGCTAGACTCGCGGTAAGTGCCCGGGAACATCCGCTCTTTGACCCGGGACTCCATGATCTGGCGGCCCTCCTCGACGGCCTCGTACAGGAACTGCTTGAAGACGTCGACGCCGACCTCGTCGATCATCTCGTGGATGGCCTCCCGGATCATGTGACACCCGGCGAGGCGGCACTTCTCGTCGAGGTCCCAGTACATCGGCGTCCGGACGCCGCGCTGGCCGCGGTCGCGCCAGTCCTGATACAGCTTGTCGTCCTCGCCGATCTTCTCGCAGGTGGCGTACAGCCCGTCCTCGTGGCGATTGGTCGAGGCGACCTGGTCGTGGCCACGGGTCATCCCACCGATGTCGATCTCGTGGGTGACGCCGTCGGCCCACGCGACGAGTTCGTCCTCGTAGAAGATGGGGACGAACGTGTGGACGTCGGTGGTGTGGACGTTGCCGAGATCGTTGTCGTTGTTGCAGAAGATATCGCCCGGCTGGATGCCGCGGTTGTTCTCGTAGTCCTGCTCGATCATGTACTTGATCGCGAGCGACCCCGTGTGGACGTGGACGATGATGCCCGTCGAGACGGCCACGGAGTCACCTTCTGGCGTGTAGATCTGGAAGCAGAGCTCGCCGATCTCACGCACGATGGGCGAGGCGCTCACGTGGAGTGCGGTCTCGCGGGCGCTGACGAGCGCGCCGCGGAGCCGCGAGTACATCTGTTCGTACTTGAAGGGGTCGTTCTCCTTGAGTTCGAGTTCCTCCTGGCCCTGGTAGCGGCCAGTCTCCTCGAGGATCTGCTCGCTGCTGTCGAGCATCTCCTTGAGCGTCTGGCCATTCCAGCCGATAGGCGGTTCTACGTGGTCGTACTGTCGGTCGCGAGTCGTCGTCCCCGGATCGTGGAGTTCGGATTCGTCTGGTTTACTCATTGGTTCGGTGGCGTCAGGTGGTAAATGCGGTTGTGATCGAGCGATGCTTCCCAGCCCGGCGGGACGAGCATGGTCGTCGCCGGCGCCTCGGTGACCGCGGGCCCCTCGACGACGTTCCCGGCCTGGATGTGGTCCATGTCCCAGATGTCGGCGTCGTGCCAGTCGCCCTCCCAGTAGATGGCGCGTTGGCCCTTGCTCGCTTGCTCCGGCGGCGTGTCTGTCGAAACAGGCTCCTCGTCGGGAAGCGCCGGCTTCTGCGACGGGGCGACGCCCGTCCCGATAGCGACGGTAAACTGGTAGCCATTCTCGGGCGAGCGGGCCGCACGCTGGAATACGCGGCCGAATTCGTCCTCGAACTTGTCGACGACCTGTTTGATGTCCGTCCCGTCCAGACTGCCGTCCCAGAACTCGTCGATCTTGACCTCCAGGTCGTCGAGCATGCCGGTGTACTGGGCGCGGATCGCCGGCCGGAACTCCATCTTCTCGGAGTCGATGCCGTCGCGCTCGAAGGCGTCTGCCGCCTTCTCGCGCACTTTGTGGAACACGCCGGTCAGGATCTCGGCCACCTGGTCGGCGTTGCTGAAGTCCGGCTGAAGGATCACGTCGACGGACTGGTCGTAGCGGTACGCCGAGTCAGCACACGCGGTGCCGAACGCGGAGAACGCCGCCGCCCAGTCCGGGACGAGGATGTCCTTGAAGTGCAGGGGCTTGGTGTAACCGGCCGCGTGGAGCGGCCCGCCGCCGCCGTAGCTGATGAGGTTGTAGTTCTCCGGCGCGTACCCAAGCCCGTGGACCATCGACCGAAGCTCGTTGGCCATGTCGCGCTCGACGATGTTGAGCACGCCGCGAGCCGTTTCGACGGGGTCCTCACCGAGCTTGCTGGCGAGTTGCTCGTCGATGGCGTCTCTCGCCACGTCGACGTCGATGGGGATGTCGCCGCCGAGGAAGAAGTCGGGGTTGATGTATCCCAGCAGCGCCGTGCAGTCGGTGACCGTCGGCGTCTCGACGTCGGCGTTCTCGTTGGAGACGCCGACGAGGTAGCCCGCAGAGTCGGGGCCGACCTCGATGCGGTCGGAGGCGCGGTCGACGCGGAGATACGAGCCAGTCCCCGAGCCGATCGAATCGAGCGCAGTCATCGGGATGTTGGTCGGGATCTGTGCGAGCGTCTGGTCCCAGCGCGTCGGGTAGTGGCCCTCCGTGATGAGCGCGACGTCGAAGCTGGTGCCGCCGACGTCCGAGCAGACGAGGTTGTCGATGTCGAGCTTGTCCGTGAGGAACTCGCCGCCGAACACCCCGCCGATGGGGCCCGACAGCATCGTCTCGGCCAGCCAGTCGTGGTCCGGCGCGATGGTCCCCCCGGAGGAGGTCAGGACACGGAACGGCGCGTCCAGGCCCTCCCCCTGGAGGGCGTCCTCGATGTGGTAGAGCTGTTCGCGCGACGGCTCGACGGCGTAGGCCTCGAGGATGAGCGTGTTCAGCCGCGGGGTCTCGCCCCGGACCGGGTTCTGCTCGCTCGACAGCCAGACCGGCGTGTCGTCGTCGCGTTCGTCTTTGATCTCTTCGGCGATCTCCTTGATACGCTGTTCGTGTTCCGGGTTCGCGTACGAGAAGATCGTACAGACGGCGATGACGCGGACGTCGCGGTCGAGCAGGTCGTGGACCGCCTCCCGGACCTCGTCCTCGTAGAGGCCGATGACCGACTCCCCGAGCATGTTGACGCGCTCGCGCACGCCCTTGATGTTCTCGCGGGGGACGAGGGGCTCGGGATGTTCGTGCTCTCTGGCGTGGAGCCGACCCGCGTAGGACAGATCAGCCCAGGCCGCGATGCCGCGACCCATCCGGTGGTGGTCCTCGAAGCCACCGGACGTGATGACGCCGATGTTGCCTTCCCCCTCGCGCTCGAGGAGTCGGTTGAGCATCGCCGTCCCGGCGTAGACCACCCCGTCCAGGGAGGCGGCGCTGTCCTTGAACGAGGTGCCCCAGTATCCCAGCCCGTTGTCGAACGAGTTCTTTACGCCAACGGACTCGTCGTCCGGCGTCGTCTGTGCTTTTCCGACGGTGTAGTTCGCCTCCTCGTCCACGATGAACGAGTCCGTCATGGTCCCACCCGTGTCGAGGGCGAGGAGACGAGGGTCGTGCTGTTGTTCCTCAGTGCTCATTGAGTTCACCCACCACGGGAGATGTTACCGCATCACCCGTGATGTACACAAACACAGTATCACCCGGCATAAAAGTTCCCCACACTCGCAGGCAGGTCTTATACACCGTCGATTGGAGGGCTCGAATCCGCCCGGAAAACAGGGAGAGATACAGGTGGCTCCCGTGCTCGATAGCTGCTATCTCACTGTGGTTCGCTTGCCACGTCCATCACAACGCTACTGGCGACGGAACGGCCGCACCGGCCGACCCGTTCCAGCGGCTGGGATTCTCACCCGTAGTGTCGGGCGTACTCCTTAGTGAGCTCCTCGGCGGCGGCGACCACCACCTCGGGGAGTTCCGTGTCGAAGTAGTCGTCGTCGACCTGGTTCGACGTGCCGGAGACGCTGACGGCGCCCAACACCTGCCCGTCGTGGTGGACCGGTGCTGCGACCGACTGGACCCCCAGGGCGACTTCGTGTTTGCTCGCCGCGTAGCCCCGTTGACGGATCTGCTCCAGTTCGTCGAAGAGTTCGTCCTCGGTCGTGATCGTGTACTCGGTGCGCGCGGGGAGCCCGTAGCTGTCGACGATGTCCCTGACGGTACCGGTGGGGAGGTGAGCGAGGATGGCCTTCCCAGAGGCGGGGCCGTGGAGGTCCGTCCGCTTGCTGATGCGACCGTAGGTCTGGACCGCGTCGTCGCTGACGACCCGGTCGAGGTAGACGGCCCGCCCGTGTTCCTCGACGACGAGCCAGGCGACGAGCGACGTCTCCTCGGCCAGGGCGCCGAGCGTCGCGTCGTCGAGTCCCAGGAGTGGTTCCGAGTTGCGGGCCGCCGTCCCGTGATAGAGGAACTTCAGACTCAGGTTGTACGTCCCACCGTCGTTGACGAGGTACTCGAGTGACTCCAGCGTCGCCAGGTACCCGTGGATCGTGCTCTTCGCGAGGTCGAGCTGGTCGGCCAGTTCCCCCAGGTCTGCGCCGTCCTGCTCATGGACGTACTCGATGATCTCGAACGCCGTCCGCGCCGATTTCACCATTCGTTCGGGCTTCGTTAGAGCCATGATACCTAATGACACGACAGTCCCCTCCTTAGCGTTTTCGAACAGATAAAGCGCGACCGACAGTTATCGGTCCGAGAATTTTCGAACATCGTGAATGGACACGTTCCTCGTTCCGAGCGGAGCGCGACCATTCCTCCCAAACAGGTAATCCGCTAGTAAGGAGCGATTCCGCCTCGTTCGGCGACCTATTCGAGATCGCCGAAGGTTTTCGTACTCCCACTGGAGAATGACGCCGGGGAATGTCCATCAGACACGGGTGAGCTGCGTCAGCAACCTGGTACGAACGAGAATAGAGAACCGAGTGACGTCCATCGCCGGGTCGTGACGCCAGCGAATATTCAGCTATTGCAGAATAGGGGCCTATATTTCGCCCCCAATGGATGCGTATTTATTCGACTATACCGAATTTTTGCCGCTCACGTTGTGTACCGGATTCTGCAGTTATTCGAGTATATCGAATAGAGGGGGCTCGAAATAGCGCACTGCACCGGTTGCGTTCCGAACAGTCTGAATCCACTGCGTGAGTTGCTTACAGCGGGGATACCACGGGACTGTGAACGAGCGATCTCCGTGATTCACGACGAGGGCTCGAGTTCCGTCCTCGGTAGTAGCCGTTTCCTGGGCATGGAGGAGAACCCTGGAAACCGAACCTGAACGTATCGAGCTCTACTCTGGAAGTGCAACCAGCCTTCCCTATTCCCTCCAAGCCGAATCTTGACCACGGGTAGTCTCGAACGAGCCGTTGGTGGATATTACAGACGTATGTCCGTAAAGCAATAGCGCGGGAGGCAAATCCGTATCGATCGAGATCAGGTTCGATCTCAGCAACTGTCGGTGAGCTAGTTTCAGGACCTATTGATACGATATCCGTCATCCAATACAGCAGATCTCTTACTACAATAGCAGCGACAGCGAGAGATCATCCTTGATTTCGATGAGACGCCCCATTGAGCCCTGTAGAGAGGTTCTAGAAGGAACGACGTTACGGAACTGCCGATCGATTCGAATCTACCACAAAAAAGAGCAGATCGATCGATATACACCGCTATTGGCCTTTACCCTCCGGTTAGTAAAACAAACCAGCATCATCCGAAGTCCCATATCTGACGGATACAGTACTATACTTGTGGCAGTATTCAAATATGTGTATAATCGATTGAGGTGACATCGACGAAGATGAGATCACGTGAACCGCCTCGGGGTCAAGCCCCGAGGCTTCCCGTGGTTTAGTCAGACACTCC
>JBDGSW010000138.1:0-221 GCA_042217345.1 Haloarculaceae archaeon
GTCGCTATCTACGAGACAGTGACGAAATCAGACGGGGCTAAACACGTACGTTCGACGATTACGAGGAATCCGAGGAGAGAGGAGACAAAGAACAGTTCTGGCGTGAGCGAATTCAGCAATGTCAATACCACCAGTGCGGTCGCCATCCACGAGACTTGACCTCGGATAAAGTGGATCCGCCGCAGTCTCTGCATTGCACTTAATTCCACAGCCAGCAGATT
>JBDGSW010000138.1:231-1726 GCA_042217345.1 Haloarculaceae archaeon
AAAACTCACGCCTGGATTGGCGATGGCATGCTGTTTGTTAACAATCACTGATCCCGGCGATCTTTACTGCAAGAGGTCAACGAAGTGGACAGATTCCGACTGATACACTCGGGCTGAAATCGTGGTGTAGAAAGGAGTTGGCTTGTCGGTATCAGCTCCCTGATGCGACTGTCTTTGGTGAACTGACGCCACTGAGGCTCCCTGAATACTGTCCACATCACGACGACTAAACGTAGGATTTGCAATAATCGCACCCGCTCTTGATCACAGCGGCGTTCACTACGGTGTTTGAGGAACTATTGCACTTGCCCGAACGAACCAGAGACCAGCAATCACCGAAAACCGAAGTGAACAGGAGTGCCGACAACGAATCAGCCGAACTACCGGCTGCCACGGAAGGATCGACGGTCGTCTGCCGCAACATATGGAGACCTGGCAAGCAGTACCGGTCAAGCGCGAACTTTACGACCCAGTTTGCGATCGTGATAGCCGACAGTGGACAGTAAGCGCACGCCGTAGCGAAACGCACACCGAAGAGAGTGATCGAGCTTATACTGCTCGTTGGTGGAACTCCCTGCCATCCCTGTTTATGTGGACAGTGAGGGAATCGTCGAGGTCCTTGATTCGCCCCGGGACTTCCCGGGGGCTGGAAAATTCGAGCCAGGGCACTCACAGGCGGTCGGGATCGAACGTCAGCCGGACGTCCACGGCGGAGACGCCGTCGGGCGTCGCGATCAGCGGGTTGACGTCCAGCTCCTCGATCGCGGGAACGTCGGTCGACAGCTGGGCGATCCGCTGGATCGTCTCGACGACGTCGTCGACGGCCAGCTCCGGCCGGCCGCGAGCGCCGCGTAACAGCGGCGCCCCCTGGATCCCTTCGGTCATCGCCCGGGCCTCCGCGGGTGACAGCGGCGCGACGCGGAAGGTCGTGTCCTCGAACACCTCGACGAAGATGCCGCCGAGCCCGAACATCACCAGCGGGCCGAACTGCGCGTCCCGGTTCACGCCGACGATGGTCTCCTGGCCCGCCTCGAGGTCGACCTGTGCCTGGACGAGCACGCCCAGGATCTCGGCGTCGGGCGCCGCATTCGCCGCGCGGTCGCGCAGGTCGTCGTAGACCGACGCGGCGTCGGCGGGGTCGACGTTCGTCCGCACCGCCCCCGCGTCGGACTTGTGCAGCACGTCCGGGCTGGCGACCTTCATCGCGACCGGGTCGCCGATCTCGTCGGCCACCTCGGCGGCGGCCCCGGCCGAGTCGACCAGCTCGCCCGTGGGCGTGGGGATCCCGTAGGCGTCCAGGATCCCCGTCCCCTCGATCCCGACCGACGTCCGCCCCGCGGCCGCGGCGTTCGCCAGAATCTCGTGCACCCGATCGGCGTCGACGTCGAAGGTGGGCGGCGAGCCGTACTCGCGGGTCGAGAGCCCGGCGCTCACGGCGATCACGTTGTCGCCGCCGACGAAGAACGCGAGCGAGTCGTGTTCCTCGTGGAGGTGG
>JBDGSW010000138.1:1736-38875 GCA_042217345.1 Haloarculaceae archaeon
GCGGGTCGAGAGCCGACGGTAGCGCGCGAGGACCTCGAGGCTGTCGACCGCGCGATCGGGGGCGAAGTAGTTCGGGATCGAACGGCCCTAGAGCCGATCTTCGGCCTCGTGGACGAGCTTCCCGCCCATGAGACAGGCGACGATCGGTTTGTCGTGGGCCTCGTGGCGGTCGACGATCACGTCGGCCAGGTCGGCGAAATCGAGCGTCCGAGTGGGACAGGCGATGGCGATCACGCCGCCGACCGCGTCGTCGGCCAGGACGGCGTCGAGCGCGTCACGGTATCGCTCGGCGTCGGCGTCGCCGATGACGTCTAGCGGGTTGTGTACCCCGCCCTCCGCGGGCAGGCAGTCCGCGAGCGCGTCCCGGGTCTCGGGGCCGAACGCCGCGAGCGACAGCTCGCTCGGCCCGATGGCGTCGGCCGTCAGCACGCCCGGGCCGCCCGAGTTCGTGACCACGGCGACGGCGTCGGTGTCGGGCAGCGGCTGGTGGGCCAGCACCTCGCCGAAGTCGAAGAAGTCCTCGACGTCCGCGGCGTAGATCGCGCCGGCCTGCTCGATGCCGGTCCGATAGGCGGTCGCGCTGCCGGCCAGCGAGCCCGTGTGGGAGGCGGCGGCCTGCGCGCCGGCCTCGGTGGTCCCGGACTTGATGACGACCACCGGCGTCTCCCGGGTGACCGCCCGGACGGTGTCGATGAACGCCCGGCCGTCCTCGATCTGCTCCAGGTACGCCAGGATGACCCGGGTGTCGGGATCGTCGCCCCACTCCGCCGCGAAGTCGACGGCGTCGAGCACCGCCTCGTTGCCCAGCGACACGAGGTCCTTGAACCCGAGGTCCTCGTCGGCCGCCCAGTCCAGCACCGCGGTGACGAACGCCCCCGACTGGCTCATGAACGACACGCCGCCCTCGGTGGCGTTCTCCGGGGCGAAGGTGGCGTTCAGGCCGTCGGGCGTGCTGATGATCCCGACGCAGTTGGGGCCGACCAGGTGCAGGTCGTACTCGTCGGCGACCGCGACGAGGTCGGCCTGGCGGCGCTCGCCCGCGTCGCCGACCTCGGCGAAGCCCGCGGTGATGACCACCACGTCGCGCACGCCCGCCTCCCCGAGGTCGCGCACGGCATCGACGGCCGCCGACGCGGGCACGGCCACCACGCCCAGGTCGATCGGCCCGGGCGCGTCCGCGACCGACGGGTAACACGCCACCCCGAGCACCGAGTCGCGGTTCGGGTTGATCCCCACGGGTTCTCCCTGGAAGGAGTCCTGCAGGTTCTCGACCAGCGCGCGGCCGACAGAGCCCGCCCGGTCGGTGGCGCCGACGACGGCGACGCGCTCGGGCGCGAACAGCCCGGCCAGCTCACCCATCGCTCGACTCCGGCGTGAACGTCAGCAGGTCGCTGCCCTCCTCGCGTTCCTCGACGCCGATCCGGACGGCGTCACCGATATCGATGGCGTCGGCGTCCGCGCCGCGCAACTGCCCGGTGAGCCGGACTCCCTCGTCGAACGCCCCGAGGACGACGGTGTAGGGCGTCTCGCCGTCGAAGCGCGGGATCGTCACGTAAATCTCGGTGAACGTCTCGACGGTCGCGGTGTCCGAAAGGGATCGTTCGCCGAGGTCGGGCTCCCCGCACTCTGGACAGATCGTCCGCGGCGCCGTCGCGGTGGCACCGCAGGCCCCACATACGAGGTAGGTGAGCGCCCCGGACGCGACCGAGGCCGCGAGGTCGTCGTACCACGCGGGCATCACGCACCCCTCCCGAGGACGGTGACGACGGCGCTGGCGCCGCTGCCGCCCACGTTGTGGGCCACGGCGACGTTCGCGTCGGCCACCTGGTTGGGGTGGCGCCCCTCGAGTTGCTTGGTGAGCTCGACGAGCTGTTCGACGCCGGTCACGCCGACCGGGTGGCCCTTCGCCAGCAGGCCGCCGGAGGTGTTGACCGGGATCGCCCCGTCCAGGTCGGTCTCCCCGTCGGCGGCCGCGCTGGCGCCCGCGCCGCGCTCGTAGAACCCGAGCGACTCGATCGCCAGCACCTCGGCGATCGTAAAGCAGTCGTGGACCTCCGCGACGTCGACCTCGTCGGGCCCGACGTCGGCGCGATCGTAGGCCTCGTGGGCGGCACGCTCGGCGGCGGCCGTCCGTGCGACGTCCGGGCGGTCCTGCAGCGCGACGGAGTCGCTAGACTGGCCGCTCCCGCGGACGGTCACCGGGGCGTCGAGGTCCCGTTCGTGCGCGACGTCGTCGCTGACGAGCACCATCGCGCTCGCCCCGTCGGAGATCGGACAGCAGTCCAGCAGGCCCAGCGGCGTCGCGACCGGGTTCGCCTCCAGTACGTCCGCGACGGAGATGTCCTCCCGGAACTGCGCGATGGGGTTGTCGACACCGAAGTGGTGGTTCTTGACCGCGACCGCGGCCAGGTCCTCGTGGGAGGCGTCGTACTCGCGGAGGTAGCGCCGCGCCATCATCGCGTAGATGCCCGGGAAGGTGAGCCCGACCTGGTTCTCGTACTCGTTGTCGGCGGCGTTGGCCAGCGCGTCGGTGATCCGCTTGGTGCCCGCCGAGTACATCATCTCGGTCCCGCCGACGAGGACCACGTCGTAGGCGCCGGCCTCGATCGCGAGCGTCGCCTGGCGAACGGCCGCCCCGCTCGAGGCGCAGGCGCTCTCGATGCGCACCGACGCGGCGTCGCGCGCGCCGGCCGCGTCGGCCAGCAGCGCGCCCATGTGGCCCTGGTCCTCGATCAAGTCGCCCATGAAGTTCCCCACGTAGACCGCCTCGACGTCGGCCGGGCCGGTCCCGGCGTCCGCGAAGGCGCTCGCCGCCGCCTCGCTGAAGAGTTCGCGCGAGGACGACTCGGGGTGTTTCCCGAAGTTCGTGCTCGCGACACCCGCTATCTGTACGGTCATGCTCCCCGCAGTCTTGGTCGAGGGCGGGCAAAGACCCGCCAGGGAGTTCCCTCCGCGCGGGAGGTGACGCAACAGATATCTGTCGGCCGAGTCCCCGGCCGGTAAGCCGATGTTATCGTCGCTTTCCGGGGCAGTCGGTCCGATCCGCCTGCTGTCCTGGACAGCCGCTGTTGTCAGGGGTGGCGATATCTCCGAGGTTACCGACGACGGGCCGCACGGCCCGTCGCGTTGCCACTGACTAACAAAGTGGCCGTCGCGTGCGTGCCTACGCATGGTGGATGCCCACTCCCAGGCGAGTCGGATGGACGAGCCGACGAGAGGCGGTGACCGCGTGGTGGGGGTCGCCGCGGACGCCGATCCCACAGTCGTCGACGCGCTGGGCGACCCGACCTGTCGCGCGCTGCTGCGGGCGGCGGACACGCCCGAGACCGCGAAGGAACTCGCGGTGGACTGCGACCTGCCGCTGTCGACCGTCTACCGCAAGCTCGATCTCCTGGCGGACACACCGCTCGTGGAGCAGTCGACCCGGCCGCGACTGCGCGGCAAACACCCCTCGCAGTACCGCCGCGCGGTCGACACCGTCCGCGTCGACGTGACGGCTCACCACCCGTTCGGCGGCGACGCAAGCGACGAAGACGAAGACGGTAGCGACTGAAGGCGACAGCCCGTTTTTTCTCACGGTGCGGGAACTTGAAACGAGTATATCGGCCGCTGTGCCGTACGTTCACGGGAGTATGCTCGACGGAAAAATCGCGATCGTCACCGGCGGGACGTCCGGCATCGGGAAGGCTATCGTCGACCGCTATCTCGACGAGGGCGCAGCCGTCGTCGTCGCCGACGTGGACGACACGGCAGGTGAAGACGTGGCCGACGAACTCGGCTGTGAGTTCCGCCACTGCGACGTGACCGACTACGACCAGGTGCAGTCGCTGATCGAAGGTGTCGTCGACGACCACGGCCAGCTGGACGTCCTGGTCAACGACGCCGGAATCGGCAGCGAGCACTCCCTGGAGGAGATGGGCGTCGAGGAGTGGCAGCAGGTGCTCGCCGTCGACCTCGACGGCGTCATGCACTGCACGAAGGCCGCACTCCCCCACCTGGAAGACAGCGGCGGCGCGATCGTGAACATCGCGTCGATCTACGGCCTCGTCGGCGGGAAGGGGGCGGCGGCCTACTCCGCGGCGAAGGGCGGCGTCGTCAATCTCACCCAGCAGGTCGCCATCGACTACGCCGACCGGGGCGTCCGCGTCAACAGCATCTGCCCCGGCTTCGTCGACACGCCGATGACCGCGGACCTCCTGGAGACCGACCGCTTCTATCACTTCCTCGAGGAGAACACGCCGATGGACCGGCCGGCCCAGCCCGAGGAGATCGCCCCGATGGCTGCGTTTCTCGCCTCCGAGCAGGCGTCGTACATGACCGGCGCGAACGTCCCCGTCGACGGCGGGTGGACTGCGCACTGACATGAGCGACGAGACGCCGCAGTGGCCGGGGACGGCCATGGTGGACTGGTACGTCGAGGCCGCCCGGAAGACGATCGAGCAGACGCTCGAAGCCCAACAGCGGGCGATCGACGGCTGGGCCGACGCCGTCGAGGGCCACACCGAAGCCGAGTCGGTCGTCGCCGGGCCGGCCCGCCAGGTCGCCTGGGCGGCCGACATCTGGCTGGAGACGCTCGAAAACGGCCTGACCCACCTCGACGACGCGTTCTCCGCCGAGGGGGTCGACCTCGAACAGCTCCAGACGATCTGGCTGCACGCCGCCGACGACGCCATCACGGACGTCGGCGAGACCGAGGCGTTCGCCGACAGCATCGCCGCGGCGGCCGAAGGCGAGCTCGGCGGCATCGCCTGGTGGCGTGACGTCAGCGAGTCGATGTTCGAGGCCGCGGGGCTGCCCACCGACCGGGACGTCGCGGAGGTCGGGGAGCGTCTGCTGGCCCTGGAGTACCGCCAGAAAGCCGTCGAGGACAAGCTCGAGGCGGTCATAGACGCCGTGGGCGCCGAGCGCACTGGGCGACACGCCCGCGAGATCGCGGCAGAAGCCGACGGGGGCGCCGCGGCGATTGACGACGAGAACGCGCGCGCGGCCGACGCGGCCGACGCGGCCGACGGGGGCGAGCCGTGACCGAGTTGCCGGACCCCCTGACGGCGACGCTGTCCGTCCAGCGCCAGCTCTTGGGGGGCGCCGCCGAGTTCCAGCGCAAGGCGGCCGAAGCTCCCGAACGAATCGAGGAGATGGCGACCGTCGACGTCGGCCAGACCCCTCACGAGGTCGTCTACGAGGAGAACAAGCTGAAGCTGCTGCACTACGAGCCGGAGACGGCCGACGGGCGAGAGACGCCGCTGTTGCTGGTGTACGCGCTCATCAACCGTCCGTACATCCTCAATCTACAACCCGACAAGAGCGTCGTCAGGCGGTTCCTGGAGGCGGGCTTCGACGTCTACATGATCCAGTGGAACGAGCCCTCACGGCTGGATCGTCACCTCACGCTGGACCACTACGTCAACGTCTACATCGACGACTGCGTGGACGTGGTGGCCGAGCGCGCCGACCAGGACGCGATCGACGTCCTCGGGTACTGCATGGGCGGGACCATGAGCGCGATGTACGCCGCGCTGCACCCCGAGAAGGTCCGCAACCTCGCGCTGCTGGCGACCGGGCTGTACTTCGATGACTCCGGGGGCGTCCTCGAGGAGTGGGGCGACGACTGGGACCCCGAGGCCGTGACGGCGGCGTTCGGGAACGTCCCCGCGGAGTTCCTCTCGGGTGGGTTCCGCGACATGAACCCGGTGAACAACTTCGCGACGAAGTACGTCCAGCTCTACCACAAGTTCGACGACGAGGACTTCGTCGAGAACTTCGCCCGGATGGAGCGCTGGCTCACCGAGGGCGTCGACGTCGCCGGCGACGCCTACGTGCAGTTCCTCGAGGACGTCTACCAGGACAACCGGCTGTACGAGAACGAACTCACCCTGGGCGGGCACCACGTCGACGTCGGGAACATCGACATGCCCGTCCTGCTGATCCTCGGCGAGTACGACAATCTCATCCCGCCGGCGGCCAGCGAACCGTTCCTCGACGTGATCCCCAGCGAGGACACCGACGTCGAGAAGTTCTCGGCGGGACACGTCGGTCTCGCGGTCTCGGGGGAAGCACACGAGACGCTCTGGCCGCGGGTCGCCGACTGGTTCGAGGCGCGGTCGTAGGCCGTCCGGCGAGTTAGAATTCCACGACGCTGATCCAGCCCTCGTCGACGCAGCGCGGGCAGTGGGTCGCTGCTCGCGCGTCGGCGCAGCGCTCGTGATACCGGACGCCACACTCCTCGCAGACGATGATCCCCTCGCCGCGCACGAGGTCCTCGTTGCAGAGGTAACAGCGTTTGGAGCCGACCATACCCACACCACGCGCGCTGCGACCGAATAGCTGCCCAAAATTCCCGGCGGTCGAGAATTGAAAGAAGCCTTACCGCTGTCGACGTCCAATCGCCGGTGATGAGCGAGCCCTGGTACCGTCGCTCGGCCGACGAGGCCGTCGCCGAATACGACACCTCGGTCGAGGAGGGGCTCTCCTCGACCGACGCGAGCGATCGACTCGAGAAGTACGGCCCGAACCGGATCGAACTCACCGAGCCGCCGTCGTGGTTTTCGTTCTTCTGGGACCACCTCACCGAGTTCGTCTCGCTGCTGTTGATCGTCGTCGCGGGCATCTCGCTGGCCACGTACGTCCTCTCGCCCGGGGCGCCGATCGAGCGGCTGGCAACCGGCGTCATCATCGTCGCGATCGTCCTCATCAACGCCACGATCGGCGCCTACCAGGAGTACCGATCGGTCAACACCGCCCAGAAGCTCCGCGAGATGATGCAGACGCGCGCGACCGTCCGCCGCGACGGCGCGCGCAGCGAGATCGACTCCGAGGACGTCGTGCCTGGCGACGTCGTCCTCCTGAACGCGGGCGACAAGGTGCCCGCGGACGTCCGACTGGTCGAGACCGACGACCTGCAGGTCCAGGAGGCGGTGCTCACCGGCGAGAGCACCACGGTCGAGAAGTCCGCGGCGACGATCGACGAGGAGCGGCCGCTGGCCGAGCGCGGGGACATGGCCTTCGCGAACACGCACGTCACCCGCGGAGAGGGCGTCGGCGTGGTGGTCGCCACGGGCAAGGACACCGAGGTCGGCTCGATCGCCGAGCGCACCGAGTCCATCCAGGAGGCGGCGCCGTTCGTCGACGAGGTCCAGGACACCGCGATGCGCATCGCCGAGCTGGCGATCGTCCTCGTCGTCGTCGCCTCCGCGGTGTTTTTCTTCTACGGGCGTGACCTGTTCTCGATCTTCCTGCTGGCGGCGGCGCTGATCGTCGGCGCCATCCCCGCGGCGCTGCCGGTGACGGTCACCTACGCGCTGACCAACGCCATGCGGAAGATGGCCGACCGGAATGCCCTCGTGAAGAACCTCGCGCTGCTGGAGACCGTCGGCGGCGTCGACGTCATCTGCACGGACAAGACTGGCACGCTCACGCAGAACCGCATGACCGTCCGGCGGTTCCTCCTGCCGGCCACCAACCCCCGGCAGGCGAGCACGACCGTCCTCGAGGGCGACGAGTACGAGGACGGCGCCGACGACGACCTGCTGCGGTGTGCGATCCTCGCTAACGAGGCCGAGGCCACCCGCCAGGCGGACGGCGCGGCCGAAGCCGGCGACGAGCCTCCCGACGAAGAGGTCGCCGGCGCGGACGGCGAGAACGCCGACGAACGGACGTATCTGGGCGACCCCGAGGACGTGGGCCTGCTGGAGTACGCCGAGTCGCTGGGCGTCGACGTCGCGTCCATTCGCGACCAGGCCGAGCAGGTCGACTTCCTCCCGTTCTCCTCGGAGTACAAGCAGGTGCAGGCGCTGGTCGAGCGCGACGGCCAGCTGGTCCGGTACGCCAAGGGTGCGCCAGAAGTGATCCTCGAGCGCTGCGACCGCGTGCGCGTCGACGGAGAGATCGAGGCGTTCAGCGACGAGTGGAAAGCCCAGGTGAGTGACCGGCTCGACGACTTCTCGGCCGACGCGCTGCGCAACCTCGCGTTTTCCCAGAAATCCGTCGACGGGGACGAGGGCGTCGGCGCCGACACCGACGGCGACGTCTTCCTCGGCGCGGTCGGCATGTGGGACCCGCCGCGGGAGGGGGTGGCCGCCGCCATCGAGACGATGTACGGCGCCGGCATCGACGTGAAGATGATCACCGGCGACAGCGAGGCGACCGCCGTCGCCATCGCCGAGGAGTGTGGCTTCGCGGACGTCTCCGCGGTCGCCTGGGAGGACGTCAAGGACGCCGACGACGACGAACTCGAGGAATTCGTCGAGGAGCACAACGTCTTCGCGCGGATGGACCCCTCGCTGAAGATGTCGATGGTCGAGGCGCTACATCGGCGCGGCCACCGCGTGGCCATCACCGGCGACGGCGTCAACGACGTCCCGCCGATCGAGGCCGCCGAGGTCGGCGTCGCCATGGGCGAGCGCGGCAGCGACATCACCCGCGACGCCGCCGACATCATCCTGCTCGACGACGCCTTCCCGACCATCCAGAGCGCGATCGAGTACGGCCGGACGGTGCTGTCGAACGTCCGGAAGACGGTCAACTACCTGATGACCGCGAACCTCTTCGAGGTGGTCGTGGTCTTCCTGTCGGCGCTGATGGGCTTCACCCCGTTCCGCGCGTTGCAGCTGCTGTGGGTCAACTTCGCGACCGACATCTTCCCCGCGATGGCGCTGGGCAGCGACCCGCCCCACGACGACATCATGGACAAGAAGCCCACGGGCGCCGAGGAGACGATCCTCACCAGGCGCATCTGGTACTTCCTGGTGAGCATCAGCTCGGTGAAGGTCGTCATGGCGTTCATCACGTTTTTCGCCACGCTCGCCATCTCGGCGGGGGCGACGACCATCATGGGCGTCACCGGCGACCTCGCGATGGCGCAGACGACCGTGTTCGTCTGGCTGGGTTTCTCGCACATCCTCCGGATCGTCACCATCCGCTGGGACGAGGGGTGGCGGTGGTCGAAAGTGTTCGTCAACCGCTGGGTCAACTACTCGTTGCTGTGGCCGATAGCGGCGTTCCTGGTCATCCTGTACACGCCGCTGGCGCACTTCTTCGGGGCGGAACCGCTGCCCCTGTGGGCGTGGGGCGTCGTCGTCTCGACCAACGCCGTCGGTGCTGTCGCCGTCATCCTCGTCGCGCTGGGGATCGACCGACGGCTCGGTGGCTACGGCGAGACCGAGTACTGACCGCCCTCGCCTTCCCTCGGCCCCGGCTTACCCCTGCAGGAGGTTCACGACCTCGTCGGCGACCGCGGGCTCGGCGGCGACGCGATCGCCCGGTGGGGGGCTAGCGCGCCGGTTCGGACGGCAGTCGCTCTCCCCGGCGGTCGGGCGCCCCGTCGCACGCCTCGCGGTAGAGGGAGACGTACTGGTCGGCGACCGAGTCCCACGAGAGGCGATCGGCCATCTCGCGGCTGCGCTCGGCCATGGCCTGGCGGCGGCGGTCGTCGGTGAGGACCGCGACGATGGCGTCGGCCAGCGCCGCCGGGTCCTCGGGGGGCACGGTGAGGCCGGACCCGCTGTCCTCGACCAGCCGCGGGAAGTTGCTCGCCGTGGTCGCCACCACCGGCTTCCCGAACGAGAAGGCGGTCGCGAGGGCGCCGCTGTGGCCCTTCGTCCCGCCCTGGTCCCGGTAGGGGAGGACGACCGCCGAGGCCCGTGCGAAAAAGTCCCGAACCGCCTCGTTGGGGACGTACCGGTTGTGGATCTCGAAGTGTTCCGGGTACGCCGCGATGACGTCCCGACAGTCGTCGGGCAGTTGCCCGTCGCCGGCGACGACGACTGACACGTCGGACACCTCGCGCCTGACGTGCGGGACCGCCTTGACGAGCGTGTCGACCCCCTTCGGCGGGACGACGTTCCCGAAGAACAGCAGCGTGTTCGGCTCGGGGTCGGTCTCGACGGAGTCGTGGTCGCCGAAGACGGAGTACGCGCCGTGGGGGATCACCGCGACGCGGGCGGGATCGTAGCCGCGCTCGATCAGGGCCGACCGCTGGTCCTGCGTGTGGACGACCGTGCGAGCGGCGTCCAGGTCTGGGATGAGCCGATCGAGGCACTCCTCGAGGAGGACCGGCGGGCGCCGGAACGGAACGCGAGTCCTCGGCACCTCGTGCCGGGTGACCACCATCGGGAACGCCTCGTCGAGCCCGTAGCGCTGGGCGAAGTACTTGACGTGGGGAAACAGGCCGGTGGTCTCGTGGACGACGTCGACGTCGTAGTCTCTGAGGTCGGCCACGCGCCGATAGGAGCCCACGCCCGCGAGGAACTGGCGGAGGCTGACACGCCGGGAGTACAGCTTCGACATCGCCACGTCGATCGACCGGAACGGCTCGACGACGTCGACGGCCGACTCGAAGAGGTCGTCCGCGTCGGTCTCGGCCGGTTTGGCGACCAGCACGTCGTGATCGTCGGCCACGGCGTTGGCCAGCTCGGCGGTGTAGTGAGCCAGCCCACCCTCGCCCTGGCCGACGAGGTAGCACACCCGCATCGTCACAGGCTGATGCGTCCCCTGATCGGCGGGCCGAGCACGCGCGTGACCGGGACGGGGAGCCGACGCCACGCTCGCTTGAGCGGCTCGAAGCTGTCGTCGTCGGGGTCCGGCAGGTCGACGGCCTCGCCCGGGAAGTAGTGGTAGTCGTCGTACCAGCGTTTCTCCCCGCCGAAGCTCTTCTTGAAGGTGTAGACGCCAGTGCCCTCGCGCGTCCGTCCGAACTCGTAGGCGTCGTGTCCCGCCTCGGCGGCCCACTCGAGGGACTTCCAGAGCAGGTAGCTCCCGCCGTTGCGATCGCGGTATTCGTGGTCGGTGACGACCCCCCACTGGTGGACCGTCGAGCCCTGCACGAGGTCGATGATCCCGTTGATCACCGCCCCGTCCTTGCGGATCAGGCCGATCCGGAGGTTGTCCGACGACGCCAACTCCTCCCAGAGCCGGCGGTAGAACGAGAAGCGATGCGGTGGCGTCCCGTGACCGCGGACCGACCGGAGATACAGCCGGAAGTACTCCCGCAAGTCGGCCGCGGAGTCGCCGACCGAGAACGCCAGCGCCGGATCGTCGCGGGCCTGCCTGATCTGCCGTCGGCGACTGTCCCTGATCCCGTCCCAGACTGCATCGGGACCCTCGGTGAGATCAACGCTGAAGGTCACGAACCGCTGGCGGTGCTCGAAGGAGGCCGGGTCGCGCAGGTCGGCACCGCGCAGGCTGACGAAGTCGACTCCCAGTGAGTCGGCCAGTTCGCGGACGCGCTCGAGGAGGTGCGCCCGAGCCGACTCGTCGGCCTCCTCGGCGAGCAGGACGGACGCCCGCTCGCCGAACGGCGGCGAGACGAGCTTGGTGTCGAACAGGCGGCTCCGCAGTCGGTACACCGGGAGGGCGCCCACGATCTCCCCGCCGTCGCGGGCGACGAGGTGCCAGCGGTCGTGGCCGTACTCCTCGACCGCCTCGCCCCACCCCCAGAGCGCGAAGGGCGGACCGTCGACGCGCTCGACGAACTCGTCCCAGGCGGCGCGGTCAGAACACGATTCGACAGTCAGACGCGATCGTTGTGGTACGTCAGTCGTCATGATTCCTCGGATACAAACGCGCGCTCCGCAGCCGCGTCGTCGGCGTCGGTCGACACCGGTGGCTGGCCGGGCAGCTCCGCGTCGATGACGCGTTCGACCGGCCCGAACCGAAACGCGGAGAGCAGGCGATCCAGCGTGTCGGTCAGTCCCTCGATCCCGTAGAAGCTGATAAGTCGCGCGAGCCACGACGGCTCGTCGGTGCGGACGGCCTCGTTGAACTCCCACGGGTGGAAGTAGAGGTTGACCGGGCGTCCCCGTCGGTTGTTCCACCCGATCGCGCGCTCGAGGGCGACGTCCGGCAACGCGCGGGCGTAGAAGCCGCCGGCGATCGGCGCCCGGACGAGCGGGTGCGCGACCGACAGCGGGCACTCGGCGATCCCGTCAGCGGACGGGGGCGTGTGGCGGCGCTCGAAGGGGGCCGCGGGATCGACAACGTACGGCCGTGTCGGGGCGCCGCTGACCCCGTACATCGGCGTCCGGACCGGGAAGACGCTGGAGTCGTAGGCGAACTCGCTGTCGGCTAGCACCTCGAACGCCCACGCGGTCTCGCCCGTGATCGAGAAGTTCGGGGCACGAAAGCCCCGGGGGGCGATCCCGGCCGCATCTTCGATCGCGGCGTGCGAGCGGGCGAGGGCGGATGCGAACGACGACCGCGAGTGTTCGGTGAGTGGTTCGTGGCGGTAACTGTGCGAGCCGATCTCGTGACCGTCGTCGGCGATGCGCCGGATCAGGCCCGGGTGTTCCTCGGCGACGCGGCCGACGACGAAGAACGTCGCGCGGACGTCGTGGGCGTCCAGCAGATCGAGGACGATGGCGACGGACTCGGCCACGCGATCGACCGGCTCCCGGACGTCGTCGCGCAGCAGCGACGCCGCGTACCAGTGCTCGACGTCGAAACCCAGACCGTTGAGCGGCTCCCGTGCCGGCTGATCGGGCATGCCCCCCAGGACCGGTGCGCTCGCCGTAGTAATAGACCTGTTATCGATCGATGCCACACCGCCGCGGAGTTCGTGCCAGTTCATCATCCATGGTTGTCAGTTATTGGCCGGCCCTACTCGACCGTACGCAGGTGCTAGCGGTGCCCACGACGGTGGCCGTCGGGTCGGCCGCGGGGAGAGTCAGTCGTGGCACGATCAGTACGTGTTCAGCGAGTGGAGGACGATGGCGGTGAAACACGCGAACATCCCGGCTAGCGTGAAACCCGTGGCGGTGAACGCCAGTTCGAGCGGCATCCGCCCGATCTGGAAGTACTCTTGGAAGGTGAGGTAGGTGCCGGCGATGCCACCGATCAGCAGGACGAAGCCGGGCAGTCCCAGGCTGAGGATGGGACGCTCTTGCTCGACCGTCCGGAGGATATTCTTGACGAGCTGGTAGCCGTGAAACAGTGGGTTGCGGTGGCTGCCGTTCTCGACGGCGTACTCGACCGTCGTGGGGATCTCCTCGATCTCGAAGTTACGTTGGTGGGCGTGAAAGAGGATGTCGAGGCTGGCGTCCATCCGGTCGCCGATCTCGTCGGCCGCGGCCAGCGAATCGACGCTGTGAGCGTCGTACACCCGGAACCCGCTCTGGGTGTCGCTGATGTACGACCGCGGGCGAACGACGCCCATGCTCAGGTTCGTGAGGACGTTGATGACCGTCAGGCCGACGCGGCGGTACAGCGGCGGGTCCGTCTCCGACCCGTCGACGAACCGGCTCCCGATGACGACCTCGGCGCCGCGCTCGCGCTGGGCGGCGACCAGTTCCGGGATGTTTGCGGGGTCGTGTTGCCCGTCGCCGTCGAGGACGACGAGGTGGTCGACGCCGCGGCGGGCTGCCTCCCGGAAGATGCTCTTCAGCGCCGCCCCGTATCCGAAGTTGCGGCGGTGCTCGATCACGCTGGCCCCGGCGGCCGCTGCCAGCGACCCGGTGTCGTCGTCGCTCCCGTCGTCGACCACCAGGACCTCGTCGGCGTGCTCGGCGGCCGATTCGACGACCGACGCGATCGTCGCCCGCTCGTTGTAGGCCGGGATCGCCACCATGACGACGGGGTCGCCAAGCGGCCGTGAGCGCTCGTCGACGGTCACGGGCTGCTGGCGGTCGACCGATCGAGTCCGCCGCCGCGGCTCCGGTCGCACGGGCCCCTGGCGCCGACGATGGGCCAGCCACGGCTCTGCCGAGACGGAGGGCCTGCCCGGGCCGTCGGCCGACGCCGCGACCGATCCACGGGGAGGCCGTCCGCCGTCGAGTCGTGACGGGGGCGGTTCGATCTCCGTGCCGCGGGGCTGGTCGCGGTCGAGCCGCCCGTGACTGATCAGCGACTCCCCGCACTCCACGCAGACGTACTCGCCGTCGATCGTCCGGGTGACCGGGGCGTTACATCCGATACACTTGACCGCGGCGTCCTTCGCTGAGTCAGCGTAGCCGCTCATCGTCGGTCCAGTCCGGTCGGGAGGCCGTGGCGAGCCAGTCGCGACGGCGGACGTCGCGATCGACTGGCCGCTGTCACGGCTCCAGTGCGACCAGGTTCGCGCACTCGATTGCGGGGAGGGCTGTTCGGGGCTGCATCCATAGCGATCACCATCACTCTCGGGGGCAACCCCAACCCGGCTCCGCATTGTTATTCAGGAGATACGCGCCTGAGAGCCCGTTAGCCGGGTGATTTATCGGGAACTGAAATCTTCTAACAGGCTGATCTGAGGCACCGACGGATCCGACGCGATCGGACCGTCCTGTTGGCGCGCTAACACCGTCCCCGGGGGTGGTAAGCAGTCGGTCGCCCGTCACCATTCAGATCGGCCTAGCAACTGTTTCACGGCCGCTCATTCGACGAGCAGTCTCGTCGTGAGTCGTGACGGCTCAGATTTCTGTCAGGTGCACCGACTCGGTCTATCGGCCATCGCCGTGACGGTCGGACGGCCACGGCGCGAGGAACCGCGACCGCCTCGACCGTCAGTCGGCAGCGCGTTCGATCGGAAGCCCGGGCGACCCGTCGAGCAGCCAGACGGCGATCACGACGGCCGCGAGGAGAAGCTCGAGGCCCGAGAGGGTCCCGACGCTCCCGCGGAACTCCGTGAGCAGCGACCGGGACGTGTCGTACGGCGGCAGCGAGAGCAACGGCCACCCCAGGAATCGGAGGTAGGCGTACTGGCCCGACGCCAGCGGTCGGACCACGTCGGCAGCGAGGTGGCTGAAGTACGGCAGGCCGAACGCCAGTCCGAGCGCGGGCTCGTCGACCCGCTGGCCGACCCACCAGGCGGCGGCCGTAAACAGCGACGCCGTCAGCAGCGAGTGCGCCAGCGACCGCCCAGCCGGCAGGACGTGCAGCGACCACGCAAGCGGTTTGTCCACCAGATCGGGAAACAGGGCTCCGAACAGCGCGATCCACGCACCGCGATCCGTCGGCGGCCGGTGCAACCGCGAACGGGCGTACGCCGACCACACCAGGTAGCCGATAGCGAGGTGCGCGGCGGGCTGCATCTCAGGAGAGGTACCCGAGGTCGCGCAGCTGCGCTTCCTGGTCGGTCGTGAGGTCGACGTCGGTCTCCTCGTCTCCGTCGGCGTCGAACGCGTCGGGGACGGCCTCCCGGGCCGCCTGCTCGCTGAAGGCGGGCGAGCCGTACGATCTGCTCCCCGAGACCGCCATCCGTGCGAGCTCGATCGCCGACCCGAGTGTCGCGTTCGCCCGCCAGGCGGGCCCGTACCCGCGGAACAGGTTGTCGTAGGCGATGGCGCCGGTCTGGAGCGGACGCAAACCTCGCCGGAAGACGTACCCGCCCGTCTCGTCCCAGGCCGAGGTCGCTCCGTAGACGTCCAGTCGCAGGGTCCGACCGCCGACCGCGAGTTCGATGAACTGCCAGACGTCCGAGCGCGGGCGGCGGTCGGCGGGGACCCCGTCGGCCCAGAGGTCGGCGCCGTCGACGTCCCCGGGAACGGGTTCGCCCAGCGCGGACAGCGCCGTCGGCGCAACGTCGACGCCGGCGGCGAGGTCGCGGTACGTCTCGCCCGTCGGGAGGCCGGCGCCGGCGAACACCACGGGGATCTCGACGGTCTCGGGACAGAGCGGGTGGCCGTGGCCGAAGCGACCGCCGTTCTCGCGCTCGCCCAGACACTGGCCGTGGTCGGCGGTGAAGACGACGAGCGTGTCCTCGAGCAGGCCGCGCTCCTCGAGGCGGCGGTACCGTTGGAGGAATCGATCCGCGGAGTTGCGACAGTCCTCTCGGTAGAGATCCACGAGGGCGTCGCGGCGCTTCTCGTGGGTCTGGAAGAACGCTTCGACAGACTCGAAGGCGTCGTTCTCGAAGCCGTAGGGGGCGTGTGGCCCCACGTCGTGGACGACCTGCACGAACGGCGGCTCGCGCTCGTCGAGCGTCGACTCCGCCTCGACGTGGTGGATCTGCAGCGGGGGCTTGGCCGCCGACGCCAGGTCGATCCAGACCGTCTGGGCGTCGAAGCCGACGTCCCGATCGTCCGGGGAGAGCAGCGCCGGGCGCGCCGGCAAGCGGTCGTCGAATGACCACGCCCGGTGCGAGGCGGGATAGCGGCCGGTCAGCAGCGACGGTAGCGCCGACGCCGTGAAGGTACTGGGGGCGATCGCCCGGGCGGTCACGCCGAGCCGACTGACGCGTTCGGGGAGGAAGTCGTACCGGTGCGCGTCGGACACGAAGACCAGGACGTTCTCGACAGTGTCCGCCCCGGATAGCTCGGAGAGCGTGTGAGTCATCACTCAGCGCCCACTGTGCCGGCCTGACGGCTATTGTAATTCGTGCCGTACCCGCCGTGACCGCCGGTAAGCCCTCCGGAGAGCCCTCGAAGAGCAGTCCTGTCCGGTCGCCGAGTAGTCCGACGGCCGAGACGTCGTGCCGACGGGTGCGGCGACGGTCACTCGTCGGCCGCGACGGCCTCGAGGAAGTAGACGCCGCCCCGGTTGGCAGTCGGTTCGCCGAGACGCGAGAGCGCGAACCCGGCGTCTCGGAGCGCCGATTCGACGGCCGACGGCGTCGCCCCGTATCGCTCGATCGCTTGCCGGTGGACCTCGACGTACACCCGGTCGACCGCGGCCAGTGCGTCCCCCATGCTACGGAGCACCTGCAGTTCGGCGCCCTGGACGTCGATCTTGACGACGTCCGGTCGGGGCAACACGCCGGCGAGCGAGTCGCCGCGTCGAGTCGTGACCTGCGGGCCGTCCCCGCCCGCCGGGACGAGCCGGTGGTGGCCGGCCCCCGCTTCCTCGAACTCGGCGGACAGCGTCGCCCGCCCGTCGGTGTCCGAGAGCGCGTCGGCGACGACGGTCCACCGCTCGGGTCGGGCGTTCGCCGCCAGGTTGCGCCTGAGCCGCCGCCGGTTCGTCGGCTCGGGCTCGAAGGCGACGACGTGGCCGTCGGGAAGCGCCCGCGCGAGGAAACACGCGTAGGTACCGACGCAGGCGCCCACGTCCCAGACGACCTCGTCGCCGTCGAGTCCGTCGAGCAGCGACTCGAGGACGTGCGCCTCGCCGCCGAGATCGGCCGCCCGCACGTACTCCGTCCGCGTGGAGACGTCGAAGCGCGCCCGGCGACCGCCGACTCGCGACGCCACGACGGACCCGTCGGCGAGCCGGAGCCTCCAGAGGGCACCGTAGGCGGTCGCGAGCGCGTCTGATCGACGAACGAGGTCGGACCCCGTCCTGTGGAGCGTTCGCCACAGCACCGACACCGACGATCGAGCGCCGTCGAGCATCGCTCAGCAGGTCGCTGACAGCCGGTTTTTGTTATGCGGATCGTACCGGCCGCACCGCGCCGTCGGCCCGAACCTGTCACGGGTACGAACGGATTGGGCCCGGGGTGAACGAACGACCGGTTATTTCGTCCGACGCGGGCGCCGATGGGTATGGGTACGACGCACGCTGGTGGTGGTGGTGACGCCGTGGTTCTGCCGGCGACACACTCGGCCAAAAGCCTCGCCTGTACGCGGTCGCTTGGCGCCCGGGGGATTCGGACGATCGTCGCGGCGGCCGAGTCGGACGTGCCGGCCGCGTGGTCGCGGTACTGCGACGAAGTCGCCGCCGTCCCTTCGCCCCACGACGACCTCATCGGGTACCGGGACGCGCTGCTGTCGCTTTCGGCCCGCCCCGATGTCAGAACGATCGTTCCCAACCGCGAGGAGGACGCGTTCGTCCTCTCTCGGTACCGCGACTCGTTCGCGGACGCCATCGAGGTGCTCGAGCCCCCCTTCGACGCGCTGGCGATCGCCCACGACGGCAAACGGCTCGCCGAACTCGCCGCGGCCGTCGACGTGCCCGTCCCCGAGACGCGCTCGTTCGACGCGGTCGCCGACTGGGACCGCGAGCTGATCGTCAAGCCGCGGTACTCGATTCTCACCAGCGACTACGTCGACTTCCTGGCCCCCGAGGAGTGCATCTGGCGGCTCGACCCGATCCACCCGGCACCGGGCGAGGCGCCCGACCGAGAGCACGTTCTCGAGACGATGCTGGGCCACGTGCCGATCGTCCAGGAGTACGTCCCCATCGAGGCCGAGTACTCCGTGCGGGCGCTGTACGATCACGGGGAAGCGGTGGCGACGAGCGTCCGCCGCCAGGACCGGGGAATGACCTACGCGGGCGGCGCCAGCGTCTACCGGGAACTGGTCGAGAATCCCCACCTCGAGCGCCTCGCCCGGCGCCTCCTCGACGCCCTGGAGTGGCACGGTCTCGCGACGGTCCAGTTCATCGAGCGCGCCGACGGCGACGGGTACGTCCTCTGTGAGATCAACCCCCGGACGTGGACGTCGATCCCCTGTGACGTCCGGGCGGGCGCCGACTACCCGTACTTCTGCTGGCTGCTGGCGACCGACCGGGCCGACGAGATCGACCCGAGCCACGAAGTCGGCGTCGCGACCCACCTGCTGTACGGGGAGTTCCAGTACCTCCTGAGCGTCCTCCGCGACGAGTACCCCAACGCCGAGCGGCCGACGGTCGCGACGGCCGCCCGCGAGATCCTCAGCTCGATCGTCGCCCAGCCCCACTTCGATTACCTCCGCCCGGACGACCCGCTGCCGTTCGTCCGCGGTCTCCTCTCGACGGTCGGCCAGTCGGAGTGATCCCGCCGTGAAGGCCACTGTATCGGCGGGACCGACGTCACCGTGGGCGGGAGCGGCCGCACCGACGACGGCGGGACCGTCTCCGCAGAGACCGAGTCCCGATCCGGCTCGGCTCTCGGGAGGTGAGGGATGGATCTGAGTCGGTCGACGCTGAAGCTGTTCGTCTCCCGGAGCGGCAACGCCGTGGTGTTTTTCGCCGGCATCACCGCGTTCTCCCGGTGGCTGTCGCCCGACGCCATGGGCGTGTTCTTCCTGTACCTGGCGCTGCTGGGCGTGCTCTCGATCCCGGCCGACGCCGGCATCCGCGGCGCGCTCGAAAAGCGCATGAGCGAGGGACGCAACGCTTCGCAACTTCTCGGGTCGGCGCTCGCGTTCAAACTCGTCGCGCTCGCGGTCGTCGGCGTCGGCGTCCTCCTCGCCCGGGGGCCCGTCGACGAGTACGTCGGCACGCCGATCGCGACCCTGCTGGCCGTCGGCCTGGTCGTCCAGGAGTTCGCCCGCTTTTACGTCCAGGCCGTACGGGGGGAACTCCGCGTGGGGACGACGGCGCCAATCCAGTTCTCCAGACGGGTGGTCATGTTCTCGCTGGGGGCCGTGCTCGTCTGGTTCGGCTTCGGCGTCCGGGGGCTGTTGCTCGGACAGATCTGCGGACGAGCCGTGGAGTTCCTCTGGGCCGCGGTGGCCTGCGACACGTCGGTCGGGCGGCCGACGGTCGCGCACCTCCACTCGCTGCTTTCGTTCTCGAAGTACCAGTCGGTGCTGGGCGTCGGCGGCCGGATCTACCAGTGGAGCGACACCCTGATCGTCGGGTTCTTCCTCGCCCAGCAGTACGTCAGCGCCTACGAGATCGCCTGGCAGATCACGCTGCTGGTCCTGCTTGGGAGCAAGTCGATCGGTCTGACCCTGTTTCCGCAGATCTCCCGCTGGGACGATCGGGCCCAGGACGACCGCATCGCCTCGGCCGTCTCGAACGCGCTCAGTTTCGCGCTGTTGCTCTCGGTGCCGGCCGTCGTCGGCGCCGTCCTGTACGGCCGGGCGATTCTCCGGTACGTCTACGGCCCGGGCTACACCATCGCCGCGAGCGTGCTCGTCGTCCTGATGGTCGAGAAGCTGTTCCAGTCGGTCAACGACGTCGTCGGTGCGGCGGTCCGGGCGATCGACCGCCCGGACCTGGCGGCGCGGGCGACCGTCGTCTCCGTCGGCCTCAACCTCGTCTGGAGCCCGGTCCTGGTCACCGGGATGGGCTTTCTCGGGGCGGCGGTCGCGACGGCGGCCGCCTGGGTCGTCAACACGGCGCTGCACCTGCACTACCTCTCCGAACACGTCTCGTTTTCGATCCCCTACCGGATACTTGCGTGGTACGGGCTCGCTGCCGTCGGTATGGGCGCGTTACTCACCCTGCTCCAGCGGGTCGTCCCCGTCGCGGGCCTCCCGACGCTGCTCGCACACGTCGCGGTCGGCGCCGCCGCCTATGCCGCAATCCTCGCCGGGGTCCCGACCGTCCGCGCTCGCATCATCGCCCCGGGTCTCCGCCAGCTCTCCCCGTGAACGCGCTCGGACAGCACGGACGCAGCCTGTCTCGGCGGGCCGCCGGGGCTGGCGGGCGTTCCGACCGCTGTCTCCGTGAAAGTGACTCATAACTAACTGCGAATGGGGGGGACGACCGGACGACGTTCGATGTCAAATCCTGTTCGCGGGTTCCAGCCGACCGTGACGGTCGGGCCGAAAGTGACAGGGGCTGTCGTTGTTGGTTTGAACGGTGTCCTGTGGGGCGCGGTCGCGCTGGGCGGCCCGGTGTCGACCGCGTCCCGAATCGTCGCTGGGGTATCGCTCGCACTGGTGGTCCCCGGGGTGCTCCTAGGCCGACTGCTCGGCGTCCGAACCGGCTCGCCGGGGCGATTCGTGGTGGTCGCCGCCGGCCTCGGGACCGTCGTCTGGAGCGCCCTGTGCGTCGCCATCGCCGTCCTCGGTCCGCCAATCGGCGTCGAGCGACCGCTGACCGTCGTCCCGTTGGCGCTGACGGCGTCGCTGCTCAGCCTGGCGACGCTGGGCGCCTGGTACTACGACCGCGACCGGTCGCGACTGGGCGACTACGCCGTGTCGGTGACCGTCCCGGAGGTGGTCGCGATCGTCGTCCTCCCCGGAGCGGCCGTCGCTGCGGCGCTCGCCCGGCGCCTGGCCGGGACGGACACGGGGATGTTCCTGTTCGTCGGCCTGGTCGTCGCGACGGTGGCGCTGGCGTCGACTCGACTCGTCGACGACCGGCTGTACGCCGCCCTCACGTACGCGATCGGGCTCGCGATGCTGTTGCACCGGAACCTGATCAGCGGGTTCGTCATCGGCGCGGACGTCCAGGGGGCCTACGCCGCGGCGGCCCACATCGTCCGAGAGGGCGCGTGGGCACCCTCGATGGGCGGGTCGCCGGTCGCGCTCCCCGTCACCACCGTGGGGCCGGCGACGCTGTCGGTGCTCACCAATGCGCCGCTGGCCGGGACGCTCAAGTGGGTCGCGGTCGCGCTGTTCTCGCTGGTACCGCTGGGCATCTACTACCTCGGGAGCGACCTCTTCGACCGGCGCGTCGGCTTTTTCGGCGCCGTCCTGTTCAGCTTCTACCAGGTGTCGTTCGCGTTCACTCCCGGCAAGCAACTGCTCTCGGAGCTGTTCGCCGTATTGCTGTTGCTCGGGCTGTTCGGCGACCAGACGGCGCGCTTCCGGACGGCCGTCGGGTTCGCGGCCTGTGTCGGCCTCGCGTTCGCCCACTACGGCATGACCTTCGCCCTGGGGCTGGCGCTGCTTGCCGCCTGGACCACGCTCGCCGTCCTCTCGGTGGCCCGGAGCGACTTCGAGTACTCCCTGCCGCTGCGAATCCCGGTCTTTCTCATCGGGTTCGCCGTGGTCTGGTACTGGCTCACGGCGCCGCCGGTCCTGGCGCAGATCGCCTCCCTGCCGGCGATCGCCGCCGACCAGGTCGTCGGCCTGATCACGAGAGGGACGATCGAGGGATCCGGGGCGAGCTACGTCAGCGGCCAGCAGAGCCTGCTCGACGTGCTCAACGTGTTGCTGTACATGGGTGTAGCGGGCGTGATCGCGGTCGGCCTCGCCTGGAAGGGGCTGGCCCAGTTCGATCGGGTCCGCCGAGGCATCGACCCCGGGCCGATCGGGTACACTCTCGTGGCCGCTCCCATGTTCGCGTTCCTGGCGGGCTCGTTCTTCCTCGTGCTCAACCTCTGGGCCGACCGCGCCTACCAGCTGGTTCTCACCGTGCTGGCCCCGTTCATGCCGCTGGGGTTCCGGTTCGCCGACCGGGTGGCCGGCGAACTCGTCGATCGGCTCGGGCGGGTCGCGTCGCTGCCTGCCTGGCCCGCCGGCACCTTCGGCCTGGCGGGGCCGGCGGTGCTCGTCAGCCTGCTCGTGGTGTTCAACACGGGCCTCGCCGCTGCTGCGACCGGCAGTGCGGACACGTCATCGTTCAATTCGCAGGCGAACGACCTGGCGTTCAACGACGACGAGCGGGAGGGCGTCCAGTGGCTCGTCGCGAACACGAACGTCACCGCGACCGGCACCTACAACGGCTCGCACGCCCGGACGCGGGTCGACGACCCTCGCGACGTCCAGATCTACACGGATCCGCTCACCTATCAGCTGTTCCGGGCCGAGGCGTCGCCGGCGTACTACAACACCGACCTGGTGCTCCTGAAAAATCGGTGGCGGCCCGAGGTCGACTACGGCCGCATCCAGGACGGGTACGTCTTCGTCCGCAAGCGTGCGATCCAGGCGGCGCCCGCCGAGAACGAGACGGCCTTCCCGTCGCTCACCCGCGCGGAGATCGAGCCGATCCGGGAATCGGGCCGCGTCGTCTTCGAGAACGAGGGCGTGACGATCATCGAAGTCCACGGCGGCGTCGAGGAGGACTCGTGACGAGCGCCGATTCAGCGCCCGGTGAGCGGCCGCTGGTCTCGTACGTGATCGCGACCTACAACAGACCGGCGGACGTCGCTCACGCCGTCGAGTCGGTCCTCCGGCAGACCTACGAGCCGACGGAGGTCGTCGTCAGCAACTCGACGGACGCAGAGGCACACCTCTTCGCGGACGGCGGGCCCTTCGACCGCGAGGACGTGCACTTCCATCACTCCCCCGAGCGCATGGGGGCGCCCGGATCGAAGAACGTCGCGCTGCGGAAAGCGTCCGGGGACATCGTCGTGCAACTGGACGACGACGCCGTCCTCGCGGACCAGGGCGCGACCGAGCGCGTCGTCGAGTTGTTCGACGACCACGAGGACGTGGGGATCCTGGCGTTCCAGAGCCGGAACTTCTACACCGGCGAGCGCAAGCCGGGAGAGATCCCCGACCCTCCGGCGTTCGACCTGACCATGGACGACAGCTACCGGGCGACGAACTTCGTCGGCGTCGGCACCGCATTCAGGCGCGAGACCCTCGAAGCCGCCGGGCTGTATCCGGATCGCTTCGTCTACGGCCTCGAGGAGATGGACCTCTCGCTGCGCGTCCACGACGCTGGCTACGACGTCCTGTACGACCCCTCGTTGGTCGTTTACCACAAGAAGTCCCAGGACGGTCGGCGGTCGGACCGCGAGACCAAAGAGCGACTCGTCGAGAACCGCATCCGCATCGCCGCGCGGAACCTCCCCTGGCGGTACCTGCTTTTCACGACGCTGCTCTACACGGCGTACCTCGGCGTCCTGACCCGGCGCGCCACCTCGATCGCGACCGTCTATCGACGGCTGCTCCGCGACCGCGACGAGATACTCGCGGCACGGGCCGTCGTCGACGGCGACACGATCGCCCGTATCAAGTCGCGACGGACGATGCTGTACGGCTGGTGGTACGGCCCCCACCCCCGCAGAATCGTCGGCTCCCGGGGCGACCTCGAGCGGCTCACCTGGGAGTTCTGAGGTCGCGTCCACGGCGTCAGCTTGCTGTTTCGCGCCGTCGATGATTCGCACACATCCGCGTTAGTAACCCGCACTCATCGATTCCCATTCTTCACCATACATACGTAGAATGGACGTATAGAAGTCGTGCTCCCGTACTGCTTTGTTAGTATCTGGTACGTAAATGTGTGTAACACTGATCAAATGAAGCTAACTGAACCCACATGAACACACGACGCACAAAATTACTTTTATATATTATCTGATGATCGTGGTGTGACTGACGACCACCACGCAACTAAGAATGGCAGTGATCGAGAGTTAGCAGGCAGTAGCCGGGACGCAGGCGGTGAGGACGAGGCGGCTCGCGGACCGCTCGACAGGCGCGGGTACCTCAAGCTCGCGGGTGCGGGCGCGGCCGTCCTCGGCGGTCTCGGTGGCGTGGGCGCCGCGGCGGCCGCGTCCGGCGACGCTGGGCCACCGAACCCCTCGGACTGGACGCTCGCGTTCGAGGACACGTTCGATGGCGGGAGCCTCGACGGATCGAAGTGGGACGTCGGCTTCGGCTGGGGGATGCTCACCAGCAACTCCTCGGAGAGCATCTCACCGGATCACGTGACAGTCTCGGACGGCAAGCTCCGACTCTCGGCGTCCCACGACGGTGAGGTGCTCGCGGGCGCCGTCAACACGAAGAACCTCCACACGTTCGGGCCGGGGACGTACTTCGAGGCGCGAATCAAGCCGCCCAAGCGCACCGGGTTCCTTCCGGCGTTCTGGTCCAAGCCCAACAGCGAGGCCTGGCCCCCCGAGATCGACTTCCTCGAACTGTTCGAGGACGGCTCAGGGTCCGACGACTGGACCACCGCGAACTACAACATTCACTATTCGTCGTCGACCCGTCCCGGCGACGGGTCCACGCACCAGGCCGACCCGACCCACTACCGCACTGGAATGGACCTGACCCGGGACTTCCACGTCTACGGCTGCAAGTGGATGGACGACCACGTCGAGTTCTACTTCGACGGCCAGAAGGTGGGCGAGAGCCGCAACACCACGGCGATGGCGGCACTGCGTAACGGCGCGCCGTTCTACATGATGCTGAACATCCACGTCGACCGCGTCGGGACGGCCGACCGCTCGGAGCCCTGGCCCGAGGAGATGGCGGTCGACTGGGTCCGCGCCTACGACTACACGCCCGGTAGCGGCAACGCGGACACCGCCACCTCCACGCCGACCGACACGACCACGGACAGCACCTCCACGCCGACCGACACGACCACGGACAGCAGCTCCACGCCCACCGATAGCACGACCACGGACGAGACGACGGCCACCGATACGACGACCACGACGACCACGACGACAACCACGACCACGACCGACAGCTCGTCGACGGGCGGTTCGACGGACACGCTCCCACAGCACTACCTGTGGGTTCGGTCGGGGAGCCGAGGGTCGTCCGCGACGTTCGCATTCCAGGTCAGCGGCGGGGACGTCCACTACGACAACAGCGGCCAGACCGCCGACTACTGGATCGCCGACGACGGTCTCACCGGCGGCGGGACGGTCGACCGGACGCTGCACCTGCCCGGGTTCTGGTACCGCGGCGAGATCACCGACTTCAGCTACGAGGGGGACATCGACGTGTTCGTCGACAACGAGTACGTCGACCCAGACACGCTCGTCGATCCGACGACCGCCGGCCCGACCCAACCCGAGAACTACCCGAACGACATCACGATCGACGGCTCGGTCTCCTCGGGCGTCGCCTCCTACTCCCTGTCAGTCAACGACAGCCTCGCCGCGACCGACTCGATCACTAGCGAGGACTCCTACACCGCGTCGACGGCCACGGGGGCCGTCGGCGGCGGGTCCGACACCTACCGGTTCAGCGGTGCCGTCACCGGCCTGTCGGTCGACGGCACCGCGGCCGTCACGATCAACGGCTCGCGAGTCAACCGGCTCGTCGTCGAACCCGCCGCCGGCGTCGACGGCACCGTCTCCTACATCGTCGAGACGACCGGCCGGCTCCTCGGCGCCAGCGTCCCCGCCGGGTCCAAGGACGACGGCGACCAGCTCGGCGACGGGAAGGCCTACGGCCAGCTCGCGGGCGGCGCCGACGCTTACTGGGTCGTCGGCGGCGACGTCGTCGACGTCTCGACGTTCGGCGGCGACGTTCGGACGACCATCGACGGCGACGTCGTCGACCTGACGGACTGATCCGCTCCAATCGCGTTCGGCGACCGGTCCCCGCGCCGTCCGGGCAAGTCCCGCTGCCGGCCGCACGTAACGCCGGGTTACCGATCCGCCACCGTGCCGACGAGGCACAAAGCAGTGACTACTCTTCTGCCGGCGGGTCCAACCGACGCGTCGGCAACCCGCCACTGCGGGTCCGCTCTTGGGATCGGTTGGCCCGACGTGCCGTCGCGAGCCGCGAGCGGTTGTCGACTCGAACACGATGAATCGGCGCACGTATCTCAAACTCGCTGGCGGGGGCGCCGCGGTTGCCGGCGGCGTCTGGTACGCGACCGATCGCTTGCAGGGTGACGGCGACCACTCCGAGCAATCGGGCCACCCGCCGCCCGGAGGAAACTGGCGATTGCGCTTCGAGGACCAATTCCGTGAGGGCTCGCTCGATTCCGACGCCTGGGACGTCGGGTGGGGGTGGGGGACCAGGACGTCCAAGAGCCCGACGCGAGCCGTCGCCGAGAACGTCGAGCTCCGCGACGATCAGCTCCGGTTGTCGGGAACCCACGACGGCGACGCGATCCGCGCCGGCGTCGTCAACACCAGGAACAAGGTCACGTTCGGCCCGGGGTCGTACCTCGAAGCTCGGGTGGTGTTCGCCGAACGACAGGGCTTTCTGAACGCGTTCTGGGCCAAGCCCAACAGCGAGGCCTGGCCGCCGGAGATCGACGTCGTGGAGGTCTGGCAGGACGGCAGCGGCTGGGACGACACCCACCGGACCCACCACCACCTCCACTACGCGGAGTCCACGCGGACGGGCGACGCGAGCACCCACCGGAACGTCGGTGCGACCGTCGACTACCCGACGCCGGTGACCGACCGGTTCCACGTTTACGGCGTCGAGTGGCGCCGAGACCGCGTCGTCCACTACGTCGACGGGCGGCCGATCAAGGTCTGGCTCGAGCCGACGATGACCCGTGCGATGGAACACGGCGCGCCGTTTTACCTGATGTTCTCTCTCAACGTCGACAAGATCGGGCGGGCGCCGCGCGACGAGCCCTGGGGCGAGGCGATGATCGTCGACTGGGTCCGTCTCTGGGACCGGGTGGCGTAGACGGCCAGCGGGGTCAGACCGACGGGTCCGTCTCGGGGTCGGTGGCGTCCTTCCACTCGCCCAGCCCGGAGGGGTCGAGGTGGACGTGGACGTCCGAGACGGGTTCGATCTCGCGGACGCGCTTGCGGAGGTCGGACTCGATCTCGTGGGCCTCCTCGAGGGTGTGGTCGCGGTCGACCTCCGCGTGGAACTCGACTTCGATCTGCTGGCCGGAGTAGTACGCGACGAAGTCGTGGACACCGTGGACCGCCGGGTGGTCGCGGATGCGGTCTTTGATCCGCGTCTGCTCGGCGGCCGGCGGCGCGCTGTCGGCCAGATAGCGGATGTTCTCGCGGGCGACCTCGACGCCCTGGTAGATGACCAACACGGAGACGAGCCCGCCGGCCAGCGGGTCCATGATCGGGTAGCCCGCGGCCATGCCCCCGACGCCGACGACCGCCGCGAGCGTCGTGTACAGATCGTTGCGGCTGTCGGCCGCCAGCGCCCGCAGGCTCGGCGAGTCCAGCTCGCGGTTCTTCAGGCGGGTGTACCAGTAGCAGGCGTAGCGGTCGGCGAACGCGAACGCCAGCCCGGCGAGCAGCAGCCAGCTGAATCGGGCGGTGGGCTCGCCGACCAGCGAGTGGCCGGCGTCCCACAGCAGTTTCAGGCCCAGGAGGACGAGGACGGTCCCGACGAACAGCGCCGTCAGCGGCTCGATGCGGTCGTGGCCGTGCGGGTGGGTCTCGTCTGGGTCGTCGTAGACGAACCGGCCCCACACCAGCACGACGACGCTCGCGAGGAGGTCCGCGATGGAGTGGGCGGCGTCGGCCGTGAGCGCGATGCTGCCCGAGACGAGCCCGAGCACGCCCTCGACGAGGATCTTCAGCCCGTTGGAGGAGACGTTCACCCAGGACGCCTTCAGGAACCCGTCGCGGGGGTCTGCCATCACCCCACCCAAGCAGCTACGCCCCCATAAGCGCCGCTGTTAGCTCATTCGGCCATCGTGTTCGCTGACAGGTTCGGTGGGCCGACCGCGGACGGGTGGCGCCGCCCGCGCTCACAGCATGTCGAGGACGAACAGGACGATGAACCCCAGGAAGAACGCGGTCACGCCGCCCAGCGACTGGGGGACCTCGTGGGCCTCGACGAGCAGTTCCTCGGTGACGAGATACAGCAGCGACGCGGCGCCGAACGCCAGCACGGCCGTCAGCCCCCAGCGCGGGACGACGCCGAGAAAGAGCGTCCCCACGACGGCCCCGGCGAGCAGCACGAGCCCCACGCCCGCGACCGTCCCGAGTTTGCGGGCGGTCGCGGCGTCGTCGGCCATCGCCGCGACGATCGACAGCCCCAGGAACAGGACCTCCAGGGTGAGCGCGACGGTGACGACGAACCCCTCGCTGGTGCCGACGGCGAAGGCCGCCCCCACGAGGAACCCGTCGATGAACAGGTCGATGGCGACCGTCACCAACAGCCCGAGGACGCCACCCGCGGCGGCGTCGGAGCCGTGCCCGCCCAGTTCCTCACCGACGCGCTGGACGACGAGCATCGTCGCGACGCCGATCGCGAAGCCGGCGACGACGACGGCCGGCGCCCGGTCGTGGACGTCCGGAAGGACCTCGGCGGCGACCGCCGCGAAGACGACGCCCGCGGCGAAGTGCTGGACGTAGCTTCGGGCACGGGGCCCCGGGGGGCGGACGACGGCGACGACGCCGCCGACCAGCGCGGCCGCCACCGGCACGAGCGTATAGCCGACGACGCGGAGAAGTTGGCCTGCCATGGCTGTGGTGGGAGGCGTCGGGAGCGGCGCCGTCGAGAGCCGACCGACGCGAACAAGGACCGCTTGGCCTGCCAGGCCCTAAAGTCCGGTCCGGGGCGCGGTCACTCGACCGCGTCGGCGTCGTACTTCGAGACGACGGCCAGCAGCGCGTAGATCACGGCGAAGATCAAAAACATAGCGAGGAAGCCGTAGGCTGCCATGTTCAGGGGCGTGGGGCTGAACTCGAAGCCGAGCAGGCCGATGCCCGGGGCGTCGTTGCGCAGGACGGTCCCGACGACGTAGCCAAAGCCCGCGGCGATGACCAGGGCGGACGCGACGATGGCGCCGACGGTCCGTCTGCCCGAAGCCGTCGGTGCGGCGCTCTCGCTCATGCTGGTGCCTGCGGGCTCGACCGGATTGGGCTTACCGGTCCGGATCCGGCAGCGCGCGCCGGCGGGCGTGTTGTCGGCCTCGCGTGCGCGCCGCTATGTAACAGGATTTTTGGCGCGCGTAGGAGATAGACCGGACAATGAGCGAAGAGGGCGCGGCCGATACGTCAGGGGTAGAATCCGACGTCGAAACGGAGCTGTCGCGTGACATGGGGTTGTACGGCATCACGTTCATCGGTATCGGGGCGATGATCGGTGCCGGGGTGTTCGCGCTGACCGGCTTCGCGGCCGGGTTGGCGGGCCCCGCGTTGCTCGTGGCGTTCCTGTTGAACGGATTGGTCGCGTCGTTGACCGCGATGAGCTACGCGGAACTGGGGTCGGCATTCCCGCGATCCGGCGGGGCGTACAACTGGGTCACTGAGGCCATCCCGCGTCCGTGGGGCTTTTTCACTGGCTGGACGAACTGGTTCGCCCAGGCGGTCGCGTGCGCGCTGTACGCGGTCACCTTCGGCGTGTTCCTCACCGAGTTCATCGTCGTGTTCGCCGGCCTCCCCCACGACTTCGCCCTGTTCGGTTTCCTGACGCGACCGCTGATCGAGAAGCTGCTGGCGGCGATCGTGGTCGGGTTCTTCTCGTACATCAACTACCGCGGTGCCGAGGAGACCGGTAAGATCGGAATCGTCGTCACGTCGGCGAAGGTGATCATCCTGGGCGTGTTCGTGCTGTTCGGTATCCTGGCGACGGTCAAACAGCCCCACTGGCCGACGACGTTCTTCGGCAGCCCGTCGTTCGCCCCCAACGGCGTCGTCGGGATCCTCGCGGCGATGGGGTTCACCTACGTCGCGTTCGAGGGCTACGACATCATCGTCCAGTCCGGCGAGGAGGTGATCGATCCGGGCACGAACATCCCCAAGGCGATCTTCTACTCGATCGCCGTCATCATCCCGATCTACATCCTGGTGGCCTTCGCCGCCATCGGCGGCATCGACGTCACTCAGACGCTCCTGACGCAGGCTGGTATGGGTGGGAGCGTTCCGGGCGCGGTCCCAGGCTGGGAGCTACTCGGGAACCTCGGTGAACTGGGAATCATCCAGGCGGCGGCGCAGTTCGTCCCCTACGGCATGGGGCTGCTGTTGGTCGCCGGCCTGGCCGCGACGATGTCGGCGCTGAACGCGACGCTGTACGCCTCCAGCCGGATCGCGTTCTCGATGAGCCGCGACGCGCGTCTGCCCGACAACCTCGCGTCGATTCACCCCGAGACGCGCGCGCCCTACGTGGCCATCATCATCTCCGGTGGGATCATCGCGCTGATGGCGCTCACCCTGCCGATCGAGAGCGTGGCCGCCTCCTCCAGCGTCATGTTCATCCTGCTGTTCTCGATGGTCAACGTGGCTGCGATCGCCATGCGGCGCAACCGACCCGACCTGGACCGGCCGTTCCAGATTCCGTTCATGCCGATCCCGCCGATCCTGGGCATCCTCTTTCAGCTGCTGCTGGCGCCGTTCCTGCTGTGGTCGCTGGGCCTGCAGCCCGGCCTGTCCGGGGAGAACTCCCAGGGGTTCGTGGCGCTCGTGACGATGGCCGTCTGGTTCCTGCTGGGTATCGCCGTCTACTACAGCTACACCGAGGACCGCGAGGTCAAACAGCTCGAGCGCGAGACACCGACGGTCATCTCCCACGAGACGCCGGCCGAGCGCCCCTACCAGCTCGTCGTGCCGATCGCCAACCCCGCGAGCGTCGAGCGGCTGATGAACACCGCCCTCGACATCGCCGAGGACGAGGACGGGGAGATCCTCGTGCTCTCGGTCGTCACCGTCCCCCAGCAGACGCCCCTCGACCAGGGACTGGACTTCATCCAGGAGTACATCGACGACCAGCGCGAGACCATCAACCAGGCGATCGACGTCGCCGCCGACCGGGACGTCCCCGTCAGCGGGACCATCCGGATCGGCCACAGCGTCGACACCGCGATCCTCAACACGATCGAACAGGAGGACAGCGACGCCCTCCTGATGGGCTGGCGCGGGCGCGGCTACCGCCGCGACATCATCCTCGGCAGCAACGTCGACGAGGTCGTCACGAACGCCTCCTCGGACGTGCTCGTCGAGAAACTCAGCAGCGAGCCCGACGGCGGCGTCGACTCGATCCTGGTGCCGACGGCGGGCGGTCCCCACGCCGAACTCGCCGCCGAAGTGGCGGGCGCCGTCGCCTGCTCGGAGGGCGCGACCGCCCGCGTCGTCCAGGTCGTCGAGCCCGGCGCAGACAGCGACACTCGCGAGGACGCCCAGGAGTACCTCGACCGCGCGGCCGACCAGATCGGCGAAGGCGTCGACGTCGAGACCGAGGTCCTGGAGGGCGAAGTCGTCGAGACGCTCGTCGAGGCGGCCAACGCCCACGACCTCACGGTGATCGGCGCGGCCCGCGAGGGGCTGCTCCAGCAGGTCGTCTTCGGCGCCATCCCCGAGGAAGTCGGGATCCAGACCGAGACGACCGTCATCATGGCCAAGCGCCACCTCGACATCAGATCGGCGTTCCGCCAGTGGTTCAACTGGCGGTGACGGTCACGGGACGCGGGCACCCAGGGCCTCAGTCTCGGTCGGAAAGCACCGACCGGTAGAACGTCGCGACGTCGTCGCCGGTCGATCCGACGGCGTCGATCGATTCCGTTCTCAGCACCCGGCCGTCGGCGAGCACCGCGACCCCGTCGAGCAGCGACGCCACGACGTCGAACTGGTGGGAGGCCACTACCATGATCCGGTCGCCGGTGGCGTACTCGGCCAGGAGGTCCCGCACTCGCTCGCGGTGTGCACCGTCGACGTCGGCGAACGGTTCGTCCAGCAGCACCACGCCGGGGCGGTCGATCAGCGCGAGCGCGACGTCGAGGCGCTTGGCGAAGCCCGCGGAGATCGAATCCGCGCGGCGGAGTACGACCGGATCGAGCCCGCAGCGCTCGCGCAGTTCGTCGCGCCACGAGGGATCGGCGTCGGTCAGCTGCCCGAACACCCGCAGGTTCTCGTCCACGGTCAGGTCGCCGAAGAACTGCGGCTCCTGGAAGACGCAGCCGACGGGGACGTCCGGCAGCGAGACCGTCCCGGCGTCGGGTCGGGTCAGTCCCAGCAGGAGGCGAAACAGGGTGGTCTTGCCCGAGCCGTTCGGGCCGACCAGTCCCGTGATCGTCCCGGGCTCGAACGACAGCGATACCGAGTCGAGCGCGGTCGCTTTCCCGTAGGACTTCCGCAGGTCTGTGACGGTGATCGGTCGGGTCATCTGGTGTACTCGTAGTAGGCGACGGACAGACGCAAGACGGCCAGCGAGCCGACGAGCCACAGCGCCAGCCACCCCAGCCAGTTGGCGAACAGTCCCACCGAGACGTCCTTCAACAGCAGCGACCGGGCGACGATCATCGCGTAGTGCACCGGGTTCGCGCGCGCGACGGCCCGGCTCAGCGGCGAGAAAAAGCCCACGGGGTACACGAGGTTCGACAGCGGGAGCAAGGCGATGAACGCGGCCGCGTTCGCGATCCGGCCGAGGGTGCCCAGCCCCGTGAGGAACATCACGGCCGTCGCCAGCGCGGCGAGTCCGACGAACACCCCCAGATAGACGGCGACCATACCGATCGACGGCGGTTCCAGCGGGTAGCCCAGCGCCACCCCGACCGCGTACGCGGTGAGCACGCTCGCGACGACCAGGGCTGGGAAGAACGCGAGCTTAGCGCCGACCACCCGCGTCATCGTCGTCTTGACTCGCAGGCGGTCGTAGACCGACGACTCGGCAGTCAGGGTGTAGGGGACGAACGTGAACGCGAGCAGCATGACCACCACCATGAGGAAGGTGGGAAGCAGATACGCCGACAGCGACTGCTCGCGACCGACGAAGTGACGTTCGGCCGTGACGTGCCCGCGGACCGCCCCGTCGAATGAGGAGCCCAGTACCGCCGTCAGCGCTCGCGACGGGAGCCGATAGATGCTGACGCCGCCGGAGACGTAGACGTCGACCGTGGCGTTGGCGTCGGCGGCGGTCAGGTTCGGTGGCACCGCGACGACGGCGTAGACCTCCTCGCGGTCGAGTTGCCGGAACGCCGCGTCGCTGGAGTCGACGATCGTCGGGTCGGAGACGAACGCCAGCGACCCCTGGACGACGGCCAGGTCGTCCTGGCTCACACGCTCGTTCTGCGGGACGACGGCCACCGGCGAGTGCTCCGGCAGCGACTGCTGGAAGAACACCGTCCCCGTGGCGAACACCGCCGGGAGGACGACGAACACCGCCACGACCGTCGCCAGTCGGTGGCGGCTCCAGTCGAGTTCCTTGCGCAGGAGGCTCCCTCGTTTCATGATCGACGTGTGCACCCGGTGGATCTCGATCCCGACAGCGGGGAGCGCTCGGTCGTGACTGCCGCAGACGCGGAAGGCACACGGATGCGCCGCGGGGCCGCGAGCTGTCCGGCCGGCCGCCGGACGACCGAGGCGATCAGACGACCACCGTCCTCTGAACCGCACGGACTGCGGGTGATCGTGTGCGCCCGCAGTGCTGCCGATCGACGTTCATCTGCTCGGTCCGTTCTCACGGGGTGGTTGTTAATTTTCGTGAGTCACCTGTCGTGATGGACGACGGAGCAATTGCTGGCGAGCGACCAGAAGCCGCCTCACCATCACCGCCGCACTCGTATCGAACACCTACCGAACACGGGACTGGACCAACGCCTTTCGAATTCGCACCACCAACGCCGACCGGTACCCTACAGGCGCTCCCGAGATGCGCCAGGGTTTGCGCCGCAGCGATACGCTGCTTTCCGGCGAATTTCGCTCGTCGGCGCTTCTCGAATTGCAGGGGCCGGATGGGACCCAGCTCGCACCGTCGACGAGTTCGATCAGCGGGCCGTTGGCGGCCCGGCTGGCACGGGCGGGCGTTCCGTCACGCCTCCCAGTTGTAGAGCGCGTCGAGGAAGATGTCGTGGACGTCCGACTCTGTCACCGGCCGGGGGTTGCAGCGCAGGAGTCGAGCCTGGGTGTCGACCGTCTGTTTCGCGAGCCAGTCGACGTCGTCCTCGGTGATGTCGGCGAGTTCGTTCAGGCCGCTGGGCAACACGTTGAGATCCCGCTGGAGCTGGACGTACTGCTGTTTCAGCGCGTCGGCAGCGGCGCTGTCGGTCATGCCGGTCGTGTCGACGCCGAACATCTCCGCGAGGTCGGCGAACCGGGCCGGATCGCTGGCGGCGTTGTAGTCGATGGTGCTCGCGGGCGTGAGCGCCGCTATCGTCTCACCGTGATTCGTGTGATAGCGGTTCCCGACGGGATAGGCCATCGCGTGGCAGAGACTCGCGCCTGCCGTCAGCCCGGCGATCGCGCCGAACAACGCCCCCTGGAGCATGTGCTCCCGAGCGTCGAGGTCGTCACCGTTGTGGACGGCCCGCCGGACGTTCGAGGACAGCAGGTCGATCGCCTTCTCCGAGAACATCTCCGTCAGCGGCGTTCGGCCGGCGTAGACGGGACGCTGGCTGGGATCGGACGCCCGCATCAGGGAGTCGTACCGGTGGGTCGTGTACCCCTCGATGGCGTGCCCGAGTGCGTCCATCGCGGTCTTGGCGGTCAGCTCGGGCGGGAGCGTCGTCGTCAGCGTCGGATCGAGCACCGCGGCGTCAGCCCGGACGTGTTCGCTCGAGATTCCCTCCTTGATCTGCTTTTCCGGAACCGAGAGGATGGCGACCGGGGAGATCTCGGCGCCGGTCCCCGCCGTCGTCGGCATGAGGATCAGCGGTTTCCCAGAGGTCGCCAGCGGCTGGCCGTCGCCGGTCGGCTCCGCGATGTAGTCGAGCGGGCTACCGCCGTTGGCCACGACGGCGCGCGCTACCTTGGCGGTGTCCATGCAGCTGCCGCCGCCGAGGCCGACGTAGAAGTCGTAGCCGTCCTCACCCATCTCGTCGCGCACGAAGGAGACGGCCGACTCGGTCGCCTCGACGGACGGTTCGCGCTCCGAACGGTCGTAGACGTCCACCTCGAACCCCGCGTCGAGCAGGGCCTCCTGCACCCGATCGGCGTGGCCGAGACTGACGAGATTCTCGTCGGTGACGACGAGGCCGTGTGCGCCCCCCTCGATGCCGAGACTCCGCAACTGGTGGCCCAGTTCGTCGGTCGCGTTCCGTCCGACCCGGAGTTCGGGCATCTGGATGTTCCAGACGGTTTCCGGCGACAGTTCGTGTTCCGCGGCCGAGACCGATCGCTCGTACGCCATCGCTACCAGCCACCCTTGATCAGTTCGAACTGTTCGGGGTCGTGGCCGTAGACGACCTCCGCGTCGTGTTCGCGTTCGAGTTCTTTCAGCCGCTGGAGGCTCTCGAACCAGTGTTGGTGACTCCAGAGCAACCCGGCGCCGAGCGGCGTCTCCGACTCGAAGTTCTCGCTCTGGTAGATCTCGTCTCCGGCGAAGACGACGGTGCCCGTCCCGTCGACGTGGATCATCGTCCCGGTGAGCCCCGGGGTGTGTCCGGGCAGGCGGATGAACTCGACGTCCTCGAAGTGGGTCTCCCGGTCCCGGTGGAGGATCTGCCAGTTGAGGTCGTGGTCGAAGTCACCGAGGACGTACGCGCCGCTGCCCTTGGGCGTCTTCGCCGAGTAGTAGGCGAACTTCACCTCCTCCTCGTGGACGAACACGGGGACGTCCGTCCCGTCGAAGTGGTGCAACCCACCGGCGTGGTCCAGATGCAGATGCGTCTGAAACACGTAATCGATGTCGTTGATGCTGTACCCGGCTTCCTCGAGGTCGTCCTCGAGTGCGTGTTCACGCACGTCGTGGGGATAGAACGCCTGTTTCAACCCCTCCGGCCAGTGGCCGTCCAGCGCCTCCTCGTGATTGCCCGTGTCCCACAGGATCGTCCCCTCCGGGTGATCGATCACGAGGTTCCAGACGGGGATCTCGACGTAGTCCGTGTCGGGGTTCGGCTCGTCGTGTGTCCCGAGGGTGTTGCCCTCGATCAGGTAGTTGAGGTCACACTCGAGGCCCCCGCGATGAAGGACTTCTATGTTAACATCCACCATGGCGTACCACGAAACATGGCGGGCGAATCCGAATAAGTGTATTGCGGGACGGCTCGTCAGGTTCTATCTCAGACAGATAGAGGCGATCTGCCACAGGTATGATCAGCGATCGCCCACGAGTTGTGACCAGCTGTCAGTTAAGTGGTCGGGACCACGGCCGGCCGGAACGCTTTTTCCCGGAAAATCTGAAGGCATCGCATGAAGCGGATTCGATTCCTGGATCCGGCGGGGCACGAACGCGTGGGGCGACTGGAGGGCGACCTGATCAGCGCCGCCGGCCGGGAGTACTCGCTCGAGGCGGTGACAGTTCGGCCTCCGACAGACCCCTCGAAGCTCGTCTGCGTGGGCCTGAACTACTCGGATCACGCCGCGGAGACGGACTCGGAGATCCCGGAGCGGCCGCTGCTGTTCGCGAAGTTTCCCAACGCGGTCGCCGCCCCCGGTTCGACCGTCGAGCTCCCCGCGGACAAGCGGATCGATTACGAGGGCGAACTCGGCGTCGTCGTCGGCTCGCAGTGTCGGAACGTCTCGGCCGATCGCGCCGAGGACGTCATCGCCGGCTACACCTGCGTCGACGACCTCTCGAACCGCGACGACCAGCGCAGCGAGCAGAACTGGATCCGCGGGAAGACCTTCGACGACGCCGCGCCCATGGGCCCCGTTTTGGCCACGCCCGAGGAAGTCCCCGACGACGCGACGATCGAAGTCCGCGTCAACGGCGAGACCAGACAGTCCTCGTCCATCGACAACCTGCTCTTTTCGATCCCGGAACTGATCGAAGAGATCACGTCCTACCTCACGCTGGAACCCGGCGACGTGATCCTGACGGGCACGCCCGCCGGCGTCGGGCCTGTGTCTGACGGCGACACCGTCGAAGTCGAGATCGAAGGCATCGGGACGCTCTCGCACGACGTCGCCGCGGGCGAGTTCGAGGGGGACGTCCAGCAGGACTTCCTTCCGGACCTCTAGGCGCTGGGACTCGCTTGCCCAAATCTCCAAATGCAGTCGTCGCTCGCGAGTAGCGAGCGACAGAAGTGCTCCGACGGGGATTAACCAGAGGAAGACGGTCGCTCACTTCGTTCGCGCTGCGACTTCCAGGGTTCAAATCCCGCAGTTGCAGTCGTCGCTCGCGAGTAGCGAGCGACAGAAGTGCTCCGACGGGGATTTGAACCCCGGTCATTGCCTCGAGAGGGCAATATGA
>JBDGSW010000068.1:0-38441 GCA_042217345.1 Haloarculaceae archaeon
GGGACTCTACGCGCCGCTCTACGGCGTTTCAGACGGACCCTTGTGGGGTTGAAGCAGGACGTCGGGCGCGGGCTGCTGCCCCTCGTCGACGGTTTCAGACGGACCCTTGTGGGGTTGAAGCGCTACGCAGGGCGGCGCGGACCCAGACGACGTGGTTTCAGACGGACCCTTGTGGGGTTGAAGCGCCGGGAGGCCCGTCATGTCGATCGACCCGTCCGAGTTTCAGACGGACCCTTGTGGGGTTGAAGCGACGCGATCGTGACGCGGTCCCCGCCGTCGACGAGGTTTCAGACGGACCCTTGTGGGGTTGAAGCGACTCGCCCGAGGGCTCGGTCGCCCGCCAGTACCCGGCCGTTTCAGACGGACCCTTGTGGGGTTGAAGCGATCCGACACACCCGGACCACACGGCTCGCCTCCAGGGTTTCAGACGGACCCTTGTGGGGTTGAAGCTCCATGTGAACGCGGGCACTCGCGCCGGCGACGTCGTTTCAGACGGACCCTTGTGGGGTTGAAGCGCCGGGAGGCCCGTCATGTCGATCGACCCGTCCGAGTTTCAGACGGACCCTTGTGGGGTTGAAGCGAGCACGTCGCGAGCCACAACGACCTATCCGGGGCGTCGTTTCAGACGGACCCTTGTGGGGTTGAAGCATGACGTAGGTCCGGCCCTCCATGGCGTGCGGGGAGTTTCAGACGGACCCTTGTGGGGTTGAAGCCTAACAAATGACGAGCCAAGGATATACTAACGTTGGGTTTCAGACGGACCCTTGTGGGGTTGAAGCATGGTGTTGAGCGGCCGGACGACGCCGAAAGCGAAGTTTCAGACGGACCCTTGTGGGGTTGAAGCTTCGTGCAAAGGTGCTTGGCGAGGGTACCATAGACGGTTTCAGACGGACCCTTGTGGGGTTGAAGCACTCGCCGTCGGTCTCCTCGCGCAGCTCGTCGAGTTTCAGACGGACCCTTGTGGGGTTGAAGCCGGGAGGTGACGACCGGTGAGCAACTTACTCACCCGGTTTCAGACGGACCCTTGTGGGGTTGAAGCGTGTCCAGCAACCGCCGGAAGAGGCGACCGGTGGCCGTTTCAGACGGACCCTTGTGGGGTTGAAGCTCGGAGCAACGCTCTTTCTCGGTGAGGACGATCTCCGGTTTCAGACGGACCCTTGTGGGGTTGAAGCCCTTAGCGATAGCTCCGATATTGGCGATATTACCAGTTTCAGACGGACCCTTGTGGGGTTGAAGCGTCCAACACCGCCGCTGGCTGAATGATATAGGCCGGGTTTCAGACGGACCCTTGTGGGGTTGAAGCGCGCACCAGCTCGTAGCGCGTGTCCGGATCGGGTTTCAGACGGACCCTTGTGGGGTTGAAGCGCGCACCAGCTCGTAGCGCGTGTCCGGATCGGGTTTCAGACGGACCCTTGTGGGGTCGACGCAGCGACTGCCGGCTGGACCAGGATCCACGCGACTTTAGGCGCGGCCCGCGAACCCTCGGCTATGGCAGCCACGGAGTCCGGGACCTACCGCGTCTTCGAGAGCGACCGCGACGGGCCGGACCTCCTGCTGGTCGAGCGCGGCAGCGAGGAGCCGCTCTCGGTCCGCACCGAGGGCTACGACGAGCCGCTCGCGTCGACCGTCGCCGGCCTGCGCCCGGGCAACCTGATCGACGCGACGCTGTCGTGGGGCGCCGAGGGCCCGCCCGCCTTCGCCGAGGTCGACGTCCGCACCGAGACGCTGTTCGCGTTCGTCGACGGCGTGCCGGACGTCTTCGAGGAGGCCCGCACCACCTTCGAGCAGGGCAAGCGCGAGCACATGCCGATCTACTCGAACGTCACCTACGACCCCGACGGCGAGCCCAACGGGGCGATCTACACCGTCGCCAAACAGCAGGGCGAGACAGACGTCTTCGCGGACCTGTCGACCGGCCGCCTGACCATGGAGCCGATGCTCGAGAAGCTCGGCGAGGGCGGCGCCGAGCCGCCCTACGAGGCGTTCGTCCTCCGGCCCGTCGACGACCCCTTCGTCGTCGTCTACTTCGTCCTCGAAAAGGGCGGTCAGCTGGCGGAGACGATGCGCCGGGAGTACGACTGCCCGCGCGAGTGACCGGCCGGCCCGCAACGACCAACTGGCGAGGGGCCGTAGAGTCGGGCATGGCCGCGCCCGAGGACGTCTACGAGCGCATCGAGAACCGGCTGATCAGCCACGGCATCTACGTCACCGACCTCGACCGGGGCGAGGAGGCCGTTTCCCTCACCTACGAGACCGTCCACGCGACCGAGGGCGTCCCGGAGACCGACGTGGGCCGGACGGTCAACGTCTTCCGCGAGCTCCGCGAGGAGGGCTGGGAGCCCGTCGACGTGCGCGCGACCGCGACCGACCTCGACGGGAACCGGCTCGGCTCCTGGGTCGCCGAGGCCGAGTGGTTCCGCCAGCTGGCGGCCGGCGAGATCACCGAGGTGGAGTTCACCGCGCGCCTGCGTGAGACGATCGAGGTTGCCTGACCGGAAACGGTTATCCGGGCGGCCGCCGGCCACAGTCGCATGGACGACGCCCCCGTCATCTGGGAGAACCGCGTGCGCTTCGAGGAGACCGACAAGCAGGACGTCGTCTTCTACGGCAACTACGTCACCTACCAGGACGAGACCGTCTCGCAGTACCTGCGCGAGATCGGCTACAGCTACCAGGACGTCGCGAGCGCCGGCTGGGACATCCACGTCGTCAACGTCGACCTGAACTACCGCGGGCAGGCCACCTTCGCGGATCGGCTCGTCCACCGCATCCGCGTCACCGCGATCGGCGAGTCCAGCATCGCCTGGGCGTACGAGGCCCGCCGCGGCGACGACGACGCGCTGGTCGTCGAGGGCTCGGTCACGCACGTCGCCGTCGACGAGGATACCGGCGAACCCACGCGCGTCCCCGAGGACTTCCGCGAGGCAGTCGCCGCCTTCCAGGCCGACGCGCCCGAGGGCGTCTGATCGACGCGCCGACCCCGACGGTCGGACTCAGCAGACCGGCCTCGGGTCGAGCCCCATCTCCTCGAGTCGGTCGACGTACCGCTCGTAGGTACCGGTCACCACGCCCTCGGCGGCCGTCCGCGCCCGCTCGCAGTCATCGTCGTCGGCGCACAGCGTCTCGAGGGCCGCGGCCGCGGCGTCGCCGTCGTCGTCGACGGCCCGGCGGACGTCCCGCAACAGGTCCGACCGGAACTCGTCGGCCTCGTTGACGAAGTAGCTGATCCCCTGCAGGTACGCGCCGTCGAGCACGAGCGCTGCCCCGAGGAGCCAGCCCGCGGCCGCGACTGCGTCGTCGGCCTCGGCTGCCGGCAACCACGACTCTGCGTCGGCCGGCAGGTCGCCGGCGGCGTCCTCGTGTACGCGCTCGACGTGATCGCTCGCCCGTGCGGCGATCTCGCCGAACGCCGCGGCGGCGTCGGACCAGTTCCCGGCGAGGTCGGCCCGCGCGCGCTCGGTCGCGGCGACGAACCCCAGGACCGGCCCGTCGTCGATGTCCGCGCCCGTGATCGCGAGCAGTACCTTGTCCGAGGCGAGCCGCGACAGCTCCGCGTCGCAGTCGGCGGCCACGCCGTCGCGGAGGGCCTGTCCGTCCATGTCCCACCGTTGGCCCGCCAGGCGGTTAGCTCTCCCGGCGGCCGCGCGGGCCGGCCGCCGCGGCGGGCCGTTTATTCGACGCGCGCCCCAACCCTCGAGTATGACCGACGAGGCCGACGGGGACGCGACCGACGACTCGGCCGTCGCCGCGCTCTCCCCGGAGACGCTCGCGGACCGCCTCGACGCCGGCGAGTCGATCCGGCTGCTCGACGTCCGCGACCGCGACGAGTTCGAGGCCTGGCGGATCGAGGGACCCGGCGTCACGGCCACGCAGATTCCCCACATACAGTGGCTCCAGGCGAAGGTTCGTGACGGCGTCGCCGACCTCGCGGCCGAGATCGACGGCGCGGGCGAGGTCGTGGTCGTCTGCGCACGCGGCGAGGCCAGCGCTGAAGTCGCAGACACCCTGAACGACGTCGGCGTCGACGCTCGCAACCTCGCCGGCGGCATGGAGGGGTGGGCCCGCGTCTACCGGGCGGTCGAACTCCCGACTGACGGGCCGGCGACGGTGGTCCAGTACCGCCGCCCTGCCAGCGGCTGTCTCGCGTACCTGATCGTCGACGACGGCGAGGCCGCCGTCGTCGATCCGCTCCGGGCGTTCACCGATCGGTACGCCGCCGACGCCGACGATCGGGGGGCCGAGATCGAACTGGTGATCGACACGCACGTCCACGCCGACCACGTCAGCGGCCTCCGCGAGCTGGCCGCCGCGACCGACGCGACGCCGGTGATGCCCCGCTTTTCGGTCCAGCGCGGGGTCGACTACGACGTCGAGACGGTGATCGACGGCGAGGAGCTCGCGGTGGGCGAGGCGACGCTGCGCGCCATCCACCTCCCCGGGCACACGACGGGGATGACGGGCGTGCTGGTCGGGGACGTGCTGCTCTCGGGCGACAGCCTGTTCCTGGAGAGCGTCGCCCGGCCGGACCTCGAGGCGGGCGCCGAGGGCGCGACGCCGCTGGCTCGCCAGCTGTACCAGTCGCTGACCGAGCGCCTGGGCGACCTGCCCGACCAGACGCTGGTCGCGCCGGGTCACTACGGCCCGGGCGCCGAACCGACGGCCGACGGCGCGTACGTCGCCCGCCTGGGCGACCTCCGCGAGCGCCTGCCGATCTTCGAGACGGAGCGCGAGCGGTTCGCCCTCGGCGTCGTGCGGGACATGCCGCCGCGGCCGGCCAACTTCGAGCGGATCGTCGCCGCCAACCTCGGCCGCGAGGCCCTCGACGACGCCGAGGCCTTCGAGGTGGAGCTGGGGCCGAACAACTGCGCGGCCTCGCGGTCGCTCTCCGGCTGAAATCGACCGGTACTGGCGCTCAACCACCGTCCTGTTATCAACAGTGATACTTCAGCGAGAAAAGCTAAGGGCGTAGTTGCGGCAAGTGTTGTCATGTCTACAGGGCGTCACACGGACGAATCGAGCGAGCAGCTGTTGCCGTGGGTCGACGACAGCGGGGGTGGCGGGCGATGACGCGCCCGGCGGGGAAACTCCTGGCGCTCGCACTCGCGATGACCATCTCGTTTTCGGCCTTCGCCGGCCCTGCGGCCGGCGCAACGATCCAGGCGGGAAACACCTCGGTCGGCGCTGCCAACAGCGCCGACGTCGTCGACGCGACGATCACGCCGGACACGAGTTCGAGTACCAACGTGGGCTGGAACGTCCAGAGTGCGGGTAACGTCGACGCCACGCTGCTCGACAGCGAGGGGAACGCGCTAAGCACGCTCACGGACCAGCCGACGAACGTCCCGCAGTGGTCGATGCCGATCCCGGCCCGGACCGTGACGTCGACCGAAGACGTGACGCTCAAGGTGACCGAGGCGGGCTCGAACACCGTGCTCGCCAGCGACACGTCGACGATCTCGGTGAAGGGGTTCGGATCGCGGTTGAGCTGTAATCGGCCGTTCGCCGGCGCGCCGGGCGCCTGTGCCAACGCAAGCTCCTACCTGGTGGACACGAGCACCGCCGTTACCTTCGACGGCTCGGACTCCAGGGACGACGGGAGCATCCAGTCCTACAGTTGGGACTTCGACGGCGACGGCAGCGCCGACGCCTCGGGAAAGCGCGTGACTCACACCTTCGCGAGCGCCGGGCACAAGACCGTCCGGCTGACCGTGACGGACGACCAGTCGAACACGGACGCGGTGACGCTGCCAATCAACGTCCAGTCGTCGTGGCCGCCGTCGTCGCCGGCCAGCGTGTCGGTGACGTCCGGAACGGTCGACCCGACGACCAGCGGGACGATCGACGTCGACTACGACACGGGCGGGTTCTCCGGGAACGCGAAGCTCCTCGTCGGCTTCCAGCACGTGCGGCTCAATCCGCCGCTGCCGACGAAGACGGTCTCTGGCTCCGGTACCACGCAGATATCCTACTCGAGTTTCCAGACCCAGCGGCCCTCGGACTCGATGTACGCCCTGCTGGTCGACGACTACACGGACGGGTACGGCTCCCAGGCGAACACGACGCTCGCGTTCGGCTGGGACTGCGTGAACTTCCAGGGCAGCGCCTGTCCGTCCGTCAGCGGGGCGTCGGTGTCGGCGACCGACGGGACTGACGTCTCGAACGTCGCCGTCGACGCCGAGGTGGGCTCGTTCGGGATGATCGACGTCAGCCTGCACGAGGCCGGCAATTCGGGCGTGACCGATCTCACTTCGGTCAACGGGAACGTCGACACGTCGACGCCGCTGTGGGTCAACTTCACCGTCTCGAACGCCGATCCGGGCGGGCTGATGGGGCGCGCCGACGTCGATCAGTGGTTCACGACGGGCCCCAGCGGCTCGAAGACCGTCCACGTGAAACTCAGCCCGATCCAGCAGTTCCGCAACGAGCGGGTCCGAACCTACGACCCCACCAAGTGGCCGACGCAGAAGGGTACGGCGACCATCGGGAACGACGCGCTGGTCTCGTTCTCGATGATGGATCTGGGAATGATGCCGCAGAACCGACGCGACGCCTTCCGCGGGGCGACGCTGACCACCGACGCCCAGGCCTACAAGCCACCGATGTACAACCCACCCGCGAACGGCCACGCCGGGAACCTCTCGATCGACGTCGCCGGGCCGCACTACGAGACCGACGGGACCACTCAGAACGCAGGCTTCTACGAGGCGACGATCCCTTCGGGGATGCTCGACGCCTGGGGCATCTCCGACCCCTCTGAGCTCACCGGTAAGTACCAGGGCCAGCAACTGACCAACATGCAGGTCTCGATGGAGGACGACGGCGACATGCACGTCTACACCGACATCCACTACTCCAGCGGGACCATCGAACTGGTTCCCCAACCCGACAGTGGCTCGAGCGGCGGGAGCGACGTCGGTATCGGCATCGACTTGGGCCCGGACTTTACGGAGACGACCGATTGGAACGACGAGCCGCCCGCGACCGAGGTGGCTGTCGACCGTCACGGGGGCCGTGCGAACGTGACCGTTCACCACCCGGTCCCGAACGAGTCCGCGAGCCTCCCCGTCGACGTGGCCGCCGCTGACGGCGCCCTCGGGCTCGATCGGCTCGACCTCACCGTCTCTGAGGATAGCGGCTTCACGGTGAACGCGTCGGCCAGCCGCGGCCCGCCCGCCGACACGCCGGCATTGGACGCCGGCGAGTCGCCCAACGGACCCGCGCTGGGGTACCTCCGGATCGACCACTCGGTCCCGGACGAACAGATCGAAAACGCGTCGCTGCGCTTCCGCGTGCGCGACCGCCGCCTGGCCGATCGCAGTCTGGCGCCAGACGACGTCGTCCTCTACCGCTATCACGACGGTGAGTGGCACTCGCTCGCGACGACCCACCTGGGAACGACGAACGGCAACCACACGTTTGAGGCCGTCTCGCCGGGCCTCTCGACTTTCGCGATCGGACCCGCTCACGGCGAGCCGGCGTCCGGCTCGGACGAGACGACCGCGACGCCCGCGACCACCGACGCCAGCGGGACTGAGACGCCGGACGACGGGACTACCACGGCGCCACCCCGGTCGCGGTCGACCGATTCCGGCACGGCGACGACGAGCGGAGCCGGCCCTGGCTATACCGCCGGACTCGGGGTGATCGCCCTGCTGCTGGCGATCGCGCTCCGTCGACGCGACTGAGTGACTCGCGATTCACTTCCACTGTTTCGAGAACGGGCGCTCGACGAATACACTGGAAGCGACGGCGCTCGTCTGGCTACTCCTGGTAGTTTTATGCCCCGGGGGACGGTCACTGCCCTCATGCGACTCGAAGACAAGACGGTGTTCGTGACGGGTGCGGGGTCGGGGATCGGCCGCGCCACGTCGCTGCGCTGTGCCGAGGAAGGGGCGTACGTGATCGCCACCGACATCGACGAGGACAGCGCCGAGGAGACCGCCGAGCTGATCGCCGACCAGGAGACCGGCGGCGCCGAGGCCCACCGCCTCGACGTCACCGAGGCCGACGAATTCGACGCGACGATCCAGGCCGTCCACGAGGACCGGGGCCTGGACGTCGTCGTCAACAACGCGGGGACGGGTCACCCGCCCCAGAGCATGGAGGACGTCGACGACTCGATGCGCGATTTCGTCTTCGACGTCAACGTCAACGGCGTCTGGAACGGCTGCTCGGCGGCGCTGCCGATCATGAAAGAGCAGGGCCACGGCGCCATCGTCAACGTGGGGTCGCTGGCGTCGGTGTTCGGCCTGCCGAAGAACGCCGCCTACTCGCTGACGAAGGGCGCGGTCCTCAACTTCTCGCGGGCGATCGCCGCGGAGGCCGGGCCCTACGGCGTCCGCGTCAACACGGTCTGTCCGGGCTTTACCGACACGCGGCTCGTCCAGACGATGCTCGCCAGCTACGACGACCCCGAGGCCGCTCGCGAGCGCATGGAGGAAGGCTACCCGCTCAAGCGCCTGGGCGAACCCGAGGAGATCGCCGACGCCATCCTGTTTCTGGCCTCCGACGAGGCGTCCTGGATCACCGGCGAGGGGCTGCTCGTCGACGGCGGCTACCGCGCCGCCGGCGGCGGGTGAGCTAGGCCTCGAAGCGCTTCCCGAAGGCGAGGAAGATCCCCGTCCCGAGCAGGCCGACGCCCGTCGCGACCGTGAATGCGAACCCGGGCGAGACTGCCGTGTAGAGCCAGCCGCCCACGAGGGCGCTCGGGATCGTGAGCGCGTTGCGGACGAGGTAGTACGCGCCCGTGACGCGTCCGCCCGCGTCGCGCTCGGCCGGGCCCACGATCAACGCCTTGTGCGCCGGGAGTCCGGCGAAGCGAAGCCCCGAGAACGCGAACAGCAGGCCGACGATCCAGGGGTCGGCCGGCGCGTTGATCAACAGGATGGGGAAGACGGCGTAGACGGCGAACCCGAGCGCGACGACCGGCTTGAGGCCGACCCGGTCAGCGAGCCGCGCGACCGGGACCATGCTGACCAGCGCGACGACCATCTCGACGGCCAGCAACACGCCGAACAGCGCGTCCGGCGAGAGGTAGCCCACCACCGGCAGCGTGGCGCTCACCGACAGGAACTCCGTGACGACGATGACGGTGAAGACGTAGACCATCCCGTTGGCGAATCGGACCAGCGTGTCACCCGCCAGGAGCGGCGGGAGCGCGGACGGCATCGACCGCAGGTCCGCGACGATCTGCGAGACGCCGGCGAAGGACTTCCCGACCGTGTCCCCCCCGGGGTCGTAGAAGCGGCGCTGGACCAGCGTGGCCGCGAGGCCGAACGCCGCGGCGATGGCGAGTACCGCCCGGAACCCCAGCTGGAAGCCGAACGCGGCGATCAGCGCCGCGGCCGTCAGCGGCCCGAGCAGGAACGCCAGCCGGCGGACCGTCTCGGTGCTGGCGAAGCCGGTGGCCAGCCGCTCGGGCGGCACGGCCTGCTTGACGACCGCGAACGTCGCGCCCAGACCCAGCGACTTCCAGGCCTGGGCCAGAAACAGCCCCAGGAAGATCCCGACCGGCAGGACGATCGGGTCGAGGTCGATCGGTCCCAGGTGCACGGGCGGGACGACCACGGTCCCGAACGCGGGCGCCGCCAGCCAGACGAGGAAGCCGACCGTCGCCGCGAGGCCGAACGCCGTCAGCGCCGTGCGCGACCCCACCCGGTCGGAGAGCGCGCCGCCGGGGTACGGGTAGGCGGCGCCGATGAGGTTGCCAACCGAGCCGTACAGCCCGATCGCGACCCCGCCCGCGCCGAGCAGGCTCATGTACCGCGGGACGTACCGGCTCGTCATCTGGAACCCCAGGCTGAACGCGAACATCGCGACCGACAACACGAGCACGTCCCGTTCGAGCGCGAGGACGGATCGCAGCGTCGCGAGCGCTCCCAGATCGCGCGCCCGTTCCTCGCCCGACTCTGCGCCGGCCTCGGCCATGCCCGGGATTGGCAGTCGGGCCAAATAAAACGCGGTTCCGACGGCTCTGGCGGAGGATGGTTGCCAGGGGATCCAGGCGCACGTGCGAGAAACCAGCAGGGCAGGGTCGGCGATTCAGCGGCGGGCGCCCAGCGCGCCCAGCGCCACCAGCGCGCCGGCGAGGGCGGCCAGCGCGGTGAACCCGGGGCCGGCGCCGGTGCTGTCGGTCGTCCCTGTGCCCTCAGTGCCGGCCGCGGTCGTCGTCGCGTTCGGGTCGAAGCCGTGGATCGTCGTCGTCGCCGACAGCGACCCCTTCGTGGCAGCGACCTCGTGGGCGCCCGCGCCCTCGACCGTGAAGGAGAGCTGGCCGTCCGCGTCGGTCTCGCCGACGTGCTCGCCGTCGAACGTGACGCTGGCGTTCGCGACCGGCGCGCCGTACTCGTCGGTCACCGTGACCTGGTCGGGCTCGCCGACGACGACCCGATTACTCGCGGCCTCGACGCTGACTCTCGGCGTGCGGTTGATGACGACGCTCAGCGTCGTCTTGTGCTCGTTGACCCAGAGCTTCGGCGTCGCCTCGGTGTAGTTGCCTTTCGTGATCGAGACCTCGTAGACGCCGTTGACGGGCACGCTCATGGTGTTCCCGCCGTCGCTGAGTGTCTGGACCGTCCCCACGCCGGCGACCCTGACGCTCGCGTTCTCGACGGCCCGCGGCGAGTCGAAGTGGTCGTCGCTGACGGTGAACTGGACGGTGACCGACCCGCGGCTGACGGCGACCGTCTTCGAGACGTCGCCGGTGACCGACAGCGACGTCCGGTTGGCGTAGTAGCCCTGCTTGACGACGCGGACGGCGTACTCGCCCTGCTCGACCGTCCCAGACTCGAACACGCCGTTGGCGTTGGTTGTACCCCGCGCCGGCGAGGCGCCGCCACGTAGCAACCGCACCTCGGCGTTGCCGACGGGGTCGCCCGCCGCGTCGGTGACCCTGATCCGGGCGCTGCCCTTCTCGGCGACGGTGATCCGGACGTCGCGCTGGGAGGCGTCGGACACCGTGACCGGGAAGTTGCGGACGTACTGGTCGCTTTTCACCGTCAGCGTCACGTCGGCGCCGGCGGGGACGTCGACGAACACCTTGCCGTTGGCGGCGGTCGTGGCTGTCTTCTCGTCGCCGTCCCAGGTGGCCGTGACCTCGGCGCCACCGACCGGGTCCCCGCCGCGGTCGACCACGGAGACCGTCAGCGTTACCGGCGACCCCGACGACGCGGCCGCCTCGTCGGGCGCCATCGCCGCGGCGCCGGCTGGCAGCGTCACCAGGACGACCACTGCGATCAGGAAGAGTGTGCTTGTTCGGCTCATGGTCGAACTCTCGGAACACTCTCATAAACTTCTATCGGCTGTCACTGGATCGGCAGGAACCGATCGCCAGACGACGTTCGAATCGGCGCCGACAGCGTCGCCGCGGTGACTGGTCGCTGATGCTACCGGAGCGGGCCGCCGGCGCCGCCGGGCGCCCCCGCGTCGAGACGCTCGACGATGGCCTCGACCTCGCCGGGGTTGACCGTCGGCACCGGTCCCGGGATCGTCCGCGCGAGCGCCGCCGCGGCCACGCCGTGGGCGAGCGCGCCGGCGATGTCGTCGCCCGCCAGTCGCCGCCCGAGGAACGCGCCCGTGAAGGCGTCGTGCTGGCCGGTCGCCTCGACGGGGTCGGTCTCGACCGCGTCGCGCTCGTGGATGGTCGACTCGTGCCAGACCAGCGCGCCGCGGTCGGACTTGGTGACGACGACGGTCTCGAAGTCGTACTCAGAGCCGAGCTGGTGGGCGATCTCCGGGGCCTCCCCGGTCTTCTTGAGCACGCGCTTGGCCTGGTCCTCGTTGGTGACGAACACGTCGACGGCCGGGAACAGCTCTGTCAGGCGCTCGCGCGCGTCGTCGGCCGACCAGAGGTCCGCCCGGTAGTCCAGCCCGAGGACCGACGTCCCGCCGGCCGCCCGCAGGACCGCCTGGGCGGTCTCGGCGACCGACCCCGAGAGCGCGACCGTCTCGCCGCTGACGAACACCGCCTCGGCGGCCTGGACGTCGTCCATCGGCAGATCGCCCGGCGTGACCGACTCGACGGCCGTCCCGTGGCGGTCGTCGAGCACGAAGTTCTCCCGGGGCTCGCTGCCCCGCTCGAAGAACGTCAGCCCCTGGCGGGCCCCGGGATCGTCGGCCCACGTCACCGCGGTCGTGAGACCGTGGCCGCGCAGCTCGGCCACCGCGCGCCGCCCCAGCGGCGTGTCCGCCAGCTTCGAGGTCCAGGTCACGTCGGCGCCGAGCCGGCTCGCCGCGATCGCGACGTTGCTCTCTGCGCCGGTCGCCCACACCTCCAGTCGATCGGTCGTCTCCAGGCGCCCGCTCCCCGGCGGTGACAGCCGCAAGGCCGTCTCGCCGAACGTCAGCAGATCCGTCATATCACTTCCATCTCATGCGGGGGGCTTAGTTCGTGTGGTCGGTTCCCACGCCGAACTGTCGCACGCGCCGGCGGGCGGTCTCGCCGTCGGCCCCCGCGTGCGGTCTCTCGGCGCGTCCGCTCACTCCCCGCGCCCGCCGTGGCCGGGGTAGTCCCGCTCGAAGCGCGCCTCGATCTCCTCGCGGTCGAGCTCGATCACGACCGGCCGGCCGTGCGGACAGGCCCACGGGTTCTCGCAGTCGTCCAGCGCCGCGAGCAGCTCGCGGATCGACCCCTCGCGCAGCGAGGTGTTGCCCGTGATCGAGGGGTAACACGCCAGATCCGACAGCAGGTCGTCGGCCGCGGCGTCGACGGTCTCGGCGGCTGCGGCCTCGCCTGTCACGAACGCCGACAGCACCTCCCGGATCAGCTCCGGCCCGGCCGCCTCGGCGACGAGGTCGGGAACCGTCCGCACCTCGACGGTGCGGTCGCCGACGCGCTCGGCCCGGAAACCCAGCCGCGCCAGCGCCTCGTCGTGCTCCTCGAACAGCGCGGCCTCCCGCGCCGTCAGCGAGAGCGCGACCGGCTCCGCCAGCGCCTGGGTCGCGGTCTCGCCGGCGAAGCGCTCGCGCAACCGCTCGTAGTTGACCCGCTCGTCGGCCGCGTGCTGGTCGATCAACACCAGCCCCGCGTCGGTCTCGGCGACCAGGTAGGTGTCGTGGACCTGCCCGAGCACCCGCATGGCGGGCAGCCGCTCGAAGGACTCGCCGCCGGTCTCGACGGCCGCGCCGTCGCCCAGCCGCGCCTGGTCGGTGGCCGGGCGGAACCGCCCGCCGCGCTCGTGGGGATCGGTCGCCCCATCGCCCGCGGCGCTCCCGGCCGCGCCCGACTCGACCGCGGGGGGCCTGGACCCGTCGGTCGTCTCGCGGTGCGCCGTTCCGTCGGCCTCGGGGCTCGTCTCGCTCGCGGGCCCGTCGCCCTGGTGGACGGCGTCGTCGTCCGTCGCGGTACGGCTGGCGTCAGCCGCCGCGTCGGTGGCGTCGGTGGTATCGACGGCCGACTCGCGCTGGCCGACGTCACGGACGTCCCCGGGACCGATCGGGTCGCCGCTGCGCGTCTCGGGTTCGGGCGGCGCGCGCTCGGCCGCCGTAGGGTCTTGCTCCCCGTCGGTCGCCCCCTCGGCGTCCCCGCGCTCGCGTTCGGGCGCGATCTCGGTCTGCTCGGGCGCCGAGCGGCCACGCGGCGCCGACGAGCGGAGGATCCCCTCGCGCAGCAGCGCGTCTTCGACGGCGGTCCGGACCTGCTCGCGGACGCCCTCGGCGTCGGCGTAGCGGACCTCCATCTTCCGGGGGTGGACGTTGACGTCCACGGTGTCGCCCGGGATGTCCAGAAAGAGGACCGCGAACGGGTACCGATCGGGGGCCAGCTGGTTGCCGTAGGCGTCGACCAGCGCGTCCCGGACGGTCGACGAGCGGACGTACCGGCCGTTGACGTACGTCGCGACGTACTCGTTGCTCGCCCGGTTGGTCTCGGGGTGGCTGACCAGCCCGGCCACGCCGTTCAGGGGGCCGTCCGGGAGGTCGGTCCGCCCGTCGCTGTCCTCGTCGATGGGGACCATGCCCGTGGCGACGTCGCGGCCGTAGACGGCCATGACCGCGCTCTGGAGGTCGCCCTGGCCGGTCGTCGCGAACGTCTCCCGATCGTTGTGGGTCAGCGACACGCTGACGTCCGGGTTGGCGAGGGCGTAGCCGGTGACGACCGTGTTGACGTGGGCGAATTCCGTGCCGTCCTGCTTGAGGTACTTCCGGCGCGCCGGGACGTTGAAAAACAGGTCCTCGACGCTGATGGTCGTCCCCTCGGGACAGCCCGTCGGTTCGACGGTCGTGACCTCGCCGCCCTCGACGACGAGTTTCGTCCCGCGGTCGCCGTGTGACTCCGTCCCACGAGCCCCCGACGTCCCGTCGGGGACGCCGCCTCGCGGGCGGGTTTCGATCGTCATGCGCGAGACGGCGCCGATGGCGTGCAGCGCCTCCCCGCGAAAGCCGAGCGTGGCGACGCCCGACTCCAGGTCCTCGACGTCGCGGATCTTGCTCGTGGTGTGTTCCTCGACGGCCTTGCGGACCGCGGCCTCGTCCATGCCGATCCCGTCGTCGCTGACGCGAATGCCGGTCTTGCCGCCGCGCTCGACCGTTACCGCGACCCGCGAGGCGTCGGCGTCGAGGCTGTTCTCGACGAGCTCCTTGACGACCGACGCGGGCCGCTCGACCACCTCGCCGGCCGCGATGCGCTCGACGGTCCGCTCGTCGAGCTCGCGGATCGTCCCCTCGGCGTCCATGTCGCCCGAGAGGGACGGGGAGGCCATCACTCCTGTGGTCGCGCGGGCGAGCCCGCCGATCCGGGCCGGGGAACGGCCCTATCCGCGGTGATCGTCGCTGCCGTTCCCGTCGCTTTCGTGGTCGGTCCCGGCGTCGTCCGAACCGGCGTCGTGACCGCCCCCGCTCCCCTCGATCTCCCGCCGGACCCGCTGGAACGACACCGACCCCGCCTGCCGGACCCGGTCCGGATCGAGCGCGTCCGTTCCAAGGACCTCCTGGGGCGTCAGCCAGACCCACTCGGCGTCGCCGTTTCGCCGGCTGAACTCGTTGAGTTCGCCCTCGAGCATCTGCCGGCTGTACGGCGCCGGGATCTCGGCGTCATCGGGCACCGAGAAGTCGTCGACGTAGCCCGGCGGCTCCCCGGAGCCGTCGCCGACGACGACCCGGCCGGCCATGCCGAAGGCGTGGTGGGGCCCGCAGTAGACGTCGTACACCCCTGGCTCGTCGAACCGGTAGAGCCACGCGCCGCCGACCGCCACCGTCGGCGACGAGAACGGGACCGCGTTCTCGGGGATGCGACGCTGGAACCCGTGGACCGGATGGTACGTCGTGACCGTGTGATCGGGCGTGCTCATGGTGAACTGGGCGACGTCGCCCTGGCTCGCGTGGATCCCGGTCGGCTCGAAGGAGAAGGACGGCGGCGTCCCCGTCTGCGGGTCCGGCGGCTGGACCTGCAGCTGGACCTCCCGGGCCGGGCTGATTCTCGCGGGGATCCGGTCGGCCTTCGACGCCGCATAGCCGTACAGCGGGTCGATGCGGTCGCCGTTCGAGTGGTCGTCGCCCTCGTCGTCGCCATCCGCGTCGTCGTCCGAGTGGTCATCAGCCGTGTACCCACCGCTCGACTGGCCGGCGGCGACGCCTCCGCCGAGCGCGAGCAGGTGGCGGCCACTGAGCGGCCGGGACGCGGCGTGGTCGCTCCGGGGTGCTCGAGCGCTGGTCCGGCCCGCGCCCCCGGCGTTTATGCCGTCGCTGACCGACCCGTCGGTATGCGACTCGAAGGCAAGACCGCGTTCGTCACCGGCGCCGGCTCCGGACTGGGCCGAAAGGCAGCGGAACTGTTCGCCGACGAGGGGGCGACGATCGTCGCCGCCGACGTCGACGCTGCGAGCGCCGAGCGCACCGCCGACCTGGTCGAGGACGCCGGGGGAACCGCCACGGCGACCGAACTCGACGTGCGCGACGCCGACGCGTTCGACGCCGTGATCGCGGCCGCGGCCGACGACTACGGACTCGATATCGTGCTCAACAACGCGGGCGTCAGCCACGACCGGATGGCCTTCGCGGACGTCCCCGACGACGAGCGCGACCGCGTGCTCGACGTCAACGTCAAGGGCGTCTGGAACGGCTGCCAGGCGGCGGTGCCGCACCTCACCGAGCAGGGATCAGGGGCGATCGTCAACACGGCGTCGCTGGCGGGCGTCATCGGCGCGCCCCAGCTGTCTGCGTACTCGCTGTCGAAGGGCGCGGTGGTCAACTTCACGCGCACGCTCGCCGCCGAAGTGGGCCCCGACGGCGTCCGCGCGAACGCGGTCTGTCCCGGCGTGACCGACACGCCGATGCCCCGGAAGGGCCAGACCGCCGAGGAGTGGGAACAGCGCAAGGAGTCGATGTCCCGGCACTACCCGCTCAAACGCCTGGGAGAACCCGAAGACGTCGCCAACGCCATGCTGTTTCTGGCCTCCGAGGAGGCAGACTGGATCACCGGGCAGGCGCTGGTGGTCGACGGTGGCTTCTCCTGTTGCTGAGGGGCGATCAGCGCCCGGGGACACCCTCGGCGATCGCGCCGGCGTTGCGAATCTCGGCGAGGAACTGCGCGACCGCGGCGTTGAAGGCCTCGGGATTGTCCTCGTTGACGAGGTGGGCGGCGTCGGGGATCTCCGTCACGGAGCCGCGCTGGACGGCGGCGGCGAGCTGGCGACCCTGGCGCTTGACGAGTGGCGCCTCGTGCTCGCCGTAGACGACGACCGTCGGCGTCTCGACGCCGGCGAGGTCGGGGGCGACGTACTCGTACAGCGCGCGGAAAATCCCCAGGTACTCCTCGCGCGACACGTCGCCGACGGCGTCGATCGCCCGCGATCGAACCGCCGGATCGTCGGCCAGCCAGGGCCGGCCGGTCGACGCGCGGATGGACGCGAGCATGGTCCGGAAGGTGGCCGAGGGGCCGAGCAGCGCCAGCGACGAGGCCACTGCCGGCACCGGCGTGAGGAGTCGCTTCGTGCCGGCCGGAAGGTCGATCGGCGGCATCGACCGGACCGGGCCGGCGATCACCGCGCCGGCCGCCCGGTCCGGGTGCCGCGAGAGGTACTCCTGGACGACCATCGCGCCCAGCGAGAGCCCACAGAGGATCGGGCGCTCGATCCCCAGGTGATCGAGCAGCGCCTCGAGGTCGTCGGCGAACAGCTCGATCGAGTACTGCCTGGTACCGCTCGCGACCGTGTCGCCGTGACCGCGGACGTCGAGGGTGACAACCCGGTACTCCGGCGCGAAGCGCTCGACCTGGGGCGCCCAGGCGTCGCTGCTTTGCCAGCCGCCGTGGACGAACACGATCGGCGGCCCGTCGCCGGCGGTGTCGTACCACAGGTCGCCGTCGTCGAGTGAGAGCGTCGGCACGGACGGCGCTTCGGGCCGCGGACGCTTGAACGCCCGGGCGACGTGGGGCGGTCCGGTACGCGATGCCGTCCCACGACCGGTACAGTGATAGCACTCCCCGCCCCGCATCCAGGCGATGCGCGAACCAGACTTCGACGTGGCAGGTCAGACCGCGATCGTCACCGGCGCGAGCCAGGGCATCGGTCGCTCGATCGCCGAGACGCTCGCCGCTTCCGGCGCGAACGTCGCCATCTGCTCGCGCGCCCAGGAGCGCGTCGACCCCGTCGCCGAGGCGATCAACGAGGAGACCGACGGCGAGTGTGTCGCGGTCGAGTGCAACGTCCGCGAGCGCGACGAGGTCGAGGCGTTCGTCGAGGCCACCGTCGAGGAGTTCGGGACGGTCGACGTCCTCGTCAACAACGCCGGCGGGGAGTTCGTCGCGCCGTTCGAGGAGATCTCGCCCAACGGCTTCAGCACGATCCTCGACCTCAACGTGATGGGGACGGTCCACTGCACGCAGGTCGCCGGCGAGGTCATGCGGGAGGGCGACGGCGGCGCCATCGTCAACCTCTCCAGCGTCAACGGCCAGCACGCCGCGCCGGGCGAGAGCCACTACGGCGCGGCCAAGGCGGCGATCATCCGCCTGACCGAGACGCTCGCCGTCGAGTGGGCCGACGAGGGCATCCGCGTCAACTGCGTCGCCCCCGGGCTGATCCAGACGCCCGGCGTCGCCGAGACGCTCGGCATCGAGAGCGAGGACATGCCCCCGCGCGAGCAGGTGGACCGGCGCATCGGCTACGGCGAGGACATCGCCGACGTCGTGCAGTTCCTCGTCTCGCCGGCGGCCGCGTTCATGACCGGCGAGACGGTCACGGTCAAGGGCGTCCCCCGCGCGGGCAACTCGATGTCCCAGGACCTCGGACTCCAGTAATCCACACCGGCGCCCGAGGCACACACACGCGATCTGCGGCCTGCAAGTGCGCGCTGACGGATTGAAGTGGCTGGCGCCCGAACCACGAGTACTTCGATGGCCACCGTCGAGTCGGCCCTGGATAGGCGTACCGCCGGGAAAGTCGGCGTCGGATTCCTGGTGGCGGTCGTCCTGCTGTACCTCTTCGGGCGCGTGATCGGCTGGGACGAGATCACCCGGACGCTCGCGAACGCCGACCCGACGTGGTTCGCCGCGGCGCTGGCGTCGATGACGCTGGGGCTCGTCGTCTGGGCGAAAGCCTGGGACGAGATCCTCCACCTCGTCGACGTCGACCTCCCCTTCCCGAGCCTCGTCGTGACGTACTTCGCGGCGACGTTCGCCGACTACGTCACGCCGTTCGGGAAGGTCGGCGGCGGTCCGCTGATCGCGTACGTCCTCTCGACAGACGATCGGATCTCCTACCACGAGAGCCTCGCCAGCGTCACCACGGCGGACATGCTCAACCTCCTGCCGTACTTCGGGTTCGCCGTCGTCGGGCTGGTCGGCCTGCTGATCCACGGCGGCGTGCCCCGGCGCGCCCGGCTGCTCGTGGGCGCGCTCGCTGGCGTCGCCGTCCTCGTCGCAGCGGGGGCCGCGCTCGCCTGGCGGTTTCGCGGACGCGTCGAGGCGCTGCTGGTCGGGACGCTCGCGCCGCTGCTCGACCGCGTCCCGCTGGTCGACGCCGCGTCAGTCCGCGAGGAGGTCCGGGGGTTCTACGAGGAGGTCGACCGCATCAGCGACAGCCCGCGGAATCTGGCGTACACCCTGATCTTCTCCGTAATTGGGTGGGTGTTCTTCGCCGCGCCGCTGTACCTGGCCGCGCGGACGCTCGGCGTACCGATCCACCCGCTGGTCGTGCTGTTCGTCGTCCCCGCGAGCACGGTCGCCGGCGTCGTCCCCACGCCCGGCGGGCTCGGCGGCGTCGAGTTCGCCCTCGTCGGACTGCTCGTCGTGCTGACGCCGATGACCGCCGGCGTCGCCGCCGGGGTCGCGCTCGTCTACCGGGTGGCCAGTTACTGGTGGGTCGTCGGGATCGGCGGCCTCGCCACGCTGTACGAGGTCTACCGCACCTGAGCGGAGGGCGCTCTCAGCGCCCGCGAGCGCGCGTGTCGGCGGTCCGACCGACGCAATTCGGAAGTGCGTCCGCGCCCTCTCTCGAATCGGCTCGCGGTTCGCCCTCGGGCCGAGGGCCCTCGGTTCCTCGCACTGATGTGCCAGACAGATCGCTCCCAACCTGTCGCGACCGCATCGCTCGCCAGTCGCCCGGCCACGCACGCGCCCGGCGGCGTGCGTGAGCCCGCTGCCCGACCGCGCCGGGGGGCCGACCCGTGAACCTGCTGTATCTGCTGGCCGGGATCGCGCTCCTCGTGCTGGCGGTCGTCGACCTGCTGTGGACGACGCTGTGGGTCGACGGCAGCGCGGGGCCGCTGTCCTCGCGGTTGACCAGCGCCGTCTGGCAGAGCATGCGCCGGATCAGCAGCGGCCGGAGCCGCCTGCTGAGCGTGGCCGGCCCCGTCATCCTCGTGGTGACGCTGGTGACGTGGATCGGGCTGATCTGGGCCGGCTGGACGCTCGTGTTCGCCGGCGGCGGCAAGGCACTGATCGACACCCGCGCCCACGAGCCGGTTACCTGGTTGGGTCGGATCTACTACGTCGCCTACACCATGTTCACGATGGGTAACGGCGACTTCTCGCCCAACGGCAGCACCTGGCAGCTCGTGACGTCGCTGACGACCGCCAGCGGCATGCTGTTCGTGACCATGAGCGTCACGTACGTCCTCTCGGTGCTGCGGGCGGTAGTCAAAAAGCGGTCGGTCTCGACCGGCGTCACCGGGTTGGGCAACCGCGGCGACGTCCTCGCGATGGCGGGCTGGGACGACTCGAAAGGCGACTTCAGCGACCTGGACTCGTCGCTGTCGTCGTTCGCCACGGAGCTGGACACGCTCGCCGAGCAGCACGACGCCTACCCCATCCTGCACTACTACCACAGCCAGTCGCCCGCGCAGTCCTCGGCGGTGGCCGTGGCCGTCCTCGACGAGGCGCTGACGCTGTTGCGCTACGGCGTCCCGGACGAGGAGCGGCCGAACGACGTCGTCCTCCAGCGCGCGCGGTCGAGCACCGGCAACTACCTCCGCACGCTCAACGCCGCGTTCATCCATCCCGCCGAGGAGACCCCGCCCGCGCCGGACCTCTCGTACCTGCGCGACCACGACGCCCCGACCGTCTCGGAGGCGGAGTTCCAGGCCGCGCTCGACGACCTGGAGGACCGCCGCCGGAAGCTCCTGGGCATGGTCCGCAGCGACGCCTGGGAGTGGCTCCCCCGGGAGTCCTGATCGGCCGCCGGCGCGGCCGCTCCGCCCGGCCGCTTGCGGACTCCGTGCGCGTGCGTACCGAGCAGTGAGCGCCTGCTCCGGGTAAGCTCGGCTGTATCGCGGGACGGAACCGTTCGGTCCGTCCCGGCCTCGCTATGGTGGGTATAACAAACACCGTCGCCGGGCAGCCCCTCGGGCATGGGAACGCCACCAGTCGGCGGGAGACGATCGGCGACGGACGGACTGAGTCGGGCGCGCAGGTACGCGACGGCGAGTGTCGTCGTCGCGATCGCGTTGCTCACCGCGACCGCGGGCGTCGGGTCCGCGGCCGCGAGCCCAACGCGCCACGCCCAGCGGGGTGGGAACGCCTCGACGTACACCGTTCGCCAGGGCGATCAGTGCCACCGCCTCCGGCCGATCACGGGCTCGAAGTCGGTCGTCGCCTTCTACGACTACCACTCGCCGTACGACAACGTCTCGTGGACGAACCAGACCGGCCCCTCCTACAGCTCCGAGGGGACCACGGCGCTCCAGCGGCCGAACGGGAGCGCCCTGTTCCTGTATCGCGACGGCAACGGGACGCTCAGCCTGGTCATGGTCCACGGCTCGACGAACGACTCCGACGGCGGCGGTTCGGTGACGTTCAACTTCACCGGCCTCCCCGATGACGGGTCGTGGGCGGTCCGCGACGACAAGTACCCCCATCCGACGAACTTCGACCAGTGGCGCAACCGCTCGGACGGCTACGAGGTCGACTGGACGTTCAGCGGCGGCCGGACCGACGGCGGCGCCTACGAGGGCCTCGGGTCGGACTTCCGGATTCGGATCGACCCCGCGTTCAACGACTCGGCCGCGCTCGCACACCAGCACTACAACGGAACCATCTCGAGCTGGGCCGCGGTGTCGGGCGCCCGCGGCGGCCCGCGGCGGTTCTCGCTGTCGCTGTCGGACCCCGTGACGATCTCGACGGAGCCCTGCAGCGCGGGCGGCGCCAGTTCGTCGGGCGCGTCCGGACCGGCGTCGACCGGTCCCGCCAGCGCGTCGGCCGCCGGGAACGGTCCCGGCGCGGCCAGCGACAACGGCGGGGGCGCCGCCGCCGGCGGCGACGACGGGGCCTCGCAGGTCACGCGCCGGAGCCGAGTGCGGATCGAACAGCACCAGCGCGCGGCGAGCGCGGGGACACGGACGGCGTCGCAGGCGCAGTCGAGCGACGTTCGCTCGTCCGGGCGGTCGGGGCAGTCGAGCACGACGTCGGAGCGACCGTCGACCACGTCGGCGGCCGACTCGAACGAGGGCTCGCAGGGGTCGGGGACGAACGCGTCCGAGGCCGGTGGGGGCTCGTCGTCGACACCCGGCGGCCCGGGCGGCGCGGCCGACGGGGAGACGGGCGGTCAGTCGCCCGGGACGCGGGGCGGCGACACCGCGGCCGGATCACCGCCGTCGAACGCCGGCGGGGGCGACGGTGGCGCCGCCGGCTCACCGTCCAGCCACGGCGGGAGCGACGGCGGCGCGACCGCCGGGAGCAGTGGCGACGGCGGTGATCACGGTGGCCCAGCGGGCGGCGAGCCGGGCGGCGGCGCGGTGGACGTCGAAGCGACCGCGGGCGGGGCGGGCGTGAGCGCGACCGCTGGCGGCAGCAGCGTGAACGTGAGCGTCGGGGGGTAGGCCGCTCAGGCCGTACCGGGTCGCCACGCCAGCGCGGCGCCGGCGATCACCAGCGCGAGCACGATCCAGGCCTGCAGGACGAGGTCGACGCTCGAGGTCCCCCACGCGTCGAGCGCCGTCGCGAGCGCGACCCACGCGACGACGACCGACAGCGCGGTCACGGCGAGTCGAGATGTCATCGTGGCGGCGGTTCGACGCGGGGTTAGAAATGCGTGCTGTTCTGGCCTCGAAACTGCCCCCTCGCCGCACCGACAGTACCGACGCGTGACGGCACGTGCGTCGCCGGCAGTCCCGGATCGGTTCGACCGTCACGTGGGCGAGCGCGCGACGAACCCGCAGGCCGGACACTGCGGATAGCCATAGCGGGTGTACGCGACGGCCGTCGACGGCTCGCTCGTGCCACACACCGGGCAGGTGAAGTACGACGCCAGCCCGGCCGTCGGTCCGCTCAGACCGTCGTCCTCACTCGCGGAGGCGTTCGATTGCACGGCCGACCGAACGGGCCGCCGAGTGATTGTTATGGCGTGGATAAGTCGGCACCAGAACCTGTCAGCGCCCGGGTTGGCTCACTCGGCGCGGTCGAGGTCGATCGCGACCGCGCTGCCCCCGTCCTCGCCGTCCGCGATGTCGAGGCGGCCGCCAGACTGGTCGACGATCCAGGAGACGAGCCACAGGCCGAGCCCGCTGCCGTGTTCGATGGCCGTCTCCCGCCCGGTCGAGAGGACGGCGCGCTCGGCGGCGGGGACGCCGGGGCCGTCGTCGATGACGCGGACGGCGACCGACTCGTCATCGAGCGCCACCGTGACGGTCACACGCGGGGCCGCGCCGTCGTGGTGGACGACGGCGTTCTCGACGAGTTCGTCCAGCGCCGTCTCGAGCTGGCCGGCGTCGCTGACGGCCGCCGGCGCGCGCTCGGGGACGTCGATCTCGACGGTCGCTTCGGGGTAGCGCCGGCGCCAGACGGGGGCGCGGTCGGCGACGATCGCCGCGGCGTCGGCGACCGTCCGCGGGCCGGCGTTCGAGAGGACGGACTCGACGTGGCGGGCCTTCGTCCCGAGTGCGGCCATCCGGCGGGCGTGGGTCGTGATCGTGTCCGCCGCCGCGCGGTCGTCGCCGTCGAGGCGGTCGGCGAGCAGTTCGGCGTTGCCGGCCACCACGGACATCTCGTTGCGGATGTTGTGTCGCAGGAGGCGGTTGAGGACGCTCAGGCGCTGTTCCTGCTTGCGGATCACGTCCAGTTCGGTGACGTCGCGCAGCGCCACCAGCGTCCCGATGCGCTCGCCGCGGAAGTCCGCCACCGGCAGCGTCTTGGCCTCGTAGGTGTGCTCGCCGTCGCCCGGGTCGGCCTGGACCATCCACCCGTCGAGTTCGTCGGGCGCCGACGCGGCGCGCTCGAAGCGCGCCCGCTCGTCGGCGACGACCGCCCGGCCGACGTCGTTGGCCTCGACGATCGCGCCCGCGGGGTCGACGACGACGAACCCGTCGCCCACCTCCTCGAGCACGAGCTCCCGGGCGACCGGCGCGAGGTCGAGCATCCGGAACCGGAACAGCGCCAGCGCGTAGAGCACGCCCGTCGCCGACAGGGCGAACGTGGTGTGGTCGATCGAGGACGCGGGGTTCAGCGACGGGGCCAGGTTGAACGCGAGGTTCGCCCCCAGCGGGACGACCGCGCCGGCGATCAACAGCACCGACTGCCGGCGGTACAGCCGCGTGCCCCGCACCGCTACGTACCCGAACAGCGCCAGTCCCGCGCCGATCAGCAGGAACGAGTACGCGTAGTTCACCCAGTACCAGGGCCCGAACTCGAGGGCGAGGATCGACAGCGGGCCGCTCCGGTCGACGCCCACGGACTGCCAGACGAGCCGCGTGGCTGGAAACGTCCAGACGAGCGCGAGCGTCGCGGCCGGCTCGACGGCCAGCAGGAGCCGCGCGCCCCGCGGCAGTCGATCCTCGAAGCCCGCGTACTCGACGGCGGTCAGCAGGAACGCCGCGGGGACGACCACCGAGCCGACGAACGCGAGCTGGTCCCAGCGCAGCATCGACGCCCGCTCGGTGAACCCGAGCTGGACGCCGTAGGCGAACGCCCACCACGCCAGCGCGAGCATGAGCACCGTGAAGGGCCGCGCCGTCCGCTCGCTGCGGTGGCGCCAGGCTACGGCCGCCACGACGACCGAGGCCAGCGCGGCGAGGAAGGTCGGGAGCAGGTACCACGAGAAGTGCCAGGCCATAGGTGTGAGCGATTCGACCGGTCGGCCGAAGCGTTCGGGCCACCCCTTCAAAAACCTCGTTCCCATTCCGAGGCCCGTGTTCCGGGCGAACGAGGTGGCTGCAGAACGTCTGGTTCCCCGCGACGACGTGATCGCCGGTCCGTTCTCAGCTTTCCAGCAGCGCTCTGATGCCCCCGAGCACGAGTCGATCGAGCGCCGTGCTCGCGACGTCGAAGGCGACGAAAAACACCACCAGCACCGCGACGGCGACGGGGTCGAAGGCGCCGACGTCCAGCGTCGCGACGACCGGGATCAGCGAGACGGCGGTCTCGACGGCCCGGTCGAACGTCGCCGCGGCGATCGCCCCGCCGACGACCGCGAGGCCCAGCGAACCCAGCCAGCGCGTCTCGACGGGGATGAACTCGACGACGGACCACCCGTCGTCGTCGGTCCCCGTCAGCGCCGCGTACTGGCGGCGTGCCTGGTCGATGACCGTCACGGCGAGGACGAACCACAGCAGCGCGGCCAGGCCGAAGCGGAGCAGCGCCGGTTCGAGATCCGGCACCGCGGTCGCGAAGACGTCGACGACCGTCGGCGTGGCGCGATCGACCAGCAGGTAAAACAGGGCGTACCCGAGCAGGGCGTCGAGCGGGCCGTTCGCCGGGAAGCGACGGCGCCGGCCCCGCGAGCCCGCGCTCGACCGCGAACCCTTGGCAGTACCCATGGTCGATCGGGCGCTCGCCAGCCCCATCAAGTGCGGTGGTCGTTCCCGGGTGTCGAGCCGAGCGGCGTCGGCGCTCGACCCGCAGCGCTACGTCGTCGTCCAGCCGCCGTCGACGGTGAACACCCCGCCGGTGCAGTACGCCGAGGCCTCGCTGGCCAGGAACAGCGCGATCCCCTTCAGATCCGCCGGCTCGCCCAGCCGGCCCAGGAGCGTCTCCGCTTCCATCTGCTCGTGGAGGTCGTCTAGCCCGGCGTCCTTCCGGAAGGCGCCGCCGCCGATGTTCGTGTGGGTCCAGTCGGGCGCCATGGCGTTGACGCGGATGCCCCGCGGTCCGAGGTCGGCGGCCGCCTGCTTCGTCAGCTGTTCGACGCCGCCCTTGGAGGCGACGTAGGCGGCGACGCCCGGGAAGTCGGAGGCGACGTCGCTCAGGATCGAGGCGGTCGTGACGATGCGGCCGCCCTCGTCCATCGCCCGGGCGGCCTCGCGGACGGTGTAGAACGTCCCGTCGAGGTTGACGGCCATGACCTGGCGCCACTCGTCGGGATCGTACTGGTCGATCGGCTGGCTCAGCCGCCCGATGCCGGCATTGGCGAACGCTACGTCGAGGCCGCCGAACATCGCGACCGTCTCGTCGACGACGGCCGCGACCTGCTTGCGGTCGGCGACGTCGACCTCGATGGCGAGGGTCTCGGCGTCCAGGTCGGTCGCCACGTCCTCGACGCCGTCGACGTCCTTGTCCGCCAGCGCGAGGGTCGCGCCGGCGTCGGCGCAGGCCTCGGCGATCGCCGTCCCGATGCCCGAGGCCGCGCCGGTCACCAGCACGACGTCCTCGTCCAGCCTGAACAGGTCGAGCGCGTTCATACGCGTCCGTTTTCCGGACTGGTTCGGTAACGCTGATCCCTCGGAAGCGAGGGGGGTTTTTACTCGTCCAGCTGGCGTTGCCACTCCTGGACCCGCGCCATGAGCTCGACCGGCGGCGTCTCGTTGACGTCGAGGCTCTGCAGTTCCTCGACGATAGCCGCTACCTCGGGGTCGGGCCCGGTCGCCGCCGGCTCGCCGTCGGCGGCGTCGTGGCTGCCGTCGGTCGCGACGCGGCGGTCGCCGTCTCCCTCCCCCGGTCGCGTGAACTCGCCCGACCCCAGGTCGAAGGTGACCTGCGTGGTCTCGCCGCTGTCGCGTTCGCTCCCCCGGACCTCGATCGCCTCGTCCTGCCGGAGGCGTTCGAGCACGTCCCGCGATCGGTTCACCACTGGTCCCGGCACGCCGGCGAGGTCGGCGACGTGGACTCCGTACGAACGGCTGGTGGGGCCGTCCCGGACGGTCCGGAGGAAGGTGACGTCCCCGTCCGATTCGTCCGCGGCGACGTGGACGTTCTCGACGGTCGGGAGCTCCTCGCCCAACGTCGTCAGCTCGTGGTAGTGGGTCGCAAACAGCGTCAGCGAGCGAATCTCGTTGGTGATGTACTCGGTGGCGGCCCACGCGATCGAGATGCCGTCGTACGTCGCCGTCCCGCGGCCCACCTCGTCGAGGATCACCAGCGACTCCTCGGTGGCGGAGTGCAGGATGTTCGATAACTCCTGCATCTCGACCATGAACGTCGAGCGCCCCTGGGCGAGCTCGTCGAGCGCGCCGACGCGCGTGTAGATGCCGTCGACCAGCCCGACCGTGGCCGACTCGGCGGGCACGAAGCTGCCGACCTGCGCCAGCAGCGTGATCAACGCCGCCTGGCGCATGTACGTGGATTTGCCGCTCATGTTCGGCCCGGTCACGATCAGGAACTGCCGGTCGGTGTCCATCCGGAGGTCGTTGGGCACGAACTCGACTGACTGCTCGACGACCGGGTGGCGCCCCTGGCGAACGTCGAGTTCGCGGCCCTCGGTCAGCTCCGGGCGCGTCCAGTCGTTGCGGACGGCGTGGGCGGCCAGGCTCGAAAGCGCGTCCAGCTCCGCGAGCGCCCGCCCCACGTCCTGCAGGAGCTCGGCGCGGGCGGCCACCCGCTCGCGTAGCTCCTGGAACAGCTCGTACTCGAGGTCGGCGCGCTGGTCCTCCAGGCGAAGGATCTCGCGTTCTCTCTCCTCCAGCTCCGGGATCGTGAACCGCTCGGAGTTCTTCAGCGTCTTTACCTGCTCGTAGGCCTCGGGCACCTGGTCGGCCTCGCTCTTGCCGACCTGGATGTAGTAGCCGTCGGTCTTGTTGCGGTCGACCTGCAGGTGGGTGATCCCGTGGCGTCGCTTCTCGCGCTCGTCGAGGGTCGCGATCCACTCGCGAGCCGCCTCGTGGCGCTCGATGAGGTCGTCCAGCTCGTCGTCGTAGCCCGTCCGGAACAGCTCGCCCTGCCGGACTGTTTTGGGCGGGTCCTCCCGGAGCGCGGCGTCGAGTTCGGCCGCGAGGTCGGCGGCCGTCTCGCGGTCGGGCCCGTCGACGACCGCGGCCAGCGGCGACTCCGCCAGGCGGTCGGTCCCCTCGATCACGTCGGCCGCTCGCGGGAGCAATCGGAGGGTCTCTTTCGCGCGCAGGAGGTCACCCGCGCCCGCGGTGCCGGCGGCCGCCCGGCTGGCCAGCCGCTCGAGGTCGTACCCGCCGTCGAGGACCTCGCGGAGTTCCTCGCGGGCCATCGCGGCCTCTGCGAGCGCCGCGACCGCGGACTGGCGCCGCTGGAGTTCGGCCCGGGACCGACGGGGGCGCTGGAGCCACTCGCGCAGGCGCCGCCCGCCCGCGCTCGTGACCGTGTGGTCGATCGTGGAAAACAGCGAGCCCGCGCGCTCGCCCTGCATCGTCTCGGTGAGCTCGAGGTTGCGCTGGGTGGTCGCGTCCAGGGCCACGTGGTCGCTCGACCCGTAAGTCTGCAGGCGGGTCATCGACGCGAGCGCGCCCTGGCCGGTGTCGGCGACGTACGAGAGGACGCCGCCCGCCGCCCGGACGGCCCCTTCGTCGTCGGCGATGCCGACGCTCTCGACGGTCGACTCGCCGAAGTGCTCGCGGACGGCGTGGCGCGCGCGGCCGGGGGCGAACGCGTCGGCGGCGTGTAGCGTCATCGTCGCGTCGGTGCGCTCACGGAGGGCCCCGAGCAGCTCGTCGTCGCTCCGCACGTCGGGGCCGGGCAGGATCTCGACGGGGTCGAACTTGTACACCTCCGTCAGGAGCCGATCGGCGGCGTCCTCGCCGGCCAGCCCGGAGACGAGGAACTGCCCCGTGGTCACGTCGGCGACGGCGAGCCCGTAGCCGTCGCCCCCGCGGACGATCGCCGCGAGGTACTGGGCGTCGGCGGCGCTGGTCTCGATGAGCGTGCCCGGCGTGACGACGCGGGCGATCTCGCGGGCGTGGCCGTCGGCCGTCTCGTGCTGGTCGGCGACGGCGACGCGGTAGCCCCGCTCGACCAGCGCCTTCAGGTACGGCGTGAGGTCGTCGACGGGCACGCCCGCCATCGGGTACGTCGACCCGTGGCTGGACTTCTGGGAGACCGTGAGGTCGAGTTCCTCGGCGACGGTCTCGGCGTCCTCGCCGAAGAACTCGTAGAAGTCGCCGCACTGCATCGTCAGCAGGTCCGCGTCCGTCCCCGCTTTCAGCGTCAGGAACTCCCCGACGATGCCCGTCGCCTCGGTCATACCCAGGTGTGTGCGCGACATCACGTAAAACGCTACGGGTCCGCGGCGGAAGTGGTCCGCCGCGGAACCGTTTCGACCGGCTGGCGCCGTCGCGGTTCGTTCCCGCCGGCTGAGACGGAGCCGAACGACTACGGTCGGTCGCGGGGTACTCCACAGGGGCGTTCACCAATGCACGGACTAGACGGGAAGACGGCGGTAGTAACGGGCGCGGGCTCGGGAATCGGCCGCGCGACGGCCGAGCGGTTCGCCGCGGAGGGCGCGAACGTCGTCGTCGCGGACGTTGCCGAGGAGGCCGGCCGCGAGACGGTCGCGGCGATCGAGGACGCCGACGGCGAGGCGACGTTCGTCGACGTCGACGTCACGGACGGCGAGTCGGTCCAGGGAATGGTCGACACCGCGATCGAGGCGTACGGCGGCCTCGACTTCGCGCACAACAACGCGGGCATCCTCACGGGCTTTGCGGAGGTGACCGACATCACCGAAGAGCAGTGGGACCGGCTCATGGCGGTCAATCTGAAGGGCGTCTGGGCCTGCATGCGCGCCGAACTCCCCGTGATGGCCGAGCAGGGCAGCGGCGCCATCGTCAACACGGCGTCGGAGGCCGCGCTCGTGGGGATGGGCGGGCTGGCAAACTACGTCGCCAGCAAACACGGCGTCGCCGGCCTCACGAAGTCCGCCGCCCTGGAGTACGCGGGCCGCGGCGTCCGCGTCAACGCTATCGCGCCCGGGCCGACGAACACGAACATCCAGGCGAGCATCGGCGACGACAACGTCGACCCGTCGACCCTGCCGTTCGACACCTCGGCGATGGTCGACGTCCCGATGGGCCGCACGGCGGACCCCGAGGAGATGGCGGGCGTCGTCGCGTTCCTCTGTTCGAGCGACGCCTCCTACATCACCGGCCATACCCTCCCCGTCGACGGCGCCCAGGCGGCCGACTGATCGGCCGCCCCCGATTCGGCGCCCGGCGGCGAAGTCGGCGCCCGCTACTTATTAAAAACCGTACATGAGTGGCAGCTAAATTAACTCGGTTGGCGCGGACGTAGAAAGTGATTGCCAACCATGGGGGACGATCACGCGGGCGACGCGGGGGGATCGGGCATGAACCGGCGCGGCTTTCTGCGGACGACCGGGGTGGCGGCGACGGCGCTGACCGTGGGTGCGGGAACCGCCGCCGGGAAGGGGTCGGGCGTCTCTGCCAACAACTTCACGATCGAATCCTGGGACGGGACGGAGCTCAAGGCGACGCTGTACACGCCCGCCGAGAGCGGCCCCCGTCCCTCGATGCTGATGACCCACGGCTGGGGGATCAACCGCTTCTCGCCGCTGACGCTACCGAAGGCGCTCACCTACGCCAAGAACGGGTACACGGTACTGACCTACGACTCGCGGGGGTTCGGCGGCTCGGAGGGCACGGTGATGCTGGACGGCCCGCCGGAGATCAAGGACGCGATGTGGCTGCTCGACTGGCTGGCCGACCGCGATGAGGTCGCCTGCGAGGGCGAGGGCGACCCGAAGGTCGGCATGGACGGCGTCTCCTACGCCGGGGGCATCCAGCTCGTGACGGCGGCGGCCGACGACCGGATCGACGCCATCGTCCCGCGGATCACCTGGAACGACCTGCAGTACTCGCTGGCGCCCCACGGCGTCATCAAGATCGGCTGGCTCTCGCTGCTTCTGGGGGCGGGAGCGTTCGGGACGACCGACCTCGACCCGAGTTCGAAGCTCTACGGTAAGCTCTACGAGTGGTACGAGCAGGCGCTGAAGACCAACGAGATCCCCCAGCAGATGCTGGCGATGAACCACAACCGGTCGTTCGCCTACGTCAAAGACGGATTCGACCGCGAGCCGTTCACGGACATCGACAGCCAGTTCGACACGCCCACCTTCCTGCTCCAGGGGTGGGAGGACGCCCTGTTCAAGCCCGTCGAGGCCGTCCGGACCTACCGGACGCTCCAGGAGTACGGCGTCGATTCGCGCATCGGCTTCTACCGCGGCGGCCACGACCTCCAGGAGATCACCGTCCCGGTCGACGACCGCGAGTACATGAACGACCTGGCGCTCACCTGGATGGACCGCCACGTCCGCGGGAAGGACGTGGACATCCCACAGAACATCGCCTACATCCAGCAGAGCGACCACTGGCGGACGGCCGGGGAGTTCCCGCCGTCGGACACGACGCCGACGAAGTACTGCCTCGGCAACGCCACGTGCCACGGGGAGAACCGCATCGACCGGTCGAGCTGGTGGTACGACGACGAGGTGCGCTACACCTGGGAGATCGACCGCCCCATCGAGATCTACGGCACGCCGCAGTTCTGCCTCGAGTTCGACGTCCACGGCCCGGAGGCGCGGCTGTTCTTCAACCTCTATCACGACGGCGACTGGATCAACAACATTGGCGAGGCCTACCGGATCGACGGGACCGGCTCGCAGACGGCCGCCTTCGAGTTCCCGACCCTCCAGCGGTACTTCGCGCCCGGCGACGAACTCACCCTCGAGATCAAGGCCTCGAGTCCCTGGTACCTGGACTCGCGGACCTCCGAGGGCGTGACGGTCAAGCCCGGGGCGTCCACGATCACGCTGCCCCAGCGGCCGCGGTAACCCGGTCGGGGCAGGTGCTCCGTCGCCGCCCGTCCGCGCTCAGTCCGCGAGCGCGTCAAGCACCGCGAACGTCCGCTCGACGAGCGTCTCGGCGTCGGGCGCCAGCAGCTTCGCGATGGCCTCCTTGCCGACCTCGCCGCGGTCCGTCACGGCCACGGGCGTCCCGTCGACCGATTCGACGGCCTCCCGGGCGCCCCACTGCTGGGTCGAGCCCTCGCGTTCCTTCACGTCGGCCGGCTCGGCGCTGCGATCGTAGGCGGCGACGGGACCGTCGAGCGCGGCCAGCGCGTCCGCCACGTCGTCGTCGAATCGGCAGTTGACCGCGAAGCGACAGTCGGCGTCGAACTCCCGGACCGCGAGCAGGAAGCGCGCGACGTGGCTGGAGGCGCCGAAGCGCACGCCCCGGTTGGGCGCGACGCCGGACATCGTTCGCGTGATTCTACCCTCGACGGCAGCCGTCTCGCCGGGTATTTCGGCGTACGGCGTCGCGCCGACGACGTTCATGCCGACCTCCGGCACGAGCGCGGAGACGTCGCGGTCGACGAACTGCTCGACGATCCAGTCGACGGACTCGGCGGTGGGCTGGCGAGCCGCGCGCTCGCGCAGTTCGACCACGTGGTGGACGCTGCCCGGCCCCTCGCCGACGGCCAGGGGGTAGCGGACCGCGCGCGCGAGCAGGTCGACGCCGGCCTCGACCGCGCGCTCGACGGCCGCACCCCGCGCCAGGTGGGCGGCGATCGCCGCCGAGAGCGTGCAGCCCGAGCCGTGGGTGGCGTCGGTCGCGACCCGGGGGTGGCGGAGCTCCTCGACGGACTCGGCGGTCACCAGGACGTCGACCACGTCCGCGCCGTCGAGGTGGCCGCCCTTGACGAGCGCGGCCTCGGCGCCCATCTCGACCAGTGCCTCGCCGGCGGCGCGGGCGTCGTCGGCGTCCGCGAGGTCGATCCCGGTCAGGACCGCGGCCTCGTCGGCGTTGGGCGTGACGAGCGCGGCCTCGGCGACGAGATCCTCGTAGGCGGCTTCCGCGTCGGACTCGAGCAGGCGGTCGCCCGACGCCGCGACCATCACCGGGTCGACGACCAGCGCCGGGAGTTCCTCGGCGTACTCGACGACCGTCTCGACGGTCTCGCGGGTGCCGAGCATCCCGGTTTTCGCCCCCCGCACGTCGAAGTCCCCGAGGACCGCGTCGAGCTGGGCCTCGAGCTGGGCGGTGGGCACCCGGTGGGAGTCGGCCACCCCGCGGGTGTTCTGGGCGGTCACGCTGGTGATCGCGGTCGCGGCGAAGGCGCCGCAGGCCTCGATGGTCTTGACGTCGGCCTGGATCCCCGCGCCGCCGCCGGAGTCACTGCCCGCGATCGACAGCGCCACCGGCGGTCGCTGGGGCGCCGGCTGTCGCGCGTCCATGTGTGACCCGACGGCCGGCGCCCACTAAGTTCGTGGCGGTGGCGCGGCACCGCGCTCGCCACGGACCGCGACCCGCCGGTCGCGGCACGCAGGTCCTTAATCGTCCTAGTATGCTATTGGCTCTCCATATCACTTTGCACGCAACCCTTTTATTCGCCCATCGGCCGGTTCCGGGTAGACGCGACGGCCGGTCCGGACGGGTCGGTCGCGCTCGAACGACATCATGGCAGAACACGCACGATCGCACGAATCAGCACGCGAACCGGACGATCAGTTCGGCAGTTTCGAGACCCAGTACGGCGAGTTCATCGTCTACGACCGCGACGAGCCCTCGGCGTGGATCCAGTCCGACGTCGCCCTCGACGTCGAGGAGTGAGCCGGCCGCCGACCTACTCGCCTTCCGTTCTCTCCGCGAACTCGGCCATCGCCCCCCAGAACGGGTCGACGCCCGGGTGATCGGTTTCGTCGCCGTCGACGACCAGCCCCGACCCCTCGAGTACCTCGCCGACCTCGGCGGCCGGAATCCCCTCGTCGTCCAGCGCCGCGAGCACGTCGTCGACGCCCGCGGGGTCGACCGCGGCCAGCAGCGTCCCCTCGCTGATCGAAATCCAGGGGTCGATGCCGAAAAAGTCACAGGCCGCGGCTACGCCCGGCTGGACCGGGAAGCGGTCGGTCTCGACGGCGATGCGGACGTCGGCGGCGCGGGCCATCTCGAAGAGCCCGCCGTAGATCCCGCACTCGGTGGCGTCGTGCATCGCCGTCACCGGGCCGGCCGCGGCCGCGGTCAGCGCGTCGCGGACGGGGCTCATGTCGTAGAAGCGGTCGGTCGCCGCCGAGAGCGTCGCGTCGTCGACGGCGTCGGCCAGCAGCTCCTCGTACTGGATCGACAGCAGGCCGGTCGCCTCGATGGCCGGGCCCTTGGTGGCGACGACGCGGTCGCCGACGCGCGCGCCGTCCGGGCGCACCAGGTCGGTGGGATCGCCCACCGAGAGGGCCGTCCCGCCGCCGACCATCGGGTACGAACAGCCCTCGTAGCGGCCGGTGTGGCCGGTGACGACGGAGACGCCCAGGTCACGGGCCTCCCGGTCGAAGGTCTCCCAGACGGTGGCGAACTGCTCGTCGGTGATCGACGGCGGGAGGTTGAAGTCGACGCTGAGGTGCGTCGGTGCCAGTCCCGAGACCGCGACGTCGCTCAGCAGGATGTGGACGGCGAACCAGCCCGCGCGCTCGAATCCCAGCGACGGCATGAGGAAGATCGGATCGGTCGCCAGCGCCAGACACCGGGTGCCCACCGAGACCACACCGAAGTCGACGCCGTGGCGGGGCCCCAGCGTCACGTCGTCGCGGTCGGCGCCGAGGTTGGGGTAGACGTACTCGTCGAAGAAGTCCCGATCGACCTTACCGAGTTCGGGCATACCCGGGTAGTACAACCGCGTTGCCTTAGGGGTGGTGGTGCGGGCGCGGCGACGGGGACGGTGCTTACAAGGTCGCCCCGGCCGAACCCGCGCGCATGGACCGGATCGGATTCGTCGGACTCGGAGCGATGGGCACGCCGATGGCGTGGAACGTCGACGCCGCGGGCTTCGAGCTGGGCGTGTACAACCGCTCGGCGAAGCCGACCGAGCAGTTCGCCGCCGAAGGCGTCGACGTCTACGACTCGCCGGCCGACCTCGCGGGCGACGTCGACGCGGTCGTGACGATGGTCACCGGCCCCGAGGCGCTCGGGGACGTGATCGGCGGCGAGGCGGGCGTCACCGCCGGCCTGGCCGACGGCACCGTCGTCGTCAACACCAGCACCGTCTCGCGCCAGGCGACGACGACCGCGGCCGAAGACGTCCGTGGCGCGGGCGGGGCGTTCGTCGACGCGCCCGTCCTGGGCACCGTCGGTCCGGCCGAGCAGGGCGAGTTGCTCGTACTCGCGGGCGCCGACGACGACGTGCTCGAGCGGGTGCGCCCGCTGCTCGATACCTTCGGCGAGGTCGCGTCGGTCGGCGACGTCGGCGACGGCACGAGCGCGAAGCTGACGACGAACCTCCTGCTGGGCGTGATGATGGAGGGCTTCTCGGAGGCGCTGGCCTTCGCCGACGCCCAGGGGCTGGACCTGGAGACGGTGCTCGACGTGATCGACCGCGGCGTGATCAGCTCGCCGCTGTACTCGGTGAAGGCCGACGCCGTCCGCGAGCGCGACTTCTCGCCGCAGTTCCCCGTCGACCTGCTGTTCAAGGACCTGAACCTCGTGCTGGACGCCGCCGGCGAGGACCGCACGCCGCTGCCCGCCACCGGCGCGGTCCGCGAGGCCGCGAACGAGACGCGCGCGCTCGGACACGGCGACGAGGACATGACGGCGCTGCTGCGCCGCATCGAGGACGTCACCGGTCGCACCGTCGGCGAGGGCTGACGGCGCCCTCAGAGGCGCTCGACTTCCTCGACCAGGGGCTCGCGCTCGAAGTACAGCAGTTCGACGGCGATCACGACGACGGCGATGGCGACGACGGTGGCGAACACGCCCCGTTCGGTGGCGTAGAGGTGCCAGAGTAGCGCGACGACCGTCGCCGCCGCGCCGACGACGCCGAGGCCGGGTAGCGCCCACGTCGCGACGGCCTGCTCGCGCTCGCGCAACGCCAGCAGGCTCACGCCGCCGAAGATGGTGATGAACGCCAGCGACGCGAACGACGTGATGCCGTCGAGGCTGCCCAGGACGGTGAACGCCGAGGTGAGCGCGCCGAGGACGAGCAGCGCCCGGAGCGGATCGTCGCTGTCGCTCTCGATCTGGCTCGGCAGGAGGTCCTCGGTGGCCAGGCGCTTCGAGAGCCGCGCCGAACTGAACAGCGTGGCGTTGATCGCGCTGGCCGTCGAGAACAGCGCCGCCAGCGCGATCAGTACGAACCCGAGGCGGCCAAGCAGCGGCTCGGCGGCGATCGCCAGGGCCGTCTCGGAGTGGGCGGCGATGACGTCGGCGCTGACGAGGTCGGTGGTGACGACCGCCACCAGGACGTACAGCGCCGTCGCGATGGCGATCGAGAGGTAGATCGCTTTCCGGGTGGTCGCCGCCGGGTCGCGGATGCTGTCCTGATCGAACGACAGCAGCTCCCAGCCCTCGAAGGCGACGAAGGAGATGGCGGCGGCGACGATCGGGCCGGCGCCGAGGTTCCCCAGGCCCGTCGTGAGCTCGCCGTGTTTGAACCCGTAGTACAGCCCGCCGACGCCGAACACCAGCAGGATCAGCACCTTCAGTCCGACGAGGACGTCCTCGGTGCGGCCCGAGGCGTGCGCGCCCAGCGCGTTCAGGCCGACGAAGACGGCGACGACACACAGCGAGACGACGGGACGGGCGGGCACGCCCGCGACGGCGTGGGCGCCGAGCAGCTCCGTGAAGTACCCGCCGAAGGCGTAGGCGTACATCGCCATCGTCCCGACGTAGCCGACGATGAACGTCCACCCGGTCATGCCCGCCAGCGTCTGACTGCCGGTGAAGCGCTCGACGTAGGTGATCGGCCCGGTGGGCTCGTCGGTCAGGTGTTCGAGGCGGACGAACGAGTAGCCCGCGGCCGTCGCGATGACGCCCGCAACGACGAACGCTGCCCACGCCAGCGGCCCGGCGGCGGTCGCGACGACGCCCAGCACGGCGAAGATCCCGCCGCCCACCATGCCGCCGACGGCCATCGACACCGCCTCCGCCAGCCCGACCTTCTCGGTTGCCATCGCGCGGGCGTTGTCCCCGAACCGCCAAGAATGTCGTGGCGCTTTCGGCGCCGCCGGCCGGGGCGGCGCCCGCTGGAACTATGGCACACCCGTCCGTGCCGTCGGCCATGGCCGATCAGTCCGGGTCCGACCCGCCGTCGCCCCCGCCGGGCCTGTCGCCGTCGGTCCGGGACGCCCTCCGGGGGGCCGACCCGGCCGACCTGCGCCTGTTCGCCGACTACGCCGAACGCCTGGCCGACTGGAAGGCGGCGGCCGCCGCCGACCCCGACGGGTCGACCGCGCCCGACGCCGATAGCGACGGAGGCGCCGACTCGGGGACGGGTGACGGGGCCGACGCCGCGTCGACGGCCCCGGGCAGCGCCGCGGCCGGGGGCGTCCCCGACGGCTGGGACCCGGCGGACTGGCGGGCGGCGGCCGCCGACGTCGACGCGCCGCCGCGCGCCACGTTGACGGTAAAAGAGATCAACGACAACCGCTACTTCTACTACCAGTGGCGCGAAGGCGACGCCGTCAAGTCGGCGTACGTCGCCCCGGTGTCGCCGTCGCGGTGACCGTCGCGTCGGGGCCTTCCCGGCCGAGCCGACAGGCCTTTCGACGCGCGGCGGTCACGGCCGGTATGGCCACGCCCACCGCACACCACTACGGGATCACCGTCGCGGACCTGGACCGGGCCGTCGCGTTCTACCGCGACGTTCTCGGGCTCGCCGTGCTCGACCGCTTCTCGGTCGGCGGCGCGGCGTTCGCCGACGGCGTCGGCGTCGACGGCGCCCGCGCCGACTTCGTCCACCTCGACGCCGGCGACGCGCGCGTCGAACTCGTCAGCTACGACCCGGAAGGCGCCGACCGGACGGGCGCCGCCGTCAACCAGCCCGGCGCGCACCACCTCGGGCTGGCCGTCGACGACCTCGACGCCGTCTACGCGTCGCTGCCGGACGACGTCGTGACGGAGAGCGAGCCGCGGACGACCGAGTCGGGCACGCGAATCTTGTTCGTGCGTGACCCCGAAGGCAACCTGGTCGAAGTGCTGGAGGCCTGAGAGGACCGTCGCGACCGGTCGGGCCGGTGACGGGTGTTCCGTCCGACGGCTGACAGCCGCGGGTCGCGGCTCGACGGTCGCGGACGGGGACGTGCGGCGACGGTTCCGCCGAGTTCGGGGCGGGGCTGCGCCGTCGCGTCGGCGGTCCGACGGCCGGGGCGACCGGCGTCGTCGCCCGGCGCTGAAAGGCGGGGTTACTGACGGCCGTCGGCGCCTACGTCGCGTATAACAATACGCTGGGACGGGTTAGCACGCCGTATGTCCGACCGGGACCTCGACGAACTGGCGGAGGAACTGTCCAAGAAACACCGGCTGATCAACGCCTGGATCGCCGCGGGCCCGGAGGCCAAGACGACGGACGTCGGCGAGGTGACCGGCGCCTCCCGGGGCTACGCCTCGGGCATCCGCCGCGCCCTGGAGGGGGAGGGCGACGAGCAGATCGACGACGAGGAGTTACGGGAAGCGTACCACCCCGAACTCGTCGACCGCTACCGGAGCGAGCTCGACGAGGACGCCCTCGACGGACAGTGGGAGTTCGAGTCCGACCTCCAGTCCGCCGCCGGCGAGGCCGGAACCGGCGGCCAGTCCGCGGACGAGGTGACCGCCCAGGAGCAGCGGGGCCAGCCGTCACCGTCGGGGCAGGGTGAGTCCGTACCAGGGCAGGCTGGCCAGCCCTCGCAGGCCCAGGCCGGCGGCCAGCCGTCGGGACCGACGGGGGACCAGCCGACGCAGCCGACGCAGCCGCCACAGCAGGCGAGCGGCGATCCGCCGTCGGGCGATCAGGCGCCGCCCGGGGGGCGGGGGCAACCGACACAGCCGACGGGCCAATCGGGAGCGAACCCCGGCCAGCAGCCGCCCGGGGGCGCGTCGGGCCAGCCGGCGGGCGCGCGGCAGCCGGTCCAGCCCCGGCCGGG
>JBDGSW010000012.1:0-38188 GCA_042217345.1 Haloarculaceae archaeon
CCATCTCCTTGAGGATGGTGACGCCGTCGTTCGTGACGACGACGTTGCCCGTCGAGTCGACGAGCATCTTGTCCATGCCTTTCGGGCCGAGCGTCGTCCGGACGGACTCGGCGACGGCCTTCCCGGCCGTGATGTTCATCGACTGCGCGTCCTTCCCGGAGGTCCGCTGACTCTCCTCGGAAAGTACGATGAGGGGCTGATTGCCCATCTGCTGAGCCATAGTCAATTGAAGGGTTGTATTGCCATTCTATATAAACGTTGCGTTCGGTGCAGCAGCGACCGCCACAGGGAGCCGGTGTACGCGGCGGGTCGCGCGCGAACGCGCGGTCGGGTTTAACTGCCTGGCGCGGCCGCTGGCGGCGGTTCGAGGGTCGTCCCGGCCCGCATATTTACGTGACGGGTGGCCGTACCTGTCGGTCGATGGAGATACGCGTCGACGTCGAGGAAGACCTGGCCGCCGAGCTCGCCGAGGAGGCCGCGCTCCAGGGGTTCGACGACCGGGCGGCGTACCTGCGGTGGATCCTGGCCCACCGGCCGATGTCGGACCTCGCCGGGACGCAGGCGCCCGCGGTCGCCAGCCGCGTCGCCGAGCTCGAAGAGCGCGTGAAGCTCCTCGAACGCCAGGCCGGCTTCGACGAGCCCGTCGACCCCGACGCCGACCTCGGCGACTCGACGACGCCGTCGACCGGCTCGCTCGGCGCGGACGGGAGCGAGGCCGGCGACGACTCCGGAGGCAGCGACGGCGGGGCGTCGCTGGACGGCGGCGAGCCCGCGGCCGACGGCTTCGCGTCCAAGGCGGCAGACGACGAGGCCGAGGACGCGGCCGAAGACGACGACATCGCGGAAGCGATCGGCGACGTCTCGCTGGACGACGAGTGAGCGGTCGCTGGGCGGCGAGCGACGGAACAGACGGCGACGCGAACCGCGGCCGGCCTTAGCCGGTGAACTGGTGGTACTCCAGGCCCTTGTGCTTCATCTCGTTGTGACGGCGCTCGAGGAACGAGTAGACCGAGCCGTGCGGGGCGCCGTCCAGCAGCATCTCGGTGGCCTCCCGGGCGGTCTCGACCTGCTCGGGGGCGCCGATCATCGAGAGCGTCGTGCCGTAGATGGCGACGGCGGCGCCCGAGAGCTCCTCCATGAGCTCGCGAGTGCGGCCGTTCTCGCCGATGAGCCGGCCCTTGTTGCGCCGCAGGTCCTTCTCGTTTCGCGAGGCGGCCTTGACGTCGACCACGTCGAACATCATCATGTCGTCGTCCAGCAGCGAGAGGGCGTCTTCCGGCGGGAACCCCCGACCGATCGCCTTGACGATGTCGGGGCCTTTCAGCCCGACGATGGGGTCGCCCACCTTCTCGATGCGAACCGACCCGGTCTCGCTGTCGATGTCCAACCGGACCTCGGCGCGTTCTTCGATCTCGCGCATCGTCTCGCCCCCCTCGCCGATGAGCACGCCGATGCGGTCCTGCGGAATCTTCACGTGCTGCATAATATACCCGACCGTAGGGGCGGCGGCCGTTTTAACCCTTCGTACGATTTCGAACCCACCGGAGTCCGTCGATACCCACGAAGGTAGGGGGCGAGCTCTCCTTCGTTGCGGAGTCGAAGACGTGTCGGCGGACTCTCGTTGTGCGGGCGATACTGGCGCTTATGGCCGTGAACGTGGACGGGCAAACGATGACACGGCCCCAGTTCGGGACGGTGATCCGTCGTGACTGAGATCGGCTACGCGCTGTCCAGCGAGCTGTACGGCCCCGACGAGCTCGTCGAGCAGGCCGTCCGCGCCGAGGCGGCCGGCTTCGACTTCGTCTCGATCTCCGATCACTACCACCCCTGGATCGCGGCCCAGGGCAACAGTCCGTTCGCCTGGACCACGCTCGGCGGCGTCGCCCGCGCGACCGACGAGATCGGCGTCGGCACGGGCGTGACCTGCCCGATCGTCCGCTACGAGCCGGCGATCCTCGCCCAGGCGGTCGCGACGGCCGCCGCGATGGCCGAGGACCGCTTCTTCTTCGGCGTCGGCACCGGCGAGCGCCTCAACGAGCACGTCCTCGGCGACCGCTGGCCGCCCAGCCACACCCGCCGGGAGATGCTCCGGGAGGCAGTCCACGTCATGCGCGCGCTCTGGCGCGGCGACGAACTCAACCACGACGGCGAGCACTACACCGTCGAGAACGCTCGCCTCTACACCCTCCCGGAGACGCTCCCCCCTCTCTACGTCTCGGCGTACGGACCCAAGGCCGCGAAGCTGGCCGCCGACGTCGGCGACGGCCTGTACACGGTCGGCCCCCGCAAGAAGCTCAGGGAGACCTTCGAGTCCGCCGGCGGTAGCGGGCCCGCCGTCGCCCAGATGAGCATCTGCTACCAGGGCGACCGCGAGGCGGCCGCCCAGCGGGTCGAAGACGTCTGGCCCATCGACGGCCTGCAGGGCGAGCTCAACTCTCAGCTACCCACGCCGGCGACGTTCGCCCACGCCGCGAAGATGGTCTCGAAGAAGGACATCGAGGAGGGCAGCACCGTGCTCGACCCCGACCCGGAGACGCACGTCGAGAACGTCCAGACGTTCGTCGACGCCGGCTACGACCGCGTGGCCGTCCACCAGATCGGCGAGGACCTCGACGGCTTCTTCGAGCTGTACGGCGACGAGGTCATCCCCGCAGTCCGGTGAGGGGGCGCCGGCGGACGGGCGTCGGCCCCCTCAGCGATCCGCGTCGGTCGAGGCGTCGAGGAGAGCGCCGAGCAGGCGGCGCTGGGCCTTCCGGAGGTGGGCGTGCAGCGTCGAGGAGGCGACGCCCAGCGACGCGGCCACCTCCTCGGCCGTGCTCTCGCGGGGCCACTCGTAGTAGCCCGAGCGGTACGCCACCTCCAGGGCGTCGCGCTGGCGCTCGGTCAGTTCGCCGACGATGCCCTCGGGCGCGCCCGGACCGGTGGGGCGCCGGTCGACCTCGCGTCTGGCGACCAGCGTCGCGCCCGCGAGCCGGGCGGTGATCAACTCGACGGTCTCGCGGACGTCCGTCGCCGCCGCCACCTCGACGACGACCCGGAGTTCGCCCGGGGTCACGACCAGCCGCTCGATGGTCCCGCCGACGGTGTCGACGACCTCGAACAGCGGCGCCCGCGCGAGCGTCACCTCGACCCGCCGGCGGTCGCTCTCGTCGGTGACGACCCGCGCGGCCCGGACCGCCGGGAGATCGGCCAGCGCGTCGGCCACCGCGGCGGCCGAGACGCCCTCTACGTCGAAGTACCCGAGCCAGGCCTCGCCCCGGGCGAGGTAGCCGTCGAGCGTGAGCTCGCAGTCGAGCGCGGCGGCCGTCGGCCCGAGCACCGTCGACGACGTGGGGACGGCGATCTCCAGGGCCGCGACCTCGTCCGCGAACAGCAAGTTTCGGTGTTTGATGGCGTTGACGACGAACCCGACGGTGTCTCCGAGGACGCGGAACGCCGCCTGTTCGCGCTCGCTGAACGCGTCTGCTCGCGCGGCGTAGACTACGAGCACGCCGTAGACGGTCTCGCCGTGGCCCAGCGGCACGGCGGCGACCGCCGCGACGTCGCGCGCTTGGGCGGCCGCCCGCCAGGGCTCGAACGCCGGGTCGCCGACCGCGGCGACCTGCACCGTCCCGGTCGCGAACGCCCGTGCGGCCGGCCCGCGACCGGTGGGGCTGTCGTCGTCGGTGACCGTGACGGACTCGAGGTAGCCGTCTTCCGCGCCCGCGCTCACGCGCGGCTGGAACTTGTCCCCCCGGAGTTAGGGCTCGAGGACGGCCGCAAACCGGTAGAGGTCCGAGCCGGCCAGACGGTCACAGACGGTGCGCTCGAGCGTCCGCCGACTGGACGTCTCGACCAGCTCGCGCGTGATCTCCAGCAGCAGCTCCGCGATCCGGTTGAGCGTCTCCAGCTCGTCGCGCTGGCGCGCCAGCGTTCGCTCGCGACGCTTGCGCTGGGAGATGTCCCGGATGACGCCGACGCTACCCGGGAACCCGCCGTCCACCAGCTCGCCCCGGAGTCGATAGCGCGCCTCCAGTTCGCGAGTGCTCCCGTCGGCCAGCTCGATCTCGCCCTCGAGCACCCCCAGGCCCCGGTCGCCCGTGAGGACCCGTTCGCGCATGTCCGCCGCGAGTTCGCGCCCGGTCTCGGCGGCGAAGAGGGCCGGCGGATCGACGCCCAGCAGCTCCTCGCGGTCGTAGCCCAGCATCTCGCAGAGGCCGTCGTTGACGTACTCGAACGACATGCTCTCGTCGAGCGCGTAGACGCCGTCGCTGACCGTCTCGACGATGTGCTCGTAGCGTTCGAGCTCGCGCTGGCGAGCCAGGCGGTCGCTGGCGTCGCGCGCGATCCCGCATCGATAGACCGCCCCCGTCTCGGGGTCCGTCACCGTCGTGAGCCGACAGCGGTAGGCGAGCGCCTCACCGTCGGCGTCCAGGAGCGCGACCTCCCCAGACCAGTCTGCGACCGAACCGTCGGCGTCCGGTCCGGCTCCCGATCGGAGGAGATCCTCGGGAGCCAGCTCGGCGATCGCGTCGCGGTCGGCACCGATGACCGCAGCAAAGCGGTCGTTCCACAGTGCCATCGCCCCCGACTCGTCGAAGCCGAAGACCGCGGCATCGAGCTCGGCGACGAGTTCGCCGAGGAGGCCCCCGGTCCCGTCGGCCTCGCTCGCGGCCCAATACATACGGCTACACCGGACAGGAGGACCATCAATATTTGGTCCGGGGCACTACTTGTCTAGCGCCTGAATTCATCACTGTCCGCGGAGTCGGGACGCCCGTGACCGACGATCGACGCGATCGACGTTCCGACCGGCGATCGGGCGGCCGGCCCGTGGCCGTGCTGGGCCGCCGGCGACTGCTGGCCGCCGGGCTGGCGACCGCCGGTCTCGGATTGGCCGGATGTAGCAGCGACAGCAATGGGGGCGATCCGGGTGGGACCGGCGCCGACAGTGGCGACGGCGGTGGCCCCACGGACGGTGGCAGCCCCACGGAGGACGGCGGCGGGACCGCGACGCCGGACGTGGTCGGCGGGCCGAAGGACCTGCAGTCGCGCGTGGACGTGCGCGCGACGGTACTGGACGAGGACCAGGGGCACGGCCGGTACGTCTTCACCCCGGAGATCGCCTGGATCGAGACCGGCGGCACCGTGATGTGGCACTTCGAGGGATCGCACCACACGGTGTCGACGTACCACCCGAACAACGAACGATGGCTCCGGATCCCCAACGAGGCGAGCGGCTTCTCCTCGCGGTTCGCCGGCGCGGGCGACCCCGGGACTGGCTTCAACTACGTCTTCGACGTCCCCGGCGTGTACAACTACTTCTGTGGCGACCACGAGGACAAGGGGATGGTTGGCCTGGTCGTCGTCGGCGAGCCGAAGGACGGCCCGGGCATGCAACCCCCCGAGAACGTCGCGAGCGACGCCGCGGCGAGCGAGCTCACCCGGCTGATCGGGGTCGTCCGAGACCAGACCTGATCGGCGGTCGTCGGCCGCGCGACACGCCGTCCGGGACGCTAGCTACGTAGCGTCCACCTTAATTGACGGGTCATCCCGAGTACGTATCGTATGATCGAGGTTCTGACACGGGCTGCGGGCGCTCAGCGAGGGCCTCCCTCCGCGGGGCCTGACGGACGGGAGGAACGCGGATGAGCGACGACGCGACCGACGGGCCGAGCGGCGAAGGCGACGGGGAGCCAGGCGCCTCGGTCGGCGGCGCGTCGATCGACCGACGCCACCTCCTGCTCGGAGCCTCCGGGGCCGCGGTGGGCCTGGCGGGCTGTTACCTCCTCGCAGGAGAGCTCGGCGGCGGCGACGACGCCGACGGCAGCGCGGGCGGCAGCGACACCACGGGCACGCCGACGGTTGGCTACGGCGGGACGACCACCGCTGGCGTGGCCACGACTGCAGCCCGCACCACCGCACCGACGGGCACCCAGTCCGGGAGCACGGGCGGGACGAGTGCCCCTGGGTCCGGCGGCCAGCCGACGAGCGGATCCGCGACGACGAGCGGGGGCCAGACGACGAGTTCGAGCGCTACCACGAGCGGGCAGACCACCACCGCAGGTCAAACCACCACAACGAGCGGGACCACGACCACGAGCGGATCGAGTACGAGCAGCGACTACGGCGCAATCGGCTACGGCGAGTACGGCTACGGGGGCGTCTCGCCCTAACGCGCGGAGGATCACACATGCCAAAAACACCGAACCACGGCTACAACGTCCCGAACAAGGGCGCGACGGACTGGAACCAACCGCTGAACGAGAACTTCCGCGACTACGACACCGACATCGAGATCCGCGACACGGACGGGAACAAGGGGAACTACGACGCCAAGCAGGGCGCGAAGTTCTTCGCGACCGACACCGAGGACGTCTACCTCGGCGACGGGTCGTCCTGGCAGCCCGTCGAGAGCGCGGGCAAGAACCCGTCGTACGAGTCGCTATCGGGCACCAGTGACTTCCTCGGCGTCGGGCGGTCGACGCCGATCACCAGCGCGGAGGTGTTCGGCGTCTCTGCCGGGTCGGGCACGTCGAACTTCGGCGGCATGTACATGGAGACCGACAGTGCGACGGGGAAACCGTTCTACGGGTACGCGACCGACGGGCAGGGACACGCCTGGCACCAGTACGACGGGAACACCGACGAGTGGCAGTTACTGGTCGACAACACGACGGCGCTGTCCGCCGACGGAGCGGGCAACGTCGGCGTCGGTACCGGCTCGCCGTCCGAGACGCTCGAGGTCAACGGCACCGCCAAGATGGCCGACCGCTCGCTCGACCGCGTCGGCGCGAAAGCGACGCTGTCGAGCGGGCAGACGATCCCGGACGACACCAGAACGAAGGTGGCGTTCGACCAGACGAGCTGGGACGACGCCGGCGAGTTCGATACGGCGACCGGGGAGTTCGTCGCCGCGACGGACGGCCGCTACCACGCCGTCACCCAGCTCAACTACAACATGCACGCCAGCAACGTGGACATCCTCGTGGTAGAGCTGGAGCAGAGCGGGAAGAGTATGGCGAGGACCTCGTTCGACGGCAGCGGACTGGGGCAGTTCCCCTACAGACAGTGTTCGGCTCACCTGGCGCTGTCGGCGGGCGACAGCGTCTCCGTCACGACCCGCCAGAAGAGCGGCAGTTCGAACGACCTCTTGGCAGGTGAGGAGCGCACGTTCCTGAGCGTCGTCCGGCTCGGGTGAGTCCCCGACCGGACGGCGATTACGCCCCCGCCTCCTCGTCGCCCGCCGTCACGAACGAAAGCAGGTCGTCGTCGGTCACGTCCAGGCCCTGCCGGCGGAAGAAGGAAGCCACGTTGTGACAGTCGCGTTCGAGGAACTCCCGGCTGTTGGGGTGGTGGACGGTGACGGCCTGGCCCAGGTCGATGACGACCAGTTCCGAGCCGTGCAGCAGGAGGTTGTACTCGCTGAGGTCACCGTGGACCAGCCCGGCGTCGTACAGCCGGCGCATGTACTCGCGGACGACCTCGTAGGCCGTCTGGGGGTTCTCGACGTGGACCTCGCTGAGGCGCCGGGCGCGGCCGGTCTCGGGCCCGAGCAACTCCATCACCAGCACGTTGCGCTCGACGGCGATGGGATTCGGGACGCGCACGCCGGCCTTCCTGGCTCGTTCGAGGTTCGCGAACTCCTTGCGGACCCACGCGGTGACGACCTGCTTTTTGTCCGAACCGATCCCCGCAAAGCGGGGGTCGCCGTCGAGGTACCCCCGCATGTCCCGGAAGTCCGAGGCGTTGATCCGGTAGACCTTGACGGCGACTTCCTCGCCGCTCCCGACCGCCTCGCCATCGGCGGCGCCGCCCAGCGCCGTGTAGACGTTGGCCTCCTTCCCGGTAGAGATGGGGCCGCCGAAGGCCTCGATGTAGCCGTCCTGGACGAGCTTGTAGATGGCGGCGAAGGTGGCGTCGTCGAAGACCGAGGCCTCGACCTTGAACTGGTCGGCGTCCTTGATGCGCTTGCGGAACTCATCGAACTCGCGGTCGCGCTTGCGGGCGATCCGGTCGGCCTCCGTGTCGGCGACGTCGATCTCCTCCCACTCGTCGCCGGGGGCGTCTGCTTCGTCGGTGTCGAGCAGTTCGAACTCAGCCACGGGCGATCACCTCGCGAGCGCTCCGCGCGCGGGCACCGTCGGGAAAAACAGCCGGGACGATCGGGACCATCGGGCGCTCACTACTGGATGTGGCCCTCCTCGCGCAACTGGTCGGCCTCCTGCTTCTCGTAGCGCCAGGTGATGTCGCCTTTCTCGTCTTGCCAGTCCCAGGGTTCGACGAGGACGACGTCGTCCTCGCGGATCCAGATCCGCTTTTGCATCTTCCCCGGGATGCGCGCCGTTCGTTCCTGGCCGTCCATGCACCGGACGCGAACCCGGTTGGCCCCCAGCATGTCCTCGACGACGGCGAACACCTCGTCGTCGTCGGGCATGCGGAGGTCCTTGCGCCCCTCGTTGTCGCTCATGTGCGACCGTTCGGAGGGCAGACGGTTTAAGTTTTGCAAAGCGTGTCGCCTGTGCGCAGACCACACCCCTGCCTGGAGCCGGGCCGCGCGCGGGCCGCACACACCCCGCACTGCCCCCCGAATTTCTGCCGTTCGACCCGATTTCGCCCCGGCCGCGCACGTCCCCGTAAAAAGGCAGTCCCGCAATAGCGCGGTCCGTAAAAACCCCTACCAATGATTTAATACGGTGTCGTCGCATAATACGGCTGCATGAAAGCCGCTGTCTTTCACGGGGTAGAGGAACCGCTCCAGATCGAGGACGTCCCGGAGCCGACCGCCGACGAGGACCAGGTCGTCGTCGAGACGGAGGCCTGCGGGATCTGCCGCTCGGACTGGCACGCCTGGAAGGGCGACTGGTCGTGGATCGGCGTCATGCCCACCGACGGGCTCGTCTTCGGTCACGAACCCGCCGGCACCGTCGTCGAGGTCGGCGACAACGTCGAGCGCGTCCGCGAGGGCGACAACGTCACCGTCCCGTTCAACCTCTCGGACGGCACCTGCCGGCACTGCCGCGACGGCCGCGGGAACATCTGCGAGCAGATGGTGCCGCTGGGCTTCCTGAAGATGGCCCCCGGCGCCTTCGCCGAGCAGTTCCCCGTCCGCGCCGCCGACCACAACATCGTCAAGCTGCCCGATAACGTCGACCCCGTCCACGTCGCCGGGCTGGGCTGCCGGTTCGCCACCGCGTTCCACGGCCTGTCCCACCGCGTCGACATCACCCCCGGTGACTGGGTGGCCGTCCACGGCTGCGGCGGCGTCGGCCTCTCGGCCGTCCACATCGCCGACGCGCTGGGCGCGAACGTCATCGCCGTCGACATCATGGACGAAAAGCTCGAGAAGGCCGAGGAACTGGGCGCCGACGAGACGCTCAACGCCACCGAGGTCAAGGACGTCCCGCAGGCGGTCAAGAAGTTCACCGAGTCCTCCCGCGGCGTCGACATCGCCGTCGACGCGCTGGGCGTCGCCGAGACCTGCAAGAACGCCATCAACTCCCTGGGCAAGGGCGGCCAGCACCTCCAGATCGGCCTGACCACCTCCGAGGAGGGCGGCGAGGTCTCCCTGCCGGTCGACAACATCGTCATGGACGAGCGCGAGTTCTACGGCTCGTTCGGCATGCCCCCGAACGAGTACGACGAGATCTTCTCGATGATGGAGCGCGGGAAGATCGACCCCGGGAAGATCGTCACCGAGACCGTCTCGCTGGAGGAGGTCCCGGACATGATCTCCGGCATGGGCAACTACGAGACCGTCGGCATCCCGGTCTGTAATCAGTTCTAGACACGCACCTTTTTTGCGCTCGGGTTTCCTCGGCCGGCGCTACGCGCCGGCCTGCGGGAACCACTCGCGCAAAAAATCTGCACCAAAAAAGCTCCGCGCGAACGGAGTGAGCGCGGAGTCAACCGCCTCGCGCTTCGCGCTCGGCGGATGCTCGACGGTAATTCGGTAGCGCCGGCTCGGCGCCGCGGTTCACCGATCACCTCGAAAAGAGCGCCGCCCGATTCGTCAGTTGCCGGCCTCGTCGCCGTTCGCGCGCGACAGCAACAGCAGCGCGGCGCCGAGCATCGAGACGTTCTTGACGAACTGATTTTTCTCCGACGTCCGCTGGCCGTCCTCCATGTTCCAGAAGTCGTGCATCGTCGGTGTCACGCCGAGCAGGAAGGCCGCGACGGCCGCCGCCGAGAGCCGCGGGTACCGCCACAGCGTGATCCCGACGCTCCCGACCAGCAGGAGGGCGCTCGCGGCCGGCACCAGCACGTCCGGCAGTGGCACGCCGTTGGCCTCGGCGTAGTCGATCCGCCCCTGGAGGTTGCGCAGGTTGGTCACCGCCGTGTAGAACAGGACGCCGCCGTACAGCAGGCGACCGACTCTCGACGGCGCCATCAGACACCGACCTCCGGTCGTGGCATGCGAACCATTGCATCCACGCTTCGCCGTCTGGCCGAAAAAGGCTGTCCGCACGCCGCCGTCTTCCCGGGACCCAACTAGCGAGGTACTAGCCTTTTGGGTCGACCGTGCACCCGTTGTGGTGAGGCTACCGTAGCCATGAGCTACGACGTCAGTTGCGCTGCCTGCGGGTTCGAGGCGATCGTGGACGACGTCGATTCGGTCTACGATCTCCAGGCCACCCACCGCGAGCGGCGGGGGCTGCACCACGTCTTCGAGTTCGTCTGCACCGAGGACGGCTGACGCCACCGCGAGCGAGAGTGCCGCAATCGGGAGACAGAGCACCGGTCCTCTCGTCGGCGTCTCGGTCGACGCGATTGGCCGGTGTTTAAGTCGCGGTGGCTATCAGAGGGAGGCATGCTGGACAAACTGGGTGCGGCCGGGATCGTCGGGATCGTCCTGGTGCTGGCCGGAATCGGGCTGATCGCGTACGTGGAGCCGATCGTCGCGGCCGGGATGGCCGTCGCGGTCGTGGGACTGGCGCTGACTATCTACGGGTTCGTCAAGGGACTGCTCGGCTCGCTCGGTGTGGGCCAGATGTTCTAGCTCTCGGGCCGGTCCGCGCGGTGTTCGCTGATGATCTGGTCGACCATCTGCTCGCGTCGCTGTTTCTCGCGCTCGACCGCCCGGTCGCGCCAGTCGTCGATCACCGCCTCGACCTCCGCCTCGCGCGCGACGGCGAGCTCGTCGACCTCCTGGATCGTCACGTCGTCGGCGGGGCCGACCGGCACGTCGTGTTCGAAGAGGACGTCGTCGGCGACCTCCGAGAGCCCGCCGTCCTTGAGGACGACCCGGGGGTTCACGTCGGCGAGCGTCTGGGCGGTCGAACGGCCGGCGCCGCTGGCGTCCTTGAGGTAGATCACGTCGCCCTCGACGAGCCCGTAGCTCTCGTCGGCGCGCGCGATGGCCTGGTTGGTGAACTTCTCGACGACCTTCACCGAGACCAGCCCCTGCTGTTTCTCCGAGACGTCCGCGAAGTTCGAGTGGTCCAGCTTCCACAGCGCCTTCAGCCGCTCTAGCTTGCCCTCGAGTTCCGCGGTGCGCTCGCGCTCCTCGTCCAGTTCCCGCTCCAGGCGCTCGTTCTCGCGTTCGAGGCGGGTGACCTCGCGGCGCTCGCGGGCCTCGCGGCGCTCCTCGCGGCGCGCCGCCGAGAGCTCGCGTTCGTACTCCTCGATGCGGTCGTCCTTGCTGGCGATGGTGTCTTTGAGGTCCTCGACGTGGCCCTCCAGGCGCTCGACGCGGGCCTTCAGCCGCTTGATCTGCTTCTCCTCGGCGGTGAGCTCGCGGGGCGTGTGTTCGGTCTCGTCCTCGCCGTCGTCCTCGTCGGGGTCGAGGTCGGCGAGGACGGCCTCGACGGACTCCTCGCCGGCGACGACCCGGGCGAGCACCTCACCGAGGTCGCGCTGTGGCGGCACCTTGGCGGCGACGCGCTCGAACTGGTCCTCGTGGGCGTCGAAGGCGTACAGCGCCGCGGCCAGGGCGTCGCGTTCGTGGTCGTTGTCGTAGGCGGCGTCGCGCGTCCGGTGTTTCTTCTCGTCGACGGGGAGGTCCGAGGACGGAACCCAGCCGGCGGCCTCGAAGCTCCGGCGGAACTTCTCGACGGTCTCGGGCATGGGCGTCACGTCAGCGCCGACGACGATGGGCCGCCCGCGCTCGATGATCCACTCGATCACGTCGGCCGTGTCGGCCGTCCGGGTGCTGTGGACGTCCAGCACCGACCCGTCCAGGCCGACCAGGGACACCGCCGTGGTGGTCCCGGGGTCGATCCCGACGATGACGTGGTCGCGACGCTTCGCGAGCGGACGGAACTCCAGGCCGTCGCGGCGCTCGCGTTCGATCTCGACGCGGACGTCGCCCGCGCGCGCGTTCGAGACGGGAATGTCGCTGGGCCGACCCTCGACCTCGAAGACCGCGTTGGCGAACCCGCCGTACTTCTCGGTGACGTCGCGCTCGTAGGCGAGGCCGGCGTCGTCGAGTTCCGAAGCGACCTCCCGGGCGCGTTTCTTCACCGCACCGTGGATGCGGCGGGTGAAGCGGTCCTCGCTCCAGCCGCCCTTGCCGGTCGAGCGGCCGCGGGCGACCTTCACGCGGGTCGTGTTCGTAAAGGCCGAGACCTCCTGGCCGACGTTGGCGGCCGCCAGGCGGGCGGCGGCCTCGGCCTCCTGCATCGGGTCCTTGCCGTAGGGGACGCCGTGGCGCGCGGCCACGCGGGAGAGCGGCTCCGGCCGCTCGGCGCCGGTCACCTGAACGAGCCTGGTCTCGTCGGGCAGGCTGCGCAGGAAGTGGACCAGCGCGTCCTTGTCCTCGGCGAGCTCGTAGACGTTGTCCGTGGCGAGCACGCCCGGTTCCTCGCGGTCGACCAGCCGGCGGAGTTTGCGCCGGGAGACGACGTCGCGGTCGATCGACTCGCCGTCGAACGCGACCAGCGCGTAGGAGGGAGCCTCGCCCCTGACGTCCCCGCTCTGGACGTCGACCCCGAAGACGACTGCGTCGAGGGCCCTCGTGCGGGTACTCACACCCCCCTGTATGGACCAGGCCGGCATAAGCTTCCCCCCGCGACGGCGCCGCGGGCTATCGATCTCGCCCCGCCGGGAGCGCTCAGTCCGCGTCCTCGCCGCCGGGGTAGGGCACGTCCAGTTCCGTCCCGTCGTCGGGCAGGAACACGCACTCGCCCTCGAAGACCGATTCGGCTTCCTCCTCGAGGCGCTGGGCTGCTCCGCCGGCGTACCGCGTCGAGACGTGCGTCAGCGCCAGGCGCTTGACGCCGGCGCGATTGGCGATCTCTGCGGCCTGTGTCGCCGTCGAGTGGCCGGTCTGGCCCGCGCGCTCTCGGCGGTCGGCCGCGAACGTCGCGTCGTGGATCAGCAGGTCCGCGTCCGCGGCCGCCTCGACCACCCGCTCGGCGGGGCGGGTGTCGCCGGTGTAGACGACGCGCCGGCCGGGCCGGGGCGGCCCGACGACCTGCTCGGGCTCGATCACCGTGCCGTCGTCGAGTTCGACTGCCTCGCCGGCGTGGAGCTTGCTGTACTTCGGGCCCGGCGAAATCCCCAGTTCCTCCTCGGCTTTCTCGCGGTCGAACCGGCCCTTGCGGTCGTCCTCGACGATCGCGTACCCCACCGAGGTCGTGCGGTGGTCGGTCTCGAACGCCCGGACCTCGTAGTCCGCTGCGTCGAGGGCGACGTCGCCGGGCGCGACCTCGTCGATCCGGACCGGAAACGAGGGGCGGTTGCCGGTGATGGCGACGAGGTTCTCCAGCCGGTCGCGCGAGCCCGGCGGCGCGTGGATCGCCAGCGGGGCCTCCCGGTCGTTGAAGTCCCACGTCTGGACCAGCCCCGGGAGCCCGAGGACGTGGTCGCCGTGGAGGTGCGTGATGAACAGGTGAGAGACCGAAAAGCCGGTGTTGAAGCGCATCATCTGGCGCTGGGTCCCCTCGGCGACGTCGAAGAGGAAGCGTTCGCCCTCCCGGCGGACCATCACGGCGCTGGGGTTGCGCTCGGTCGTCGGGACGGCCCCGCTGGTCCCGAGGAAGGTCACGTGCATACCCCGCTGTCGGAAAGCGACGGGGAAATCCGCTTCGATGCCGGGCGCCGGCGGCCGCCACCGGCGATCCCCGAGCGGCCGACTGGCTGCCAGCGGCTGGCCGCCTCGTTCACGGACGCTCCGGGTCGGGCGACCGGTGTGAACGGGACGGTTCCGCGTCGCTGCCCACTCGCGCGCACATCGACTGCGGCAACCCTCGCCTAGTCGGTCGGTAGCCGGCCGCTGGGACCGTCCCATAACCGCGAATCATAGCGAGGCTTATCGTGGCATTCGGTGACAAGAGCCGCGCAGGGATGACAGACGGCACACCGAGTCGTTATCTCGCCGTCGGCGTCGCGCTGCTCGCGGTGGCAGCGATCGGCGTCAGCGGCGTGATGGCGACCAACGACAACGGAATGCAGGACCAGCGGGCAGACAGCGGTGGTGGCGGCGCGTTCACGTTCGCGGTGCAGCACACCGACGGCGAGACGGTGACGATCGACTCCGTGTACCTCCCCGAGGGCGGCTACGTGGCAATCCACAACGGGAGCCTCCTCTCGGGCGACGCCACCGGCAGCGTCATCGGCGTCTCGGGGTACCTCGAACCCGGCGTTCACCGCAACGTCGAGATCAGGCTCTACGACGTCCCCGGGCGCACCTTCGACCAGGACGCGCTGCAGGCGAACCAGACGCTGATCGCCATGCCGCACCACGAGACGAACGACAACAAGCAGTACGACTTCGTCGCGACCGACGGCCAGGCCGACGGGCCGTACACCGACGAACTCGGCCAGCCGATCGTCGACGCCGCGCTCGTCGTCCTCGGCGGCGGTGGCGGTGGTGGCGGCGTCCCGATCGCCCTGGCACCGAGCGGCGGTGGCGGCGGCGCGGCTGGCCCCCAGGGCCCGCGGGGGCCGCCGGGACCGCCGGGCCCGCGGGGACCACCCGGCACGCCGCCCTGCACGAACGGCACGACGCAGGTGAACGGCACGAACGTGACCACCTGCAAACCACCGACGAACACGACGACGCCGCCGAACACGACAACCCCGCAGAATAACACGACGACGACCACGACGACCACGACCGAAACCCCCACGATAACGACGACCACGACGGCGACGCCGACCACGACCACGACGGAGTCACCGACCACCTCACCACCCTCGGAGAGCCAACCCTCCGAGACGAGCGCTGCCGGCGGTGACGGCGCCAGCGACGGAAGCACGCCCGACGGCGGTGCCTCGCCGCCGGACGGCAGTGGCGGGGGTGGCAACACCACCTGAGACGGCCGTCGCGTCGGCGGGGGTCACGCGGGCCGCGCGCGACCGACCGATTCTTACCCACACCGGGCCTATCCCCCGGCGATGGACGCCCCGCTGTGGACCGAGGAACACGCGCCCGCGATCGAGGACCTCCCCCAGCCGGGAGTCAGGGACGCGCTCGACCGGGCGGTCGACGAGCCGCTGAACCTGGTCGTCCACGGCCCGCCGGGCAGCGGCAAGACCGCGGCCGTCCGGGCGCTGGCCCGCGCGGCCCACGACGACCCCGAGAACGACCTCATCGAGATCAACGTCGCCGACTTCTTCGGGATGACCAAGAAGGAACTCGGCGAGGACCCCCGCTTCGCGTCGTTTATCACGCCCAAGCGGCGCCGCGAGTCCTCGAAGGCCGACCTCATCAACCACGTCCTCAAGGAGTCGGCGGCGTACGCGCCGATGTCCGGCGACTACAAGACGATCCTGCTGGACAACGCAGAAGACGTCCGCGAGGACTTCCAGCAGGCGCTGCGCCGGGTCATGGAGCAGTACTACGAGGCGACGCAGTTCGTCATCGCGACGCGCCAGCCCTCGGCGCTGATCCCGCCGATCCGCTCGCGGTGTTTCCCGGTGCCAGTGCGCGCGCCGACCCACGCCGAGACTGTGGCCGTCCTCGAGGGGATCGTCGCGGCCGAGGACGCAGCGCACGACGAAGACGGCCTGGAGTACGTCGCCGGGTACGCCGACGGCAACCTCCGCAGAGCCATCCTGAGCGCCCAGACCACCTACGAGCAGGAGGGCGCGATCACGATGGAGACCGCCTACGAGGCGCTGGGGGAGGTCGGCACCGACGAGCGCGTCGAGTCGATGCTCGCCGACGCCGAGGCCGGCGAGTTCGCCGACGCCCGCAAGACGCTGGACGACCTGCTCGTCGAGGAGGGCCACAGCGGCACCGAAGTACTCGAGGACGTCCTCCGGGTGGCACGCTCGCGCTACGATACAGAGCGCGTCGCCGAGTTGCACCGCCTGGCCGGTGAGATCGACCTGGACCTCAAGGAGGGGACGAGCGACCGGCTGCACGTCTCGCACCTGCTCGCGCGCCTGGGGGCGTAGCGACCGCGGTCGCGGGCGGTCGATCGCTCAGGCGTCGATCCCGCGGAACTCGAAGCAGGCGCCCCCGTCGGCGCCCTCCGTCACCGACGCCGTCCAGCCGTGGGCCTGGGCGATCTCGCGGACGATCGCCAGCCCGAAGCCGGTCCCCTCGTCGGCGGTGGTGTGGCCCATCTCGAAGACGGCCTCGCGCTCGTCGGGCGGGACGCCGGGGCCGTCGTCGGCGACGTAGAAGCCGTCGCCGTCCGCGAGCCAGCCGACCGTGACGGTCGCGTCCGTGCCGGCGTGCTCGACCGCATTGCGAAAGAGATTCTCCAGCAGCTCGACGACGCGGTCGGGGTCGGCCTCGATGGTCCGATCGGCGGCCACGTCGAGGGCGGCGCGGTCGGCGTCGACGCTCTCCCAGGCGGCGGCGACGTCGGGGAGCGACACCGGCTCCGGGTCGGCGACGGCCTCGCCCTCCCGCGCCAGCGTCAGGATGTCCGTGATCAGCCGGTCGATGCGCTCGAGGTTGCGCTCGGCCTCGGCGACGTGCTCGTCGGGGTCGTCGGCGACGCCGGCCATCTCCAGCCGGGAGATGGCGGCCTGCAGCGGATTGCGCAGGTCGTGGCTCACCATGCCGGCGAACTGGTCCAGCCGTTCGTTCTGGGCCTGTAGCTCGCGCTCGCGGCGCTTGAGTTCGGTGATGTCGCGGGCCTCGGCGATGAGCAAAACGACCGCGCCGTCCTCGTCGGTCACGGGCGTGATCGAGAAGTCCAGCATCTCGACGCCGCTGTCGTGGCCGTCGACGATCGGCACCTCCCAGCGGACGAACTCGCCGGCGGCCGCCTGCTCGACCGTCGCTTCCACAGCGGCCTCGTCCAGACCGTCGATGGACGGGGCGACCGTCGCGGCGAACGACTCGCCGACAATCGCGTCCCGCTCGGCGTCCAGGAACGACAGCGACGGGTCGTTGATCTTGGTCATCCGGCCGTCGGGTTCGAGCAGGCCCATGAACTGGTAGGTCTGGTTGAAGATGGCGTTGAACCGGCGTTCACGTTCGACCAGGTCCGTGATGCCGTCGATGAGTCCGACGTAGCGCGTGACCGTGCCGTCCTCGTCAGTGACGGGGTAAGCGTCGGTCTCGACCCACCGGACCGTGCCGTCGGGGCGCCGGACGCGGTACTCGAGGTGGTAATCACCCGCAGTCACGTCGGAGTCGTGGACGCGGCGGTACCACTCCCGGACCATCTCGCGGTCGTCGGGGTGGACGGTCTCGATGGCCGCGACCGGACTGCCGTCGATGGCGGTCGGATCCACCCCCGCGAGGTCCTCGAAGCCGGGGCTGAGGTACAGTAGATCGCCGCCGTCGGCGCCGGTCATCCAGATGACCTCGTGGACGTTGGCGGCGATCTCCTCGAAGCGGCGCTCGCTGCGGCGCAGTTCCCGCTCCATCTCCTTGCGCTCGGTGACGTCCCGCAGCGCCGAGAGGTGCTCGCCGCGGCGGACGTTCGCCGAGGCGTTGAACTCGACGATGCGTTCGTCGCCGTCGGCGGTCACGAGCGGGAACTCCCCGCGCATGCGCCCCTCGGCGAGGAACTGCTCCCAGACCGCCGCGAAGTCGTACTCGCCGGCCGCGAAGTCGCCGATGGACATCCCGAGCAGGTCCTCGCGGGGCAGGCCCAGCAGCTCGGATGCGGCGGGGTTGGCGTCGACATACTCGCCGTCGTCGTCCGCGAGCAATAGGGCGTCGTGTGAGTGCTCGAAGAGTGCGCGAAAGCGCTGCTCGCTCTCGGTTACCTCGCGCTCGCGGCGCCGGCGGTCGGTGACGTCGCGCATGATCACCACGGCGTCGTCCGTTCCATCGGCCTCGATCGTACTCACGTTGATCTCGGCGACGCGCTCGTCGCCGGCGCCCCCGCGGAACGTGATCTCGGCGCGGTCAGGTGGGTCGCCAGCCAGCGCCTGATCGACGCTGTCACCGACGGCCGCGGCCGTCTTGCCGGAAACGCCCGGGAACTCGACCAGCTCGGTGTCCAGGACCGCTTCCCGTTCGATCCCGAAGCGCTCGCAGAAGGCGTCGTTGACGTATTGGACGACGTGGTCGTCCGAGACGACGAACACGGGGTCGGGCGTGCCGTCGAACAGCGTCCGGAAGCGCTCGCGGGTGCGCTGGAGGCGCCCGGTCAGCTGCAGCGAGAGGTCTCGACGCTCCAGGAGGTTCTCCAGCCGACGGTAGAGGACGGATTTTTCGACGGGCACGGAGACGATCTCGTCGATGATGTACAGGCCGTCGATGTCGTCCCACGCGCTCGGGTCGAGGTCCTCGCCGGGCGGCTCGGCGCTGACCAGCACGACCGGCAGGAAGGCGGGGTGGGCCCGCTCCTTGCGGTCGGCCAGCCACCCGCGGTTCTCCGCGAACCAGCGAGCGTCGACGACGCAGAGGTCGAACGGCCCCGCAGCGCCGCCGGGATCGGCCTCGACCTCGTAGGTCTCGGCGAGCCACTCGGCGAGCAACTCGCGGTTGCGATCGTCGGCGACGCACAGCTGGACGCGGCGCTCGTCGGTCGGGCGGTCCGACAGGGACGCTGCGCCGTCGGTCATACCCCTCCCGCTGGCCCCTCGTCTGTCTCGGCCAGCCCGCGGAGGATCCCGCGCGTCCCGGTCATCGGCTCGCCGACGACGACGCCGTCCTCGGTGATCTCGAACGCGCGGAGCGCGCGCTCGAACGTGCTGACGCGCTTTTTCAGCACGCCGATGACCTTCCGCACCTCGCCGTCGAGTTCGAGGTACCGCAGGAAGACGATGTTGTCCGCGAGGTAGCTGATGTCGGCGTCGGTCGCCTCGACCGCGCCGGCGACGGCGTCGACCTCGTCGATCAACACGACCGTCACGCCCATGTTCTTCAGATAGCGCCCGAGCGCGTGGAGCTTCCGCACCAGCGACTGGGACTCGCCCTGCAGCGAGAGCTTCTACCCCTCGATGCCGTCGATCACGATCACCTTCGCGTCGCGCTCTTCGACCTCGCGGCGGACCTGGGCGGCGAACTCCTCGGCCGATCGCGAGAGCGGCTCGACCGCCTCGACGGCCAGCGTGCCCTCGGCCTCGTACTCGGAGACCGACACGCCGATCGCCGCGGAACGCCGCAGGAACGTCTCGCGAGCCTCCTCGAAGAGGTACTGCACCGCTCGCTCGTCGCGCGCGGCGGCCGCCGCGGCGAACAGCGACGCCGTGGTGGTCTTCCCGACGCCCGTCGGCCCGCTGATGACGGTGACCGTCCCGCGCTCGATGCCGCCGCCGAGCAGCTCGTCCAGCTGAGCCACGTCCGAGGAGATGGGCTCGTCGACGTAGCTATCGCCGTGGGCGTCGGGGAGGAGCTCGGGGAACACGCGGAGGCCGCCCTCGTCGATGCGGACGGCGTGGGTGCCCTCCCGGCGGGCCGACCCGCGGAGCTTCGGCACCGACAGCGTCCGGCGGTCGCCGTCGCGGTCGAGCTCGACGATGCCGTCGCTGAGGAACTGCAGGTCGACGTCCGACGTCGAGGGCGTCTGCTGGGCGGTGAACAGCATCGTCGCGCCCTGCTCGGCGAGAAACTGCGTGAACGAGAGCACCTGCTTGCGGAACTGGTACTCGTCGGGCGAGAGGTAGCGCAGTTGCGACAGCGGGTCGACGAACACGCGGTCGGGGTCGACGGTCTCGACGCGCTCGACGATGCGCTCGGTCACCGACCCGCCCTCGACCTCGTCGGGCGCGAACACGTCGTAGGACTGCTCGTCGACGAAGAAGTCCGACCCGGGGCTCAGATCGAGCAGTTCGACGGCAGACAGATCCAGCCCCAGCGTGGCCGCGTTGGTCTCGACGGCCTCGGCCGACTCCTCCAGGTTGATCATCAGCGCCGACTCGCCGGCGTCGACGCCGGCTGTCAGGAAGTGAAATCCGAGGATCGTCTTGCCCGTGCCGGGCGGCCCCCGGACGAGGTAGTTCCGCCCGGCGACGTACCCGCCGTGTAACACCTCGTCGAGTCCGGAGACGCCTGAGGACACCCTGGCGAGGTCGTCGGCAGTCATTTCAAAGGTACTTTTCAAGGCCCCCGTTATATGCCCTTTGGCGCGATTCTCACGAATTGAGACGCGAGGCGTCCGAAAACGCCACTCGAGACGACTGTCACGTCGCGTGTCAGGCAGGGGCGGCAGATAGCACCAGGACGTGGCGGGTCAGCGAGCGGTGGACCCTGCGCTGGAAGCGGTCGGTGACGGTCCACCCGGCGGCGCGGGCGGCGTCGGCCCACGAGCGGTCGGCGACGACGACGCAGCGCGGCGCCACGCGGCGGGCCTCGGCCAGCGCCCCCGCCACCAGGTCGGCCAGGTCGTGCGTGGCGACCTTCGACTGGCGGCCGTAGGGCGCGTCGAAGACCACGCCGTCGACGGCGCCGTCGGCGAGCGGGAGCGCCGTCGCGTCGCCGCGGACGACGTCGAAGCCGCCGGGCGCCGGGAGCCCCTCCACGCCTGCATCGCCCGCGAGCACGTGCGCGAGGTTCCGCCGCGCGCCCCGGACCATCTTGCGCTGGGCGTCGAGCCCGACGACCTCGGCCCCGACGAGCCCGGCTTCCAGCAGCACGCCGCCCGTGCCGCACATCGGGTCGAGGATGGTCGCGCCCGGGCGGGCGCCGGCGACGTTCGCCAGCGCGCGTGCGAGGAAGGGGTCCATGCTGCCCGGCTGGAAGAACGGCCGATCCGTGGGCTTGCGGTCCCCGAAGTCGCGGACGCTCTCGGCGGTCAGCCAACCGAGCGCGCAGGTGCCCTCGGAGAACACCGCCCGGAGCTCGTGGTCGGGGTCCTCGAGGTCGACCGCGAACCCCCGGTCGGTGAGGACGGCGCCGAGTTCGCGCTCGGCGTGCTGGGTGTCGACGCCGGTCAGCCCGCGGACGTCGCGGGCGCGGACCGCGACGGTCCCGGTGCGATCCACGCTGCTGGCCGACAGGAGCGCGCGCGCCGCCTCGACGTCGGGGTCGGCGCGCCCGAGGAGCTCGCTGGCTCGATGGGTGTACGCGAGCCCGCGCACGCGCGCTGAGAGGCCGCGCGCGGTGGCCAGCCCCGGCGCCAGGGGCGCGACGCCGTCGGCGGCGCGCGCCGCCTCGACGAGCGCGAAGGCGTCGTCGTCGCCGGCCAGTTCCAGCAGGTACACGGCCGTAGCCTGCCCGCAGAGGCGTATAACGCTTCCGGTCGACCGCCGAGCGAGCGACCGACGCGAACGCCGCCAGACCCGACACCCCTCGGGTATCTGTCATCCACAGGTATCAACCTTTATAAGCCTTAAATACGTGCTTTAAGTCGAGACATGGTTGACCCCAAGGAAACAATCAACATCGAGAACGTCGTCGCCTCGACGGGAATCGGCCAGGAGCTCGACCTCCAGAGCGTCGCCATGGACCTGGAGGGCGCCGATTACGATCCCGAGCAGTTCCCGGGGCTGGTCTACCGGACCCAGGACCCCAAGTCCGCGGCGTTGATCTTCCGGTCGGGCAAGATCGTCTGCACCGGCGCCAAAAGCACCGACGACGTCCACGAGAGCCTGCGGATCGTCTTCGACAATCTGCGCGACCTCAACATCCAGGTCGACGACGACCCCGAGATCGTCGTCCAGAACATCGTCACCTCGGCGGACCTGGGCCGCAACCTGAACCTCAACGCCATCGCCATCGGCCTGGGACTGGAGAACATCGAGTACGAGCCCGAGCAGTTCCCCGGGCTGGTCTACCGCCTGGACGAGCCCGACGTCGTCGCCCTGCTGTTCGGGTCGGGCAAGCTCGTCATCACCGGCGGCAAACAGCCCGCCGACGCCGAGGAGGCCGTCGACAAGATCGTCTCCCGACTGGAGGAACTGGGCCTGCTCGAGGGCTGATCGGCGCCGCGTTCGTCCCGTCAGCGCCCGCCACGTAGCGCAGCCTACATACCGCCCCCGCTCGAACCTGGCCGCATGTTCCCGTTGGCGGCGGACGTGACCGGCGGCGGCCCGCTCGCGCTGGTCGTCACCTTCCTGCTCGTCGCGGCCTTCTACGCCGTCACGCTCCACCTGGCTGCCGTGTTCTTCGTCGGCGACGTGCCCAGCCAGCGCGCCGCCACCGTCTCGCCCGCCCCGACCGTCGTCTCGCTGCTGCTCCAGCGGTGGGGCCCGGGAAGCGCCGGCGTCGTCTCCCCCGGCGTCGGCGTCCTCGTGACGGTCCTCGCGACGCTGGCTGCCGACGCCGTCGCGATCGCCTACGTCTACCGCCTGCGCTGGCCGTCGACGGTCGCGCTGACCCTGCTGCACTTCGCCTTCGCCGCCGCGCTCGGCCTGGCGCTGTTCAACCTGCTCGGGTAGGACCGCCCGCGGCGCGTCCCCGACCGTCGGGCCACCCGGGACCGATTCCGAGCGCCGAAGTCGCCGGGGCGCTTTTCAACGAGCCGTCACTACCTCCGGCAGTCGACGCGAGCACATGGACTACCTGGTGATCACGCTGGTCGGGACGCTGCTGTCGCTCGGGCTGGCCGGCGTTGCCTGGCGCGCCCGACACAAGCCGGGGGCACTCCCGCTGGTGGGCGTGAAGCTCTCGGTCGCCGCCTGGAACTTCGGCTGGCTGGTGGCGATCCTGGCGAACACGCCCGCGCTCGAGATCGCCGGCGCGCGGCTGCACTTCGTCGGCGTGACGCTGATCGGCCCGTCGTTCGTCGTCCTCCTGCTGGAGTTCGCCGGCCGCGAGGAACTGCTCACCCGACGGATTGTGGCGGCCCTGCTCGTCGAGCCGGTGGCCGTCAACGCCCTCGTCTGGACCAACGACGCCCACGGGCTCTTTCTGGATTACGCGCCGCTCTCGCAGGCCGGCGCGACGAGAGCCGGCGTGATCATCCCCGGCGCGGGCGTCGTGCCGGTGGACGTCGGCCCGCTGTTCTGGCTGCACGCCATCTACGTCTGGCTGCTGGTGGTGGGCTGTCTCGCCTACCTCGTCGCGCTGGCGGTCCGTCGGCGCGACCTCTACCGGCGCCAGCTCGCCCTGCTTTCCGTCGGCGTGTCCGTCCCGCTGGCCGCCAGCCTGCTCGACAACCTCGGCCTGTCGCCGATCCGCCTGACCGAGCCGTCGTTCGTCGTTCTCGGCGTGTTCACGACGCTGGCGATCATGCGCTTCGATCTGATCGACGTCACGCCGATCGCCCGCGACACGGTCCTCGAGGAGATCGACGGCGCGATCTTCGTCCTCGACGGCGACGACAACGTGACAGACCTCAACCCGGCGGCGCGCTCGCTGCTGGGCGTGGCCGACGAGCCCGTCGTGGGCCGCTCGGCCACCGACGTCCTCGCGGCGTTCGCCGACGTCTACGAGCACTTCGCCGACGTCGCCGAGGGCCGCGAGACCGTCGTCGTGGATACGGCCGCTGGCGCGCGCCGCTTCGACGTCCGCGTCTCCGGGCTGACCGACGCCCGAGGCCGGTCGGTCGGGCGCGTGTTCCTGGCCCACGACGTCACCGAGGAGCGCGAACGCCGCGACCGCCTCGAGCGCCAGAACGAGCGCCTCACGGAGTTCGCCAGCGTCGTCTCCCACGACCTCCGGAACCCGCTGCAGGTCGCGACGACTCACGTCGACCTCGCGCGCGAGGTCGAGGACGACGAGCGCCACCTCCGCTCGATCGCGGACTCCCACGACCGCATGGAGGCGATCATCCGCGACGTCCTCGCGCTCGCGCGCCAGGGCGACGCCGTCACCGACCCCGAGCGCGTCTCGCTGTCGTCCGTCGCCGACGACGCCTGGGAGACCGTCGACACCGGCGACGCGACCTTCCGCAACGAGCTGGTCGGCTGGGTCGAGGCCGACCGCAGCCGCCTGCGTCGGGCCTTCGAGAACCTCTTTCGCAACTGCATCGATCACGGCGCCGCGGGGGCCGATCCGAGCGAGCGCCCGACAGCGGACGACGCCGCCGCCGACGAATTGGACGACGGCGGAGGACTGGTGGTCCGCGCCGGCACTATCGCCCCGAGCGAGGGGAACGTGATCGACCTCTCCGAGCGGGGCTTTTTCGTCGAGGACGACGGCCCGGGCATCCCGCCAACCCAGCGGTCGCTCGTCTTCGAACACGGCTACTCCGACGTCGAGGACGGCACCGGACTCGGGCTGTCGATCGTCCAGAGCATCGTCGAGGCTCACGGCTGGTCGATCGCGGCCGAGGACAGCACGCTCGGGGGGGCTTCGGACGCACGCGGCGAGTCCGCCGGCGCGCGCTTCACCGTCACCGGCGTCGACGTCCGCGACCCCGCGGCGTCGCCCGGCGACTGGACCGGCGACGGCGAGGCCTGACGTTCACTCGACCATCCGCTCGATCTCCGTGACGAGGATGCCGCTGGCGCCCGCGGCCTCCAGGTCGGTGATCGTCTCGAAGACGCGTCGCTCGTCGACGACGGCGTGGACGGCGACCATGTCCTCGCCGGCGATGTCCATGACCGTCGGCCCACCAAGCCCCGGGAGCACGTCCTCGACGGCATCGACGCGGTCCTCGGGGACGTTCATCATCAGGTAGCGCTTGCCCTCGGCGGTCTTGACCGACCGCAGCGCGGTCGTCACCTGCTTGACCTTCGGGTCGTCGACGGCGTCCGCGCGGGCGAACAGCCGGACGGAGCTCTCCAGGACGTCGTCGACGACCACCAGGCGGTTCATCCGCAGGGTCGTGCCGGTGCTGGTGATGTCGACGATGGCGTCGGCGATGTCGACGTGGGGCGTGAGCTCGGTCGCGCCCGAGACCTCCGCGATCTCGACGTCGACGCCCCGGTCGTCGAAGTACTCTCGGGTGACGTTGGGGAACTCGGTCGCGACGGTCCCGCCGGCGAGGTCGCCGACGGACGCGATGTCGCCGTCCTCGGGGGCCGCCAGCACGAGCCGGCAGGCGCCGAACTCCAGGTCGAGCAGGTCCTCGAGGTTCTCGACGGCCGATTCGCGGACCTGGTCGAGGCCGGTGATGCCGACGTCGGCGGCGCCGTCGCTGACGTACTCGGGGATGTCCGCCGCGCGGGCGTACAGGATCGAGACGTCCGGGTCGACGGTGTCGGCGTAGAGCTTGCGGTCCGCGCCGTCGACGACGTGCAGGCCCGCGCGCTCCAGCAGGTCGACCGACGGGTCGTGCAGGCGCCCCTTGTTGGGCACGGCGATGCGCATACTCCCCGTGTGTCGCCCGGGCGGCAACTGTGTTTCGACCGCGGCGGACCCTGCGCGCTCCGGCGCCGCCGAACAGTAGTTTCAGGGCCCCCGACCCGGTAGACCCGCCCATGAGTACGCTACGCATCGCCGGCGGACAGGTCCTGCGCCCGGACCTGACCGTCGAGCGCGCGGACGTGCTGGTCGATCGGGCCGACGGCGAGATCCGCGCCGTCGGCGAGCCCGACGAGCTCCCCGCGGCCGACGGCGAGCTCGACGCCAGCGAGGGCCTCGTCGTGCCGGGATTCGTCAACGCCCACACCCACGTCGCGATGACGCTCCTGCGAGGCTACGCCGACGACAAACCACTGGACGCCTGGCTGCAGGAGGACATCTGGCCGGTCGAGGCGGCGCTCGAGCCCGAAGACGTCCGCGCCGGCGCCGAGCTGGGCATCCTGGAGATGATCCGCGGCGGCACCACCGCTTTCTCGGACATGTACTTCCACGTCGGCGAGATCGCCGACGCCGTCGAGGCGGCTGGCGTTCGGGCGGTTCTGGGCCACACGGCGATCACCGTCGGCAAGGACGAGGAGGCGGCGCGCGCCGATTGCCAGGAGAGCCTGGACGTCGCGCGCGAGCTGCGAGGTGCGGCGGACGGCCGCGTCGCGACGACGTTCCAGCCCCACTCGCTGACGACCGTCGGCGAGCAGTACCTCCGGGAGTTCGTGCCCGAGGCACGCGACGCCGACCTGCCGATCCACTTCCACGCTAACGAGACCGACAACGAGGTCGACCCCATCGTCGCGGAGCACGGCGAGCGCCCGCTCGAGTACGCCGACGACGTCGGCCTGCTCGGCGAGCGTGACTTCCTCGCCCACGGCGTCCACGTCGACGAGACCGAGATAGACCTGCTGGCCGAGAGCGGCACCGGCGTGATCCACTGCCCGGCCTCGAACATGAAGCTCGCCAGCGGGATGGCGCCGGTCCAGGCGATGCTCGACGCCGGCGTGACCGTCGGCCTCGGCACCGACGGCGCGGCCTCGAACAACGACCTGTCGATGCTGGACGAGATGCGCGACGCGGCCATGCTCGGCAAGCTCGCCGCCGGCGACGCCAGCGCCGTCGACGCGCCGACGGTCGTCGAGATGGCCACCCGGGGCAGCGCCGACGCGCTCGGCCTCGACAGCGGCCGGATCGAAGCCGGCGCGAACGCCGACCTGGCCGTCCTCGACCTGGACCGCCCGCACCTGACGCCCGCGAACGACCTGGTGAGCCACCTCGCGTACGCCGCCGAGGCCGCCGACGTGCGCCACACCGTCTGTGACGGAGCCGTTCTCATGCGCGATAACGAGGTGCAGACCCTGGACGAGCAGCGCGTCGTGGCCGACGCGCGCGAGCGAGCGGCCGCGCTGTTCGAGCGCGCAGCCGAGTGACGGCCGCGAACCCCGGCCACCGATAAACCACGAGCGGACCCTATAAACGTTCTAAACGGTTCTCGTCCCGCCGTAAACGAAATTAACCACCTGAACGAGAGTACGGCTTTATCCTGGTAGCCACCTCGCAACCAATCGTGATGCACTCGACGAACCGACTGCTCGTGGGAGCGACGATCGCGCTGCTGATCGGCGCCGTGATGGCGCCGGCCGCGGCCGCAGCCGCGCCGGCCAGTAGCGGGTCGAGCACCGCGGTGGCGCCGGCCGGTCACGTCGCCGCGACGAGCGGCAACCAGACGAACGCGACGGAGACGGACGGCAACGTCACGACGACCGACGACAACGCCACCGACGACAACGCGACCGAGGCCGACGACGGCAACGAGACCGAGCTGAACGGGACCGACGACAACGCGACCGAGGCCGACGACGGCAACGGCTCGGCGCCCGCGCCCTTCGGCCTGCGCGTGTCCGCGTTCGTCCACGGGCTCCAGACGAACGGGACCAACGACACTGAGAACGCCTCCTCGGCGCCGTTCGGGCTGCTGATCGCGCAGTTCGTCACGGCGAACAACCCGGGCAACGCGCCCTCGTGGGCCGGCCCGCCCGCGTGGGTCGGTGACCACGGCGCCAATCAGGGCGCGGCCGAGCACGGTCCGCCCGCCGACCGCGGCAACCACAGCGAAAACGCCAGCGCCAGCGGGGACCACGGTCCCGACGCGGACCACGGCCCTGACGGCGACCACGGACACGCGTCCGACGATACCGGCGGTGACTCCGGTGACCACGGCGCCGAACACGGCGGCGGGGACCACGGCAACGCGAAGGATCACTGACGGCGCGCGACCGCGCTAACCGGCCGCCACGGACACCGCTCGTTTTCGCTGACCGCATCGACGCACCCCGACCGGCGGGTCTGGCCCTTCGGCAACGTTTTGAGTGGCCTGACCCTTCCTCCGCGCATGACCGATTCGATCACGGAGACCCTCGACGAGCCCGACGCGGCTCGCCGGGAGGGGCGCCGCAAGATGGACTGGGCGCGCCAGCACATGCCCATCCTGGAATCGCTGCGCGAGGACTTCCGGGCCGACCAGCCGTTCGCCGGCGAGCGCATCGGCATGGCGATGCACGTCGAGGCCAAGACGGCCGTGCTCGCCGAGACGCTGGCCGAGGGCGGCGCCGAGGTGGCCATCACCGGCTGCAACCCGCTGTCGACCCACGACGACGTCAGCGCCGCCCTCGACGCCCACGAGAACGTCACCTCCTACGCCCGCAGGGGCGTCGACGACGAGGAGTACTACGCGGCCATCGAGGCCGTCATCGATCACGAACCGACCGTCACGGTCGACGACGGGATGGACCTCGTCGCGGCGATCCACGAGGACTACCCCGAACTGATCGACACGATCGTCGGCGGCTGCGAGGAGACCACGACCGGCGTCCACCGCCTGCGCGCGATGGCCGAGGACGGCGCCCTCGAGTACCCGGTGTTCGCCGTCAACGACACGCCGATGAAGCGGCTGTTCGACAACGTCCACGGCACCGGCGAGTCCTCGCTCGCCTCGATCGCCATGACGACCAACCTCTCGTGGGCCGGCAAGACCGTCGTCGTCGCCGGCTACGGCTACTGCGGGAAGGGCGTCGCGAAGAAGGCTGCCGGCCAGAACGCCGACGTCGTCGTCACCGAGGTCGAGCCCCGCCGCGCGCTGGAGGCCCACATGGAGGGCTACGACGTCAAGCCCATGGCCGAAGCCGCCGCCGAGGGCGACGTGTTCATCACGACGACGGGCAACCGCGACGTCGTCGTCCGCGAGCACTTCGAGGCGATGCAGGACGGCGTCCTGTTGGCCAACGCCGGCCACTTCGACGTCGAGATCGACCTCGAGGCGCTGGCGGACCTGGCCGTCGACACCTACGAGGCCCGCGAGGGCGTCCGCGCGTACGAACTCGCAGACGGCCGCCGGCTGAACGTCCTCGCGGAGGGCCGGCTGGTCAACCTCGCGACGCCCGTGGCGCAGGGCCATCCCGTCGAGGTGATGGATCAGTCCTTCGGCGTCCAGGCCGTCTGCGTCCGCGAGCTGGTCGAGTCCGGCGACGAGTACGCGCCGGGCGTCCACGACGTGCCCGACGGACTGGACAAGGAGGTCGCCGAGATCAAACTCGCCGCCGATGGCGTCGACTTCGACGCGCTGACCGACACCCAGGCCGAGTACATGGACTCCTGGCAGCACGGGACCTGAGCGCGGATGGCCGACAACGACGGCGCCGGTTCGGACGCCAATCGGTGGGACGCCGCCGACTACGACGACGACCACGCCTTCGTCTACGAGTACGGCGCCGACCTGCTCGACCTGCTCTCGCCCGAACCCGACGATCGCGTCCTCGATCTGGGCTGTGGCACCGGCCACCTGAGCGCCGAGATCGCCGACCGTGGAGCGACCGTCCTGGGGATCGACCAGTCGGCCGAGATGGTCGCACAGGCCCGCCAGGCTCACCCCGACCTCGACTTCGCGCGGGCCGACGCCCGGTCGTTCGCCGTCGAGCCGGCGTTCGACGCCGTCTTCTCGAACGCCGCGCTGCACTGGATCCCCGACGAGGACCAGGACGCCGCGATCGCGACCGTCCGCGACGTCCTGCGCCCGGGCGGCCGGCTGATCGCAGAACTCGGCGGGACCGGCAACGTCGGGCGGATCGTCGCGGCGACACAGGCTGAACTCGGCGAGCGGGGGGAAGCGGTCGAGCACCCCTGGTACTTCCCGAGCGTCGGCGAGTACGCCACGCGGCTGGAAGCCGCGGGCCTCGAGGTGCGGTTCGCGCGACTGTTCGACCGCCCCACCGAACTCGACGGGCCGGACGGGCTGGCAAACTGGCTCGGGATGTTCGGTGACTCGCTGTTCGCGGCCCTCGACGACGACGAGCGCGCGGCCGCGATCGCGGGGATCGAAGAGCGGCTGCGCCCCGAGCTGTACGATCCCGCGACCGAGACGTGGACGGCCGACTACCGGCGGCTGCGAGTGCTCGCGGTGCGGACCGAGGAGTGACGCGGCGGGCGACCGCCGGCGCGGCCGGCGGTCAGTCGTCGCCGCCGGTGGTCTCGACGGTCGGGCCGCACCGGACGACGTGGCCGTACTTCAGCAGTGCCACGAAGATGGAGCCGCCGACGGCGTTGCCGGCGGTCGCGGCGACGAGGAACCGGACGAGGTCGGCGATCGAGATCGGTGCGCCGGCGAACAGGCCGGCGACCACCTCGACGGTGCCGGCGATGCTATGCGGGAGGTGCGTCACGCCGATGGCAGCGGCGATCATCCACACGACCGCCAGCCGCGAGATGGTCTCCTGAGCCGCGGTGACGAGCCACGAGAGCAGGCCCATCAGCCAGCCGGCGAGGACGCCAGCGGCGAACAGCACCGACCAGTCGTGCTCGGTCAGCCGCGTGGCGATCTGGGCGAACGCCTGGGGCTCGGCCACGTGCAGCGCGGGCGCGACCGCGACGACGAAGCCCGCGAACACGACCGCGCCGACGACGTTGCCCAGATAGACCAGCCCCCAGAGCCGGCCGAGCTGTCGGACGGACGCCTGCCCGTCGAGCACCGGCAACACGGCGAGCGTGGTGTGCTCGGTGAACAGCTCCGAGCGCCCGAGGACGACGAACACGAACCCGACGGCGTAGGCGTTGGCCATCAGCAGCTCCTTGACCAGGTCGCTCGAAAACGAGAAGCTCGCGACCGTCAGCAGAACGGCCATTAGCAGCGGTCCGAAGCCGATGTCGAGGCCGGCCGACAGCCCCGAGAGGAAGAGCCCGTCGGCCGGGCGGCGCAGTTCGGAAATACCGTCGCGGATCTGCGCGTCGAGGATCTCCTCGCGGTCGGTCTGTTCGCCCTGTTCGGCCCCGCTCATCGACGGGAGTCCGTGACTGCTAGCGGCCGCTCGTCGCGCTCGGCCGGAGACGCGGCCGCGTCGCCCCGAACGAGCGGGCCGAGCGATCGTCGATACGGGCGGTCGCGCCGTGATCGGTGAGCCGCGGCCAGGTGCGCGTGCGTCATCGGCGGCCGTACAGCCGTCCGGCGGTTAGTTATGGGGGCACTACGCGGGCCCGGCGGCCTGGACCGCCAGCGCCGACGGCGGGGGCCGGCGACCGCTGCGGCTTCGCCAGCGCCCGAGAACGTATCGCTTTACTCGGGGGCGCGCCAACGCCCGGCCGTGAACCAGCGACGACTGGCGACGATCGGGGTGTTGCTCGGGATCTTCCTGGCCGCGGTCGACGGCACCATCGTCTCGACGGCGATGCCGACGGTCGTCCAGGAGCTGGGCGGGCTGCAGTACTACTCGTGGGCCTTCGCCGCCTACATGCTGTTCGCCGCCGTCTCGATGCCGCTGTACGGCCGGTTGGCCGACGCCTACGGCCGCAAGCGGCTCTTCTTCGTCGGCGTCGCGGCCTTCGTCGCTGGCAGCGTGCTCAGCGGCCTCGCCGCGAGCATGTTCGAGTTGATCGCCTTCCGCTCGCTGCAGGGGATCGGCGCTGGCGCCATGTTCTCGATCCCCTACACCATCCTCGGGGTCGTCTACCCGCCGGAGAAACGCGGGAAGGCCATCGGCCTCGGGAGCTCGGTCTGGGGCGTCTCCAGCGTCATCGGGCCCGTGCTGGGCTACGCCATCGTCGAGACGCTGGGCTGGCGCTGGGTCTTTTTCCTCTCGGTGCCCATCGGCCTGGCCGCCGTCGCGCTCGTGGCCGTCTCGCTGGAGGAATCGACGGGCGAGGGCGCCGGCGAAGTGGACTACCTCGGCGCGCTTGCGCTGGCGATCGGCGTGGGCGTGGGGCTGGCCGGCCTCCAGCTGCTCGAATCGGCGGACCCGCTGGCCGGCCCGCTGATCGGCGTCGGGGTCCTGGGCCTCGTCGGCTTCTACTTCGCCGAGCGCCGGGCCGCGCGGCCGCTCATCCCGCTGTCGCTGTTTCGCGATACGGTGTACGTCGCGACGAACTCGACGGCCTTTCTCTCGAGTTTCGCGCTGTTCGCGGCGCTGACGTACGTGCCGCTGTACGTCCAGAGCGTCCAGGGCGGCGCCGGCAGCGCCGCGATCGCCGTCTTCCCGCTCTCGCTGGGCTGGTCGGGGACCGCCGTCGTCTCCGGGCGGGTGGTCAACCGCGTCGGCGAGCGCCGGCTCGTCCTCGTGGGCACGGCCACCCTGGTCGCGGCCTTCGCCGCCGCCACGCTGACGTGGGGCGTCGGGACGCCGCTGTGGGTGATCGTCCCCAACGTGTTCGTCATGGGCGTCGGGATGGGCGCGCTCACCCCGCCGCTTTTGACCGCCATCCAGAACCACTTCGGCTCGGGCCAGATGGGGCTGGTCACCTCCTCCCAGCAGTTCTTCCGCAACCTCGGGGGCACGGTCGGCGTCGCCGTCCTCGGGTTCGCGATGAACCTCCGGCTGCGCTCCCAGCTGGCGGCCATCCCCGGCGTCTCGACGATCAGCGACCTCCAGCGCGCGCTCTTGCAGACCGGCTCGCCGCCCGAGGGCGTCGCCACGGTCATGGTCCACGGACTGCTGACGGTCTTTACCGCCTCGGTCGTCGTGACCCTCGCCGCGCTGGCGATCGCCACGCAGATCCCCAGCGTCGAGACCGGCGAGCCGTCGACCGCCGCCGCGGTCGACGACTGACCGCCCGCCGGCGGCGCCGTGCCGGTCGGCTTTTCACCCCCGGTGCGCTACCCCGGAGCATGTCCTCCAATCGGAAAGGCGACAGGAAGGAACGCGAACTCGTCAACGCGCTGGACGAGGCCGGCTTCGCGGTGATGCGCGCGCCGGCCAGCGGGAGCGCCACCGAGCGCGAACTCCCCGACGTGCTCGCCGGCGACGGCGAGGTCTTCTACGCGATCGAGGCCAAGTCCTCGGCGGGCGACCCCATCTACCTCGACGGCGCCGAGATCGAGGCCTTACTCTACTTCTCGCAGAACTTCGGCGCGAAACCCCGCGTGGGCGTGCGCTTCGATCGCGAGGACTGGTACTTCTTTCACCCCGGCGACCTCTACGTGACCGACGGCGGCAACTACCGCGTCAAAAAGGAGACGGCGGTTGCCGACGGCACCGACTTCGCGGAGTTCGTCGGCGATTCCCAGAAGATATCGCTTGAGGACGCCGCCGCGGCCGCCGCCGAGGGGAGCGACGACGAGGACGACGGCGGCGACGCGGCCACGCGCGAGGTGCTCGAAGCGCTCGCACGCGGCGACATCTCCGTCGACGACGCGGTCGCGATGCTCTGAGAAACTACGCGAAGTCGACGAGCTGGGCGTCGTCTACCCGGCGGAGCCGCGAGTACGGGAAAGCGTACTCCCTGGAATCGTCGCGGCGGGCCGCATCCTCCAGGTAGACCACTTCGACGACCAGGTCGTCGTCGGGGTAGCCGGCGTTGCCCTCGTACTCGGCGACCGTCTGGTCGCGATCGCGGATGGCGAACTCGTCGGCGCGGTCGGGCAGGACCCGGCGGACGACCAGGCGGTCGCCGCGCTCGCGGTCGCGGACGACGTCGCCCGCCTCGAGGCGGCAGTCGTCACACAGCGGCGGGTCGGCGGTCTCGGGGACGAACGAGTCCCGATGGCAGTGCGCGCAGTCGGCCAGGCGCTCGCCCGGCGGGGGCACCCGGCCCTGGGTGATCTCGATGGCGACGCGGCGGAGGTGCTTGCACTGCTCGCGACGGTACTGGTGGTCGGGGCAGGTACAGCGGTCCTCGAGCAGGTCGACGGCGTAGGTCTCGCCGCTCTCGGCGTCGACGAGGTAACAGCCGCCGCCGATGGGCGTGACGGACATGCGTTCGCGCCAGGCGCGGCGGGCGCGCGGGTCGAGGCCGCCGAGGTCCGGTGCGAGTGCAGTTTTCGAGTGACGGACAGGTGGCATGGTGGCTTCGGACGCTGGTGTCGTCGGCTGCGTCCAGGTGAAACGTAGGTGCCGCAGCTACCTAAGGAGCTCGCCCGCGCGCTCGGGCGCGAGCCGGCCGCTGTCGGGCATCGAAGGCCTTTTGCACTGGCCGGGGAAACCCCGCGACATGGACATCGAGCGGGAGACCGCCGTCGAAGCGGGCGCGTCCGTCCTGGCGGTTCTGGTCTTCATCGCCGCCGTCGTCGTCGTCGGACAGCTCTACGAGACCGCCGACGGCCTCTCCCAGACCGGCGGGCTGGCCGTCGTCGGCACGATCTTGCTGTTCGTGCTCGTCATGACCGTCGTCGGCTACTGGTTCGCCAACCAGTACGAGTGATCACTCGGCCGCTTCGCCGCCGTCGGTCTCGCTCCCATCCGTCTCTCCTTGCTCACGCCAGTCAGCCAGTTCGTCCTCGTCTGCCTGGTCGAGGCGGTGCTCGTAGTAGTTCAGCGGGTGGGACTCGTTGATGACCTCCGTACAGACGTCGTCTTTGCCCACGCAGTCGCCGTACGACTGCATCGTGGCGCAGGCGGGCGTCGAGTACTCGGTGGGGCTGGTCGCCCCCCGGATGTGATCGACCTGGTAGCGGGTCTGCTCCTCGCCGAAGCCCGGGTTGACCTGGAACAGCTCGACGATCTCGTCGGTCGTCATGCCGATGCCCGTCAGGAACGCGGCGATGGCAAAGCGGGAGTGGTGTTCGAGGTGCTCGCCCTTCTGGACGGCGTCGAGCAGGTGTTTCATGCACGGCGGGAACAGCTCCGGGACGACCGTGTCGATCTCCCGCGTCAGGTCCAGATCCGACAGGAGCTCGCGGACGCGCTCGACCTCGTCGGTGAGTTCGTCGGCGATCGCGTCGGGCACCTGGAAGGGGAGGCCGTCGGCCACCCGACGCTGGACCGCGCGTCGCAGCAGGACCATGAGCTCGTCGTCGTCGACGGGGATGCGGCCGTCGGCCAGCGGCCGGTTGACCAGCCGCCACTCGTCGCCCCACTCGCCGGCCGCCAGTTCGAGGTACGCGCCCACGTCGACCGCGAACGGTTCGGCCGCCCCCGATTCCCGCTCGTGGACGCTGTCGACCAGGTCGAACTCCGCGAGCAGGTCCGCCCGCTCCAAGCGTTCGGTTCGCGTGCTCTGGAACTGCCGGGTGGCCGCCAGCTCCTCGGCGAAGCGCTCGTAGGCAGCGTGGGCCTCGGCGCGGGTGTAGCGGCGCAGCAGGATGTGTTCGTCGACCAGCGAGACGAGCACGCGCGCGACCGGATAGGAGAGCAACTCGACGCGCGTGCGCCGGTGCGGTTCGCCGACGGTGCCCTCGGTGAGCGCCCACTCGACGCGCTCGAGCCCGCGCTCGACGACGGCCTCGTCGGTCGCGACAAGCGTCGCGAGGTCGACGCCCTCGGCCTCGACGGCCTCGCGGGCGGCCGCCAGGAACGGGTAGCGCGCGTGGAGCGCCTTCATCGACCCCTCGGTTGCAACCCGGCCCGAATAAACCCGGCGGTCGGCTCGGCGACCCCGAGTCGGCGGCGGCGCGAGCCCGTCAGCGCCCGCGCCGGTCGTCGATCTCGGTGATCACGTCGTCGTCTGCGCCCCCGTCGCTGGCCATCGCCCGGTAGCGTTCGAGCTCGGCGGGCGACACCTGGACGCGGCGGGTCTCGCCCGCCTGCTCGATCTCCAGGGTGACCGTGCCGTGGGGGTCGTTGCGTCGCCGGAAGTTCGCCAGCGCGACGAAGACGAACCACAGGGCGACGAACCCGCCCAGGAAGTAGACGGCGGCCGTCTCGAAGACCAGCGGGTGGGCCGACTGGATCCAGCGGGCGGGATAGGCGTAGGAAAACAGCGCGACGCCCGCGGTCGCGATGGCGGCGCCGACCACGACGCCGAGCTGCTGGCGGCGCGCCGACGGGAGCACGACGACGACGCCCAGGAGGACGGCCGGTCCGCCCAGCCCCGCGAGGACGCCGCCGAGGTGCTTGGCCGCGATGGGGTCGCTGGCCCCGACGAGGTCGCCGAGCGGTGTGGTGGCCACCAGCAGCGCCGCCACGAGTGCCAGCGCGCCGACGAGCGAGACCGCCGCGCCCAGGTACCGCCGGCGCGGGTCGGGTCCGCCGCGGTCCCGTCGGTCGCTGTAGGCCTCCGAGAGGCTCGGCATACCAGCTGATGGTCGCTCCAGCTACAAAACGATGCGTCAGACGCGCGTCACACGCGCCGGCACGCGGGAGAAGATGCGGCGGACAGCGGCTGATCGCCGTCGATCAGGGCTCGCGGACGAGTGCGAGCGGTCACGGGCGAGGCGAAGGCCTCACTCGCTCTGGATCCGGGGCGCGAGCATGTACGTCACCTTGCCGTTGCCCTCCGCGATGTCGAAGTGGAGTTTGACGGGGAACTCCTCGCCGAGTTCGAGTTCGACCTCGGCGTCCTTCGGGATCGCCTTGTTCATGTCCTTGAGGTAATCGAGCGAGAACAGCGAGTGGGCGTCGCCGGCGACGAGGTCGATCAGGTCGTCGCGACCCAGCTCGAAGTGGACGTCGTCGGTGTCGCCCTCGGCGTCGACGTAGAAGACCTCCTCGCCGGTCTCGACGCCCAGCGCGATGTGATCGGAGACCATGTCGGCGGCCGTGACCGCCCGGTTGATGTCCTTGCCCTCGAGGACGATCGTCGCGGGCAGGTCAAGATCGGGCAGGTCGGGTTCCTGGCGGATGGAGTCGGGGTCGATCAGCGCGAGCGTCCCCTCGAGGCCGTCGATCTGGACGTGCAGCTTGCGGGTCTCCTCGTCGAGTTCCAGGTGGATGAGCTGGCCGGCGTCGGCCATGCCGGCGAACTCCTCCAGCCGCGAGAGGTTGACGCCGATGGTGCCGCCGTCGGTCTCGTAGGACTCGAAGGCCGAGACGTCCAGTCGGAGGTCCACCATGCCGACGTTGGCCGGATCGACCGCCCGGATCTCGATGCCCTCGTCCGTGAGGTGGAGCTTGCACTCGTCCACCAGCACGCTCACGGAGTCCAGCGTCGCCCGGAGCGTGTCCGCACTCACGATGGCGTTGAACATCTTGGCCCGGGCTACGCCCCCATCTGTTAAAAAGTCCCGTCTTTCCGTCGGGGCCGCGCGCGCCCGATCACGGCCGGCGCTCCGGTCGGCACGTCGGCGTCGCGTCCCCGGGTTTTCCCGTCGGCAACCGATCGAGTCGGCAGCCGACTCCCACCCGATCGGCTCCGGGACCGCTCCCGGGTCCCTTCGCGCTCGGTGCGGTCGCCTGCGCCTCCCTGCGGACTGGTCGGAGTTGGTCCGTCGCAGACGAACCCTTAGCCCGCTCGCGACCGGACGACCACCGTAATGGCTGACACCGACGGCGGCGACCGCGACCTGACGCGACGAACGGTGCTCGCGGGGAGTGCCGCCCTCGCGGGCGCGGGACTCGCACCGACCGCCGGCGCCGTCCAGCGCGCGGACGGCGACCGGTCAGGAACGCACGACGGCGACGGCGAGTTCCCGGCGGTGATCCTCGAGACCGTCGACGAGTTCGACCAGGAGGACCTGCCGGGCTTTTTCGTCCACACGGGCCGGCACATCACCCCCACCGAGGCGCAGGTCTCCGATCGCTGTGACTTTGCGGGCTGGCCGGCCGCACAGACGGTCGCCTACGACGTCGCGGTGGTCGACACGGTCACGCAGGGCAACCCCGCCGTCCGGTCGACGCTGTACGTTCCGGACCGGGTCCAGATCGACCCCGGCACGCTGTACGTCGTCGACGACGTCTCCCAGTGTTCGGCGGGGTACCTCGGCATCCACCTGACGGAGGTCTCCGGCGGGATGACCGGCGCCGCGGCCGACCCGCTGGCCCCGCCCCCGGCGCCCGCCAGGACCCGCCAGTCCCCGGACTACACGATCACGACGAAGGCGCTCATCCCGATGCCCCAGCAGTACACGCACAGCCAGCTCCCGGGGATCTTCGTCCACCTCGCCGCGGAGCTCGATCCGCTCCAGGCCCAGGTCGCGGACCGCTGCGGGTACGGCGACTGGCCGCCGGGCCAGACGCGGGCCTACGACGCGCGGCTCATCGACGTGAAAGACGAGTCGACGGCCGTCTCGACGACGCTGTACGTCCCCGATCGCCGCGACCTCGACGGCGGGGAGCTGTACGTCATCAACGACGTCGAGCGCTGCCCCAGCGGCTACGTCGGCCTGCAGATCGAGCAGATCGTCGGCCGCCGGTACAAGAGCGTCGTCGGCCGGGACTGACCGGCTCGCGCGCGCTCGACCCGACGAGCCGCTGCCGGAACGACATCCGTAAACGGCTCGACCGGGTAGGCCAGGCAATCAGATGGCTCGGAAGGACCACTACTACAACTACTCGGCCCGATCTGTTGTGACTACTACCTGAACGCGCCGCTCGT
>JBDGSW010000132.1:0-35406 GCA_042217345.1 Haloarculaceae archaeon
GTGCCGGTCCCCGACGAGGACGCCCGCCGCGCCATCTTCGAGGTCCACACCCGCGACAAGCCCCTGGCCGAGGACGTCGACCTCGACGAACTCGCCCGCGAGACCGAGGGCTACGTCGGCGCCGACATCGAGGCCGTCGCCCGCGAGGCCTCCATGGCCGCGACCCGGGAGTTCATCCGCAGCGTCGAGCCCGAGGACGTCGACGACTCCGTCGGGAACGTCCGCGTCACCATGGGCCACTTCGAGACGGCTCTCGAGGAGGTCGGCCCCAGCGTCGACACCGAGGTCCGCGAGCGCTACGACGAGATCGAACAGCGCTTCGAGCACAACGAAGCCGGCGTCGAACAGGAAGAGACGATCAGCCGGACCTTCCAGTAGCACCTTTTTTACGCTCGGGTTTCCTCGGCCGGCGCTCCGCGCCGGCCTGCGGGAACCCGAGCGTAAAAAATCTGCGCTAAAAAAGCGGAACTCGCGCGGAGCGCGAGTTCCGTGATCCCTCCTGAACGACCGCGGGACGCCACCAATTCGATTCGTGTTTTTGAGTAGCATACCTGATTTTCCAGTGGGATCACCCTCGTTGATGGGTGTGATCCGGGAAGTACAGCGACACGCGATGAATCGCGGATGCCCAGTTCGGAATCGCGAACGAGCGCGTCGTCCCGCCGCCGTCGCGAGGCCGACTCTGCAAGTGGATCGTGTCGCTCGGCGGATCCGCAGCGGGGACGTACAGGTCGACGCCGGTCAGGAACGGCACCGGTCCGAACGGGAAGATGGGGCTGTCGAGGTGCGATTTTTCGTCGGAACAGTGGTCGAAGACGAAGGGTGCGATCACGCGGTCGCCCTGGGGCATCAGGTTCGGGCGGGCGACGTTCGTGCCGTCGATCTCGAGGCGGTCGTTGTCGGTCCCCTGATCGCCCCACCACTCCTTGTCGCGCAGCGCGATCAGCGCCGCGTGATCGGGGCTCTTGTCGATAAACCGGTCGACGCCATTGCCCGGGTTCGCGCTGAGCAGGCGGACGAACGGGTCGCTGCGAACCTCGGGCTGGCGGTAGTGATGGTGTTTCTGTTGGGTGTTCGATCTGGAGAGGACGAACTCGTGTGGCACCGAGCCGTCCACGTCGATCGGTCCCCAGCGGCCGTCGTTCCCGACGCCGAGCGGCCGGCCGTCGGTCGTTCGCTCGCCCGTGTCGGGATCGACCGCGTAGACGTCGACTGAGATGTCGTCCGGCGATTCGTTCGAGGGAAACAACTGCGCGCGGCCGGAGAGCGTGATCTCGTCGGCCGGCTCCTGGACGATGCTCGTCGTGTCGGGCTGCTCGCCGGTGAAGAAGGGGTAGATCACGCCGAAGGTCGCCGCGCTCGTACAGACCTGGACGTGCGACTGGTCGAAGTGGACGTTTTTGGCCCCGGCGATCGACGCGTCGGGGTTGCTCATTCCCCAGACGGCCAGCGTGGGGACGCCCCCGGGCGGCGCGTCCGACTCGAAGCCGTCGAGGTTGACGTAGTGTTCGACCTTGGATGCCCGCTGCGGGTCCGAGAGGTACGACTGCATCACGTCGGTCCCGAGCGAGTGGCCGATGGCGTCGACCGTCTCGAATCCCGTGGCGTCGCGGAGGGCGTCGATCTTGCGGTCCAGGCGGTCCCGGATGGCCGACGGCGTCGCCTCGCCGCCACCGAGCACGTAACTCAGAAGGCCCCCAGAGAACAGCCCGCCGGTGTACGCGAGGCTGTTGTACTCGAGCGTGGCGAGGTACTCGTCGGGGTAGCCGTTGCTCGAAAAGCGCATGGCCTGGGACTCGAACTGCGTCGCAGAGCCGGCGACGCCGTGGACGAAGATCACCGGGCGCTGGCGGTCGTCGGCGTCGGCGCTTCCGCCGTCGGCGGTACCGTCGCCGTCGCCCCATCCCAACGACCCGAGGCGACCGACCGACGGCCCACCGACGGCGACGCCGGCGACCGAGCCCCGCGACAGCACTTCGCGCCTGGAGACTGGACGGAACGTGGAGTCGTCGACCATGCGCATTATTTTCATTCAGCCGGCGTAGAAACGAACCCATCCGACAGAACCGAGTGTCAGATCACTCGTGGCGCAGGGCCTCGATGGGGTCGACGCGGGCGGCGCTCCAGGCCGGGTAGAGGCCGGCGATGACGCCGACGACCAGCCCGATCGAGATGGCGACCCCGACCCAGATCGGTGGGACGGTCAGGGGGAGCTCGGCGTACTGCGTCGCGATCCAGCCGCCGGCGACGCCGACTGGCGTCCCGACCACTGCGCCCAGGATGCCCAGCAGGACGGCCTCGACGAGGAACAGCTGGAGGACGTCGCGATTGGTCGCGCCGACGGCCTTCATGATCCCGATTTCGCGAGTGCGCTCGCGGACCGACACCAGCATGATGTTCGCGATGCCGATCGCACCGACGAGCAGCGAGATGACCGCGATGCCGGTGACGAACGCCGTCAGCCGGTCGACGATCTGGCCCACGCGACGGACGATCTCCTCGTTGGTCCGCACCGTGATCCCGTAGCCGGGTGGTGCCAGCTGACTGGCGTCGGAGTTCTCGAGCGCGGATTCGACGCGATCCTGGACCGCGGCCACGTCACCGGGGTTCTCCGCGCTGACGGTCACGAGCGGGTAGACCCGCTGCTGTTTCCCGGTAGTCGGGCTCCGGATCACCTGGTCGTAGGACCGCGTCGGCAGGTAGAACTGCGGGCCGGTGTCGAAGCCCGCGATCGGGCTCAGGCTCTCGCCTTCGGCCATGATGCCCACGACGGTCACGTTGATCGGCTCGCCCGTGCGCCGGCTGACGGTCACGCGGTCGCCGACCGAGAGGTTACCCGAGAACTGCCCTGCGGCCGCCCGGTTGACGACCACGCCGGACCCGTTTTCCTCGTAGGGCCCGCCTGCCGCGAACTGGACGGAACGGAAGGCCGCGGGCGTCGTCGCCGTTACCGAGCCGGTGGCGACGGTGTCGTTGCCGCGGGTGATCCCCGAGGTGGGAATCGACCCCTGGGGGACGACGGTTCCAACCCCTTCGAGCGATCGCAACTGGCCGAGGTCGTGTTCGGTGAACACGGCTTCCCCGCCGAACCCGACCGGTCCGGAGCCCTGCCCCGATGGCGCGGCGGTGACGTAGATGCGGTTGACCTGCGAGGCCCCGAACTGGCCGAGGATCTCCGTCTGGAGGCTCGCGCCCAGCGTGACGAACGTGATGACGGCGGCGATGCCGATGACGATCCCCAGCGTCGTCAACGTCGACCGCAGCGGGTGGCTCCTGACGGTCCGCGCGCTCATCCGCAGGCTCTCGCCGACGTCCATCAGCCTTCGCCCTCCTCGGCGGCCGCCAACTCCTCGACCCGCTCGACGCGGCCGTCGCGCAGGTGGACGATGCGCTCGGCGTGCTCGGCGATGTCGCGCTCGTGCGTGACCAGCAGGACGGTGTGGCCCGACGCTTGGAGGTCGTCGATCAAACCCATGATCCTCGCGCCCGTCTCGGTGTCGACGTTCCCGGTGGGCTCGTCGGCCAGCAGGATGGCCGGGTCGGTAATCAGCGCGCGGGCGATGGCGACGCGCTGGCGCTGGCCGCCGCTCAGTTCCGAGGGCAGGTGGTCCAGCCGGTCTGCCAGCCCCACGCGCGTCAGGAGGTCGCGCGCCCGGTCGAGGCGCTCGTCACGCGGCACGTCCTGGAACACCAGCGGCAGGGCGACGTTCTCGACGGCGGTCAGCCGCGGCATCAGGTTGAACGTCTGGAAAATGAAGCCGACCTCGCGGCCGCGGACGCGCGCCCGCTCGCGCTCGCTCAGTTCCGTCACCGCCTGGCCGCCGACGCGGACGGTCCCCCCGGTCGGGGAGTCCAGGCAGCCGATCAGGTTCAACAGCGTGCTCTTGCCCGAGCCGCTCGGCCCCATCACCGCCGTGTACGACCCCACCGGCAGCGACAGCGAGACGCCGGCCAGCGCGTCGACCGGGCCGCCGCGGTAGTACCGGCGACTGACGTCGGCCAGTTCGACGGCGGCCGTCGCTTCGCTCCCCCTGCTCGTTGCCATGGCTCACCGGTCGACGGCCAGGCAGTTCAAAGTACGCTGCCGAGCGGCTGTCAGTCGATCCGCTCGGCGGCGTCGCGCTCGACCAGGGGATCGGCGTTCGCGGCCGGCAGCGTCACGACGTCCTCGCTGGAGAGGTCGTACTCGCGCTCGTCGACGCCAAGGATCTCGCCCACGTCGCGGGTGATCCGGACCGTCGTGCGCTCGACGTCCGTCCCCGGGTCGGTCTCGGGACCGCTCGCCGGTCCATCAGCGGCCGTGGACGCGGCCGTTTCGTCCGCCGGCGCCTCCGTGCCCTCCGTCGCCGCGGGCGCGGCTGATTCAGTAGAGGGCGCGTCCCCTTCGCTCGAGAGGGAGGCGTCCGGCGGCACGGCTCGTCCCTCGCTGTCGGTCGCGTCGGGGTCTCCCGACTCGCTGTCGGCGTCGGCTGTGGCGCTAGCTTCGTCGGGAGGTCGCGGCGACCCCTCGCCGCTCGGGCTCGCCGCGTCGGCGTCCGGCGCTCCCGCTGGCTCGTCGGCGCCCCCGCCCATCAGGTCGGCGGCGTCGACGCCGTCGGCGTCCGCTCGCGGCGAATCTGGCGTGGGAGTGGGGTCCGGCGCGGGCTCGCCGGGCGTTCCGACCGCCTCCGCGGGACTGGATTCGCCGGCGGTCGCGGGGTCGTCGCCGTCGAGGACGGCGAACACGCGGTCGCGGTTCTGCTCGATCGCGGCGACGAGCTGTTCGAACAGCTCGCGCTCCTCGGCGGTGAGGCCATCGTCCTCCGTGGGCATGTCCGCGGCGGCGAACGAGGCCATCTTCACGAGCTTGCCGACGCGGCGCTCGTAGATGGCCTCGACCGTCTGCTCGGCGGTGTTGATGTCGTCTGTCAGGCGGTTGACCTCGGGGGCGTCGAAGGGGTCGTCGGCGGCGTCGGCGGCCGCCTCGCGCTCGTCGCGCAGCTGTTCGAGGAGCTCGCCGACGTCGGCGTAGAATCTCTCGCGCAGCTGCTGGAGGCTGTCGCTCTGGCGCTCGCGGTCGCGGATGGATTGTAGCTCGTCCAGATTCATCCTCACGCCGTCACTCCTGACCCTTTTCGGCGCGGCCCCGCGCCATCAGGAACACGCCCACGTGTTCCGGAACGGTATGCTCTCCCTCCGAGAGTGTAAAGCTATCGCCCATGAGTTCGACCGGCCCGCCGTCGGACACTTCGACCGCGATGTCGTGGCCAACGAACGTCTTCGGCACCGCGTCGACCAGCGGATCGAAGTCCGCGAGCGCCGCCCGGTCGAGGCGCTGGACCTCCAGGCCGCTCCCGCCGTGCAGCGTCCCCGGCAGCCGGATCAGCCGGTTGGTGTCGGTCGTGACCGGCTCGTCGATCGGTGCGTTCTCCGCGGCGACGACGTCGGACTCGAGCAGCGTCGCCAGCTTGTTTACGACGGGATGGGCGGTGACGTTGCCCGCCTCGATCTCCTCGAAGCGGGTCCGCGCGAAGTTCCACCCGGCGCGGGCGGTCTTCTCGCCGATGCCCTCGTACTCCTGGAGGTGTGCGAGCGCCTCGTCCTCGTCCATCTCGCGGATCTCGGCGAACTCCGCGACCAGCCGTCGGTGGACGCGGCGGCCCCACCCGCCCTCGGTGGGCAGGTACCTGTTGTGCGCGGGGCTCTTTCGGCCGACCTCGCCGCCGACCGCCTCCTCGCGGACGACGGCCTCGAAGTCGAGGCCGATCCCGCGGACGTAGTCGACGATCTCGCGGCGGGCATCGCGTTCGAGCCCCAGCACGCCCGCGTCGCGGACGTGGACGTGGTAGCCGCGCCCGCCCGAGAACGCGATCGTCAGGTCCTCGAAGCCGAAGTCGTCCTCGAGGAAGTCGAGCAGCCGCAGCAGGGCGTCCTTGCACTTTTCGAGCATCTCGGCGTAGGAGTCCTCGCCGAGGGTGACCGACGGGAGGTGGTCGGCGTCCAGGTCGAAGATCAGGTCCGAACTGCGCCAGCCCTTCTCGCTCATCGAGGAGGCGCCCGGGTCGTCGTAGCGGCCGGCCGAGAAGTAGACGTGGCGCGGGCGCTCGCGCTCGAGGAAGCCGCCCAGATTGCCCAGGTCCAGCAGCGACTTGTGACGGACCATGGTCGTCCCGGGCCCCTCCGTCCAGGGGATGTAACCCCACTCGCGCTCGTTGGCGTCTGGCGGCGGCGTCAGGTCCGCCCGGCGGTAGTGGTCGCCGAACCGGCCCCTGAGATACGCCCGCGTGCGCTCCTCCATCTGTCACCCTCCTTGGGAAACCGCTCTCATAGCGTTTGCGGGTCCGACCGCACCCGCCCACCCACGACGCGGACCGGCGCGAAGCGCACCCGCAGGCACTCGAGCGGGGCTACGTCGACACCTCGCGGCGCAGAGGGTGGAGACGCAGGCGGGGCCGTTCGGCAGCACCCAGCGGATATTTTCGGAACGTCGCTGCCACGGGACGCCATATGTCCGAGAGACGGCGCTGCGATTGCCCGTCTCTTAAATCGTTTGTCCTGACAACCGTGGCTCCCATTCAGGCGCCGTCTCAACCGGGGGCTGCGTGTTGCGATTCGCCGAATCGAACGGGAGCACGGGGCGGGTCGAATCGTCGCGGCGAACAGCCAGCCATGAGTGACGGACGTCCGCTGAACGTCTACTGTCCGGAGTGTGGATTTAGCCAGCAGGTCCTGCCGTGCGAGGAACGGGTCGCCGCGGACGTGGTGATCGAACACGGTCGGAAGACCGGCCACAAGCTGCGCGTGACCGACGCTGCCGCGGACGGCGCGGCCGACGACTAGCCGAGCAGCCGCGACAGCCGGTCGGCGATGCCGCCGCCGGTTCCGAGCTTCAGGTAGTAGGCGTCGCCGCCGTCCTCGTAGTAGTTCTCGATGACGCGCTGGATCTCGAAGCCGAGGTGCTCGTAGAAGCCGACGGCCGCCTCGTTGGTCGTCCGGGCGTGGCAGGTGACCGCGGTGTTGTCCTCGGCGACGCGGGCGATGAGTTCCTTCCCGTAGCCCTCGCCGCGGTGCTCGGGGCTCACCGCCAGGAAGAGCACGTAGCCGTCGCGGCGGACGGCCGCGAAGCCGACGAGCCGGTCGTCGCCGACGGGCTCGCGCTGGAGGAAGCAGTACACCGTCGATCGCCGGTAGGCGTCGGTGAAAAAGCCCCGCCGCTGGCGGAGCACGCCCTCGGCGCGACGGATGTCCTCTTTCAGCGCCCACGCGTCGTCGACGAACTCGTCGCTGCCCGCCTCGACGACACGGCGTTCGATTGTGGCGCTCACTACCACGCCGTAGTGCGCAGATGACTATAATTCCACCGCCCCCGGCCGCTCGTGCCGGGCCTGTGGGCACGCTGCCAGCCTGTCCCTTCCTGGACGTCGGCGACCGACGGGTCCACCACCGCGGCCGGGGCCGCAATTTTTTATCTAGGTGCGAACGAATCCGCGGACATGTCGCTGCTGACAGCCGCGGAGGGGACGGTGTCCGACGCCGGGCGGGTTCGCGATCGCCTGCGGCGGGCGATGATCGAGGGCGCGGCCATCACGATCCCGTTCGTCGTGACAGTGATCGTCCTCGGGCTCGTGGTCAACTTCGTCTCGCAGGCGCTCGATCCGGTGGTCGGCGTCGTCGACACGACCGTCGGCTCGGGATCGCCCTCGGACCTCACGCTGAAGCTCGTCGCCCTCGGCGGCCTGGTCGCGACCACGCTGCTGGTCGGACTCGCGGCCGAGGAACGCCCCGGCCAGGGCAGCTTCGAGTCCTCGTTCGACCGGTTGATGTCGCGCATCCCCGGCGTCGGGTCGCTGTACCGCAGCTTCGACGAGATGAGCGACCTCCTGCTGGACAGCGACACCGACAGCTTCCAGGAGGTGAAACTCGTCGAGTTCCCCGAGTCGGGCTCGTACACGGTGGCCTTCCTCACCGCCGAGACGCCCGAGACCGTCCGCGAGGCCACCGGCCACGACGGGATGGTCACGCTCTTTCTCCCGATGGCGCCCAACCCGGTCATGGGCGGGTACGTCCTCCACGTCTCGGAGGACCGGGTGATCGACGTCGACATGAGCGTCCAGGAGGGCATCCGCTCGATCGTCACCAGCGGCGTCGCCACCGACTCCGCCGGCGACCATTCGCTGTCGGCGGACGAGCTGGCCGCGCTGACGACCGACCCCCTCGTCGAACAGGTCGTCACGAGCGACTCGGACGGGGAGACCGACGACGCGTCGGCCACCGACGACACCGTCGGCCACGGGGGCGCGACGGGTGACGGCCGCGATCCGGGAACGGACACAGGGAAGTACGACGGGGCCGACCCGTCGGAGTAGCGATGAGCTTCCGCCTGCGCGAGCACACCGCCGACGTCGCCGTCGAGGCGACGGGCGCCGACCTGGACGCGGTCTTCGGCGCCGTCGCCGACGGCCTCGCCGCCGCGATGTGCGAGGATGTCCCCGGGATCGGCGAGCGCTTCTCGCTGACCGTCGCGGCCGAGAGTCGCGAAGCCCTGCTGTTCGACTACCTGGACGAACTGATCTACGAGCGCGACGTGCGGTCGGTCCTCCCCGTCGACAACGAGGCCACAGTCACGGAGCGCGACGGCGAGTGGACGTGCGAGGCCAGCGCCCGCGGCGTCCCCCTGACGGCGATCACCGCGCGCGAAGTAAAGGCCGTCACCTACTCGGAGATGGACCTCTCGAAGACGCCCGGCGGCTGGCACACCTACGTCGTCTTCGACGTGTAGCGGCGGCGCGGAGACGCCGGCAACCGACCGCCCTCCCGTAGTCGAAATTTATTCCCGCGTCCTCGCGGGAGTGACGGGTATGACCACCTACGACGCCGACGGCATCACCCTGGAGCAGGTCAGGGACTACGTCTGGGAGATTCCCCAGGAAGGGGGTATGAACGCCCCCGCCCGCGTGCTCGCCAGCGAGGCGCTCTTAGAGGAGATTTCCGAGGACAAGACCCTCCAGCAGCTCAAAAATTCCGCGCACCTGCCCGGCGTGCGCAAGTACGCGCTGTGCATGCCCGACGGCCACCAGGGCTACGGCTTCCCCGTCGGCGGCGTCGCCGGCATCGACGCCGATGACGGCTGTATTTCGCCCGGAGCGGTCGGCTACGACGTGAATTGCGGCGTTCGAATGATGCGAACGAACCTGACCTACGGGGACGTCGAGGGTCGCGAGGAGGAACTCGTCGAGAACCTGTTCGCCAATATTCCGTCAGGCCTGGGCGGCGGTGGGGTCGTCGAGGTCGGGATGGACGAGATAGAGGCCATCCTCGAGCGCGGGATGGACTGGGCGCTGGCGGAAGGCTGGGCCGTCGAGGACGACCTCGCTCACTGCGAGGACGAGGGGTACCGGCCCGAGGCCGACGCCGCGAAGGTCTCGAAGAAGGCCAAGGATCGCGGGAAGAATCAGGTGGGTTCGCTGGGCTCTGGCAACCACTTCCTGGAGGTCCAGCGGGTCACCGACGTCTACCGCGAGGACGTCGCCGACGCGTTCGGTCTCGAACCGGACCAGATCGTCGTGTTGATCCACTGCGGCTCGCGCGGGCTGGGCCACCAGGTCTGTACCGACTACCTGCGCGAGATCGAGCAGGCGCACGATGGACTGCTCGACCGGTTGCCCGACAAGGAGCTGGCGGCGGCACCCGCGGGCTCGCAGCTCGCCGAGGAGTACTACGCGGCGATGTGCGCGGCGATCAACTTCGCGTGGGTCAATCGCCAGCTCATCATGCACCGGACGCGGCAGGTGTTCGAGCGGGTGTTCGACCGCTCGTGGGAGGCCATGGAGATGCACCTGCTGTACGACGTGGCCCACAACATCGCGAAAAAGGAGGTCCACGAGGTCGAAAACGGCGAGGAACGCGAACTCTTCGTTCACCGAAAGGGCGCGACGCGGGCGTTTCCGGCCGGGCGCCAGGAAGTGCCGGAGGCATACCGCGACGTCGGCCAGCCGATCATCATTCCCGGGAGCATGGGCGCGGGCAGCTACGTCCTGCGCGGGGGCGAGCGCTCGCTGTCCGAGACCTTCGGCTCGACCGCCCACGGCGCCGGCCGGCTGATGTCCCGGACGCAGGCCAAACAGGAGTTCTGGGGCGAGGACGTCCGCGACGACCTGCGCGAACGCCAGCAGGTCTACGTGAAAGCCCAGTCGGGCGCGACCGTCGCCGAAGAAGCGCCCGGCGTCTACAAGGACGTCGACGAGGTCGTCCGCGTCTCCGACGCGCTGGGCATCGGCGACAAGGTCGCTCGGACGTTTCCCGTCTGTAACATCAAAGGCTGAACCGGCGGACGGTCGGACCGGCGACCGGGCCTTCCGACGTGAGACGTTTTACCGTGCGAAACGTTCACAACATATTAGAAGGTGGGTCGCGTGGACTCGGGCCCCATGCACTCGGAGACGGGCGAGCTCGTCGCCGTGGCGTCGACGGCCTTACTGGTGCCGCTGGGGCTGTGGGCGCTGGCCACGGCGACCGTCGGCCTCCTGTGGCCCGGGCGCGTCGCGGCCGCGCTGGCGACCGGACCGGCGGGCGTGCTCGTGGGCAGTCTGGTCACCGCCGTCCTGGGCGTGGTGTTGATCACCGCCGGGTGGGAGCTCCGGCGCGGGGCCAGGAACCGGCTCAGGCGTTGAAGTCGAAGCGCGGACTGTCGTACTCGATCCGGCGGTGCTCGACCGGTCGGCCCTCGTCGTATTTCACGAAGTTCAGGTAGAAGGTGCGACCGCAGCCGGACTTCTCGGGGTTGGGCTCGTTGGGACCGCCGGCCTCGCTTCGGTCGGCCGGCGCGTCGGCTGCGCCCAGGCACACGAACTCGATGCCGTCGGCGTCCTCGATGTCGTCAGTGGTGCTCGCGTACGTCCACCCCTCGAGCGGCTCGCGGGTGACCGACTCGTCGTGCAGGTAGCCCTCGCGTTCGACCCCGGTCACCGCGCCGCAGTAGGGACCGTGGTAGGTCACCTCGACCATACGTCTCCTGGGATCCGACCGCGGGTATGGCTACCGGTCGGGCGAGACCGATCCCGGCGCGGATCGGCGATTCCCGAAGGTACTTGCCGCGAGGGCACGGACCTCCCGGCATGATAGACGAGACGGTCGAGGAGATCGAGCAGATGCAGACGCACTCCTCGTCGGTCGTCGCCGTGAAAGCGGCCGAGGCCCTCCGCGAACTGACCGACGGTGAGTTCCCCGCCGTCGAGGAGTTCACGCGCACGCTCGAGCGGAACAGCAGCGCTCTGCGCCGGGCGAACCCCTCTCACGCTTCCCTCCAGAACGCCCAGCGCGAGATCCTCGAGGCAGTCGAGGACGCCGATCCCGACTCCGTCGCGGACGCCCAGGCGGTTCTGGGCGAGGCCATCGACCGCGTGGTCGAGGAGATCGAACGCGCGAAAGGCCGGGCTGCCGAACACGGTGCCGAGTTGTTCGAGGACGGCGCGACGGTCATGACCCACGACTACTCCTCGACCGTCCTGGAGGCGATCGAACTGGCCGCCCGCGGGGGCACCCACCTGGAGATCTACGTGACCGAGGCGCGCCCGCGGTACCTGGGGCGCAAGACCGCGCGCGTGCTCGCCGAGATGGACCGCGTGGAGACGCACCTGATCGTCGACAGCGCCAGCGGCCACTACCTGCCCGAGTGCGACCGCGTCGTCATGGGCATGGACTGCATCGTCGAGGACACGCTGTACAACCGTGTCGGCTCGTACCCCATCGCGGCGACGGCCCGCGACGCCGGCGTGCCCGTCACGGTCATCGGCTCGGGCGCCAAGATCATCGAGGGCGGGTTCGCCTTCGAGAACGAGTTCCGCTCGCCATCGGAGGTGATGCGCGAACCGGCGGAGGGCTTCAGCGTGGAGAACCCCGCCTACGACGCGACGCCGACGCGCCTGCTGGACTCGGTAGTCACCGACGACGGCGTCCGGGAGTTCTAGGCGGTCGCCGAGCGCTCGTCCGCGCGCTCGCTCCGGGGCGCGCCCGCCAGCGAGAGCCACAGGCCGACGGTGCTGGACCACAGGCGCGTCCAGGCCATCCAGTGCTCGTCCAGGCGCCGACCGGCCGTTCGGCCCGGGGTGCCCGCGCGGCGATGGGTGGGAACCCTGCTTTCGCGGCCGGGGAACGGCCGCGACGTGAGGTACCGCGAACACTCCGGGCAGTAGACGTCCCGCGAGCGCGCGACGGCGTCGTCGACGACCACCCAATCACCGTCGACCAGCGCCCGGTGGTCGCAGTCGGGACAGAACAGCACGGCCTTGCGACTGGTCGGCGACGGAGGATCGGTCTCGGTACTGTCGGAGGGCGTCCGCGCCCGACTACCGGATGCGGGGGTCATCGTGCGAGGGGTTGGTCACGGGAGACAAAAGACTTGTCGGGCAGTTGTGTGAACGTTCCGTACCGATCGGTAGCACGCGCCGGGGTATCGCCGCGATCCACCGGGAAAGCGCCTCGTTCCGCGGATATCTCGATTGCGTGCTAGCACCGAACAACAGACAACCGTTGGATAGGTTCACGCTCCCAGCTCACCCTACAGCACGCTGAACCGGTGAGACACCTTTACGTCCCGGCCGCGCAACGGTGAGTCATGGCCTGGTCGTTCGTCGACGCCGGACGGGTGGTGCTGCAGGCGACGACGCGACAGGGCGGCAACCTCAGCCAGGCGGGGGCCAACGTCAGTAAGTCGGCCGCAAACGTCACGAGCGGCGAGATCCCTACCTTCGGGGTACTCCCCCAGCCGGTGGCCGACCTCCTCGCGACGATCCTGGTCCTCATCCTGGCGTGGGGAGCGACGCGCCTGCTCGTCCAGCTGTTCGGCCGGCGCATCGCCCAGCGGTTCCGCCGCCCGAGCGTCACCCGGATGGTCATCCGCAGCCTGCGCGCGGGGGTCTACGTCCTGGCGCTGTTGTTCATCCTGCAGATCTACGGGATGGAGCTGGGCGACATCGCCCTCTCCGTGACGGTCTTTACGGCCGTGGTCGGTGTGGTCCTGGCGCCCATCGTCGGCAGCATCATCAGCGGCTTCTTCTTGCTGGCCGACCAGCCCTACGAGATCGGCGACATGATCGAGATCTCCGACGCCGAACAGCGAGGGTTCGTCGAGGACATCACCCTCCGGTACACCAAGATGTTCACCCTCGACAACACCTTCCTCGTCGTCCCGAACGGGGAGATGCGCACCCGCGACGTAGTGAACTACTCCGCCGAGGACCCCCGGACGCGCCAGACGCTGGACGTGCTCGTCACCTACGAGGGCGACCTCGCCGAGGCCCGGGACATCGTCGAGAAGGCGGCCCGCGAGGTCGACGTCGTGATCGAGGGCGGCCCGGACATCCGCGTCGGCAGCGCCAGGTACCCGGCAGCACCGACGTGTTACATCGACGAGTTCGCCGACCACGGGGTGAACCTGCGACTGCGCTACTGGGTCGAAGAGCCCTACCGGCTGCTGGCCGCGCGCTCGCAGGTGCAGTCGAACGTCTGGGACCGCCTCGAAGCGGCCGACGTCGAGATCGCCTACCCGCACCAGCACCACGTCTTCGACGAGACGAGCGGTCGGGTCGGCGTCAGCGTCGACGGCCAGAGCGTGGGCGCGCCGAGCCACGACCCGGCGGCCGAGACGAGCGGCGAGCCCGACCGCGACGGACGCGACCCCAGCCGGACCGACTCTGGCGAGGATTGACCGACCTCAGGACGCCGAGGCGGTGATGATCCTGGCGTCGAGTTCCTGCTGGAGGAACCGCTCGATGTCGGGGTCGTCGACGATCCGGCGGATCATCCGCCGCCAGCGGCTCGCCTGTTTCTCCCCGATGACGACGACGTCGGCGCGCTGGTTGACGACCTCCTCGAGGATCGTCTCCTCGACGAGCAGGCCGTCCCGGACGACGTAGCGGACCGCCGGGAGCTGGCCGAACGCCGCTTCGACAGCCTCCTTGAGATCGGCCCGCGAGACGCGCCGCGAGTCGTGATACTGGGTGACGTGGAGGACGGTCAGTTCGGCGTCCTCCGCCTGCGCGACTTCGATCGCCCGCGCGAGCGTGGCCTTCGAGTGCGTCGTGAGGGGGTACCGGACCGGAACCACCACCGAAGTCATCGCGTGTCACATCGCCGGGCCGCAGTGTCAAGGTTTCCCCTCGGGGCCTCGGCCCGGGTGATCCGCCCCTCGACGGCGGGGTCGATCCCCACCCGGCGGGCGTAGTCGGCAAGCACCTCGTACTGGGTGGCCAGCCGGTCGACCCGATGGCGCCGCTCCAACACCGGGAACTCGTACTCGGTGTGAAAGAGGTAGTTCGAGGTCGCCAGCGTGTACGTCGCCTCGGGGTCCAGGGGCACGCCCTCGCGCGTGACCGCGACGGAACCGTCGTCGGCCTGGGCGATCTCGATGCCGCTGACGTGGGCGTGCCACTTGTCGGCCACGCCGTCCAGCCGCCGGCCGTCGGCCTGGCTCGCCAGCGTCGCCAGCTCGGCCCCGGTCAGCTCGGCGACCGCGACCGGCTCGTCGAACGGGACGACGCTGATCAGGTCGGCGACGGTGACCGCGCCCGACAGCGGCGGGCCCTCGCGGATGCCGCCGGTGTTCTGCAGGCCGACGTCGGCGTCGGCCGCCCAGCGGTAGGCGTCGGCGACGAAGTTGCCCAGCCGGCACTCGCCGGCGCCCTGGACGCCCCGGTCGCGGACCAGCGGCTCGTCGACGGTCGCGACGACCTCCTCGAGACCGGCCGCGTCCCGGCGCCGGCGGAGGGACGCCGCCACGTCCTCGTCGACCGGCGCGTCGGCCACGTCGTGTCTGGTGACGTTCTCGTCGCTCAGGTCGACCTCGAGGACGCGGTGGCCGTTCGCGCCCGGGCGGGTCAGGAGCGTCCCGTCGATCTCTGCGACCCGCTCGTCGTGGACGTGCCCGCCCAGGATCGCGTCGACGTCTGTCGCCCGGGCCAGTTCGTCGTCCCCGTCGCCGAGGTGCGAGAGGACGACCACGGCGTCGACCCCGCGCTCACGAAGCCGGGCGGCCTCGCGAGCGACCGCGGGCACCGGATCGGTGAACGTCAACCCGTCGGCGCCCGGACACATCGAGCCGGTCTTGGGCTCGGTGACGCCGACAAGCCCCACGCGAGCGCCGTCGGCTTCGACGACGGTCGAGGGGACGACGCCGGCGTCGTCCCCGAAGCGCTCGCCGTCGCGGCGGACGTTGGCGCTCACCCAGGTCTGGGGTGACTCGCGGACGACGTCGAGGGTCGCTGCGGGCCCGTAGTCGAAGTCGTGGTTGCCGAAGGTGTCGGCGTCGGGTTCGACCGCGTCGAAGAAGTCCAGGGCCTGACGGCCCTCGGTGACCATCGAGAGGACGCCCGGCGCGGTGTTGTCGCCGGTACCGACGACGACCGCGTCCGGGCCGTCGAGTGCCGAGACGAGCCCCGCGAGCCGCCCGATGCGACCCGGCTCGTCGTAGGCGTTCTCGACGTCGGAGTAGTGGAGGAGGCGGACGGCCATCGCCGTTTCGTACGCGCCCCGGGCGCAAATCCCCTTCGGAGGGCTCACCCCGCGAGGCCGCGGGTGGAAAGCCTTTACCCGGGGCCGGCGGTACCGGCGGACATGGACGAGCGGACGACCGACGACGGGCGGACGCTGTACGTCGCGACCGACGAGGCCGAGCGCGGGTCGAAGGGCCCATTCTACGTGGCCTACGCGAGCCGCGACCGCGAGGAACGCTGGGGCTTTTTCTGCGCGAACTGCGAGACCTTCGACAACGTCGTCGACGCCATGGGACGCATCCAGTGTAACGTCTGCAGCAACCTCCACAAGGCCGAGGAGTGGGACGCGGCCCACGAGTAACGCAGCCTATCACCGAGGCCGACCGGCCCCGCCGAGCACTGTTCACTCAATCGGCAAGTGGGTAGGCTTATCACCCCCGCCGTGGTAGTCCGTACCGGATGGCGACTGTTACCACGTCACTCGCGGAGCGAGCCGAGTCAATTTTCAGCGATCTGGGGTACGTGGTGTCCGACGAAGGAGCCCATTTGCGGGCCGAACGCAAGTGGCGCGTCGTGCACGTGGCGCCCGTCGACGAGCCGGCCGAGACACCCGACACTGGTGAACTGCGCTGTTTCGTGACCTGGAAGGAGCGAGCCCCGGAGGTCCACGACAGCGTGGCCGAGCGCGATCCCGACTGCGAGTGGGCAGTCATCGGGATCGACGCCGACGGCGACTACGAGGTGTATCGTCCGTCCGCCGGCGCGCTAGCTGCGTAGCCGCTTTCGGGCGGCGGCCAGCCCGGCGTCCGGGTCCACGTCGACGTCCTGCCGTTCGAGCGCGTCGCCAAGCGCCGCGATCACCGTCAGTACGTTGCCCGGGCGCGCGCTGTGGCCCATGCAGCCGATCCTGAGCACGTCGCCCGCCAGCGCGCCCAGCCCGCTGGCGATCTCGACGCCGTGCTCGTCCACGACGTGACCGATCACCGCGCCGTCGTCGACCCCGTCGGGCAGGCGGACTGCGTTGAGGCTGGGCAGCCACCAGTCGTCTTCGGGGTTGAGTTCGAGACCCATCGCCTCGACGCCGGCCTTCAGCCCGCCGGCGACGCGTCGGTGGCGGTCCCAGCGTTCCTCGATGCCCTCCTCGGCGACCAGCCGCAGGGCCTCCCGCAGCGCGTAGACGTTCGAGATCGGCGCCGTGTGGTGGTACGCGCGCTCGTCGCCCCAGTACTCCTGGAGCAGGGAGAGGTCGAGGTACCACGAGCGCACGGGTGAGTCACGGTCGAGTACACGCTCCATCGCGCGGTCGTTGAGCGTGAGCGGGCTGGCGCCCGGCGGGCAGGAGAGGCACTTCTGCGATCCGGAGTAGGCCACGTCGATGCCCCACTCGTCGACGCGCAACTCGACGCCGCCCAGCGAGGTGACGGTGTCGGCGATCACCAGGGCGTCGTGTTCGTGGGCGATGGCGGTCAGTTTGGAGACGTCGGGCTGGAGTGCGCCCGTGCTGGTCTCGGCGTGGACGAACCCGAAGAGGGCGGGGTCGTAGGTCTCGACGGCATCGGCGACGTCGGCGAGATCGAGCGGCTCGCCCCAGGGGGCGTCGACGAAGACGGCCTCGCCGCCGGCGCGCTCGACCATCGCGGCCATGCGTTCGCCGAAGTAGCCGTTGCCCGGGACGAGGACGGTGTCGCCCGGCTCGGTGAGGTTGGCGACGGCGGCCTCCATGGCGGCCGAGCCCGTCCCGCTGACCGGGATGGTCCAGCGGTTGTCCGTCCGGAAGGCGTACCGGAGCAGCTCCTGGACGTCGTCCATCACCTCGATGAACGCGGGATCGAGGTGTCCGACGAGTTCGGTTCCCATGGCCTGGCGGACGCGCGGGTGGACCTCGCTCGGTCCGGGTCCCATCAGTAGCCGATCCGGCGGCCGCAACTCCCCGACACGCGGAGCGTCCATGTCCGAGATGTCCACGGTCACACCTAAAAGTAGTTCGCGTCACCGACTGGCATGGGCAGGCTATCCATACGCGCGAGCGAGTTAAGTCCTCGCGGCGTCAAACGCGAGTCATGTTCGTCGGCCACGGCCTGCTCGCGTTCGCCCTCGTCGCCCTCCTGGGGCGATCCGCCGGGTGGCCGCGCGACCGCACGCTCGCGCTGGCGGTGACGGCCGGCGCGTTCGCCACGCTGCCCGACGTCGACATCCTCTACGCCCCGGTCGGCCTGCTCGGCGGCGCCAGCGGGATCGCGGACGCCGCCCACGCCTTCTGGGAGACCGGTAACGTCGTCCACCGCGCCGTGACCCACTCGCTGCTCGTCGGCGCCGTCGCCGCGGCCGCCTACGGCCTCTGGAGCGTCCGCTTCGGTGACCGCTCGCACCGTCCGCTCGTCCGCCACGGGACCAGCGGCCTCGCCGCTGTCGGGTTGCTCGGGCTGGTCGCGACGGCCACGGTGGTCTCGGGCCTGCTCGGGGGCGTGATCATGACCGTGTTCACGCTGGTCGGCCTCGCGATCGCCACCGGTGCCGCGCGGCGGGGGCTCGGCCCCCGGGCGGTCGCCGCCACGGCGCTGTTCGGCATCTGCACTCACCCCTTCGGCGACCTGTTCACCGGCTCGCCGCCGCAGTTTCTCTACCCGCTCGATCTGACGCTGTTTCCCGCGCGGGTCGCGCTGAACCCCGACCCGACGCTGAATCTGCTCGGGGCCTTCTTCGTCGAACTCGCCTGCATCTGGCTGGCGGCGTACGCCGGGTTCGCGCTGTTCGACCGCCGGCTGGGCGAACACGTCAGTCCGCGGGCGGCGCTCGGGCTCGGGTACGCCGCCGCGGTTGTCGCGCTGCCGCCGCCCTCGCTCGCCTCGTCGGCCCCGTTCGTGTTCAGCGTCCTCGCGCTGGGCACCGTCGGCCCGGTGCGGACGACGCGCCTGGGTGACGCGGAGGGAGCGCTCGCGCGACTGCGCCGGCGCCCCGCCGTCGACGACGCCCACACGGCCGTCGTCACCGGCCTCGCCGCAGTGACCATCGGCGCGGTCAGCTACGGGCTGGCGTATCTGCTCCTGTGAAGGCTCCTGTCGAGCCGGTACAGTTTCGGACCCGGGGGGTGAACCGTCGGCCGATGAGCGACGCTGGCATGGGCCGACTGCTCCGCAGTCAGCGGGTCAACGCCGCTGCGGGGTGGACGCTGATCGGACTGGTCGTGCTGACCGGGCTCGGGTCGCTGCTGGCCGGGGAGTGGCTCTGGGCGATCCTGACGGCGATCGTCGCGCTAATCGCGGCCGCGCCCGCGATCCAGCTGCGGTCGGCGTGGGTGTTGCCCCCGTGGGAAGTAATGCTGCTGGCCGCGCTGTCGACGCTGGCGCACCTCCTGGCGACGCTGTGGGGATCGACGCTGTTCACCGGCCGCGTGACCGCCTACGTCTCCGTCGCGGCGCTGGCGCTGTTGATCGCCGTCGACCTGGACGTGTTCACCCCGGTGCGGATGAACGACGCCTTCGCCGTCCTGTTCGTCGTCGTCGCGACGATGGCGACCGCGGGCATCTGGGCGGTCGTCCGCTGGACCGCCGACCTCGCCCTGCACACCGGCTTTCTCGGGAGCGAGCGGGCGCTCATGCTGGAGTTCGTCGCCTCGACGGTCGCCGGGCTCGGGGCCGGAGTCCTGTACGTGCTGTACGTCCGCCGGCGCGCGCGGCCCGAACTGCGCGTGCCCGAGGAGGTGCGCCTGCCGTGAGGCTGCGTGACGCTGTCGGCCTCCCGGTCGCCTGGCAGCGCCGGCTCACCTGGCTGCTGGAGCTCTGGCTGGTCGGCCTGTTCTTCGTCGGCCTCTACGGGGGGAACGTGGGCGTGGTCGTCAACAGCGGGGTGGCGCTGTCGGTCACGCAGATCCCCCCGCTGCTCGAGCGGGACTTCGAGGTGCCCATGGACCCGGCGCTGACGCTGTGGATCACGGCCGCGGTCTTCCTGCACGTCCTGGGGACGGTCGGGCTCCCGGGCAGTCGGCTCAGCTTCTACCAGTCGGTGTGGTGGTGGGACCACCTCACCCACGCGCTGTCGTCGTCGGTCGTCGCGGCGGCGGGCTACGCGACCGCCCGCGCGTTCGACGAGCACAGCGACGGCGTCGACCTCCCACCGCGGTTTACCTTCGTCTTCCTGCTTCTGTTCGTGGTCGCCTTCGGCGTGCTCTGGGAGGTCATCGAGTTCACCGTCTCGGGCGCGGCGACCGCGCTGGGCTCCGGGTCGATCATCACCCAGTACGGCCTCGAGGACACGATGCTCGATTTGATATTCGACACCGTCGGCGCCGTGGTCGTCGCCGTCTGGGGCGCCGCCCACCTCACCGACGTCGTCGGCGCCATCGGCGCGTACCTCGAACGCCGCGAGTCCCCGCGCGGCGACTGACCCACACGCCGACCCAAACTACGTTGGCACGCCGCTCTTTCCCCTCCGGGAGCAACCGACGGCGGATGATCGGCCCACGCTCCGACGGCGACTCGACGACCCACCGATCGGCGAGGGCAGCCATCGCTCCCCGGGACAGCCGCGTCGTCCTGCGCGAACTCCGCGAGCGCGACGGGTGCGCCTCGGTGGTCGAACTCGCGGACGCTCTCGGGTCGGCGGCGCCCGCGGGGCGGGCGGACGAAACGACCGCGTCGCCGAGAGTCCACGCCCGAACGCGACTGCACCACGTGGTCCTCCCGCGCCTCGAGCGCGCCAGTCTCGTCGATTGGACGACGTCGACGGGAACGGTGGCGCTGCAGGGCGGTGGGCTCGGCGACGACCCGTTCGCCCGGTTGCTCGCGGCCGCGACCGATGACTGGGACGCCGTACTCGAGTGCCTCGCGAGCGAGCGGCGACGGGCGGTCCTCGCGGTGCTACGTGAGCGCGAGGGGCCGGCCACGGTTGCCGACCTCGCGGCGGCGCTGGCCGCCCGCGAGGACGAGACGGACGCCGCGACGGACCAGCTGCGCGTCGCACTGGTCCACCGGTACCTGCCGAAGCTGGCCGCCGCCGAGCTGATCGACCGCGACGACGAGGGGATCCGGGGGTGCGATCACCCCGCACTGGCCGGGGAGCTGGCGGCGACGCTCCCCGAGCGAACGGACGGTGGGACCGACGAGGGGGAGGCGTCCGGCTGAGAGTTTATCACCACGGACGTCGAAGCTGTCCGACGGCCCGTCGGCCGCGCGGTCGGCGGGGGAACACAGCCATGGTTTTCAAGAAGATCACACTGATCGGCACGAGCGCGGAGAGCTTCGACGCGGCGGTCGACGACGCGGTCGACCGCGCCGAGGACACGCTGGACAACGTCTACTGGATCGAAGTCGAAGAGATGGGCGTCGAGATCGCCAACGCGCCGGACCGGGAGTACCAGGCGGAAGTCGAGGTGGCCTTCGAGCTGGAGTGACTACGTCCGGAAGCTCTCGCCGCAGCCACACTCCGAGACGACGTTGGGGTTCTCCACGTTGAACCCCTCGCCCTGCAGGCCGTCCTCGAAGTCCAGGCGGCTGCCCTCGATGTAGTTCATGCTGGCCTCGTCGACGAACACGCGCAGGCCGTGGTGCTCGAAGATCGTGTCTTCGGCCTCGGGTTCGTAGTCGAAGCGCATGCCGTAGGAGAGGCCGGCGCAGCCGCCCTGCTGGACGTACAGCCGCAGTCCCGCCTCGTCGGTGTCCATGTCCTCGCTGTTCAGCAGCCGGAGGGCCTCCTCGGCGGCCGCTTCGGTGACCTCCAGGTCGCGGGCCGCCGCTGTCGTCCCGCTCATGTTCGGTCCTATTGCGTCAGCCCTGTTAACCCTGTTGGCGCTCGGCTGGATCGCCGCCCCTCTCGCTCGCTGATCCGGGTGCGGGGCTACTCATCGAAGCGCCTGCGGACGCTCTCGGCGTGGGCCTCCAGCCCCTCGGCCTCGGCCAGCGTCGTAACCGTCTCCGAGAGGTCGGCCAGCGCGTCCCGGTCCAGGCGCTGGACGGTCGTCGAGCGCAGGAACGTGTCGACCGAGAGGCCGCCGTACCGGCGCGCACCGCCACCGGTCGGGAGGACGTGGTTCGGCCCGCTGGCGTAGTCGCCGGCCGCGACCGGCGAATACGGCCCCAGGAAGACGCTGCCGGCGCTGTCGATGCGGTCGAGTAGCTCCTCGTCGTCCTCGGCCTGAATGGAGAGGTGCTCGGCGGCGTACTCCTCGGCGAACAGGACGGCCTCGCTCATCGACCGCGCCAGGAACACGCCGCTTGCGTCGTTTTCGAGCGCCCCCCGGATCGTCTCCTCGCGCTCGCGGCCCGCGACCTGCTCGTCGACGGCGGTCGCGATCGCCGCGGCGAGGTCGGTGTCGGCCGTCACCGCCACCACGGAGGCGTCGGTGTCGTGTTCGGCCTGGGCGACCAGGTCGGCGGCGACGAGGGCGGGATCGGCCGTCTCGTCGGCGAGGACGAGGACCTCGGAGGGACCGGCCAGGAAGTCGATCTCGACGTCGCCGCGGACCTCGGCCTTGGCGGCGGTCACCCAGCGGTTGCCCGGACCGACGACGGTCTGGACGCGGTCGACGGTCTCGGTGCCGTACGCCAGCGCGGCGATGCCTTGGGCGCCGCCGGCCTGGTAGACCGCGTCGGCGCCCGCGATCTCGATCGCCGCGAGCGTCACGGGGTTGAGGTCCGCCGCGGGCGGGGTCGCGACCGCCACGTGCTCGACGCCGGCGACCGTCGCAGGGATGACGCCCATGAGCGCACTGGAGGGATAGGCGGCCGTGCCGCCGGGGACGTAGACGCCGGCGCGTTCGACCGGGCGGTAGCGCCGACCGAGTTCGCGTCCGTCGAAGTCCCCGCGCCAGTCCTCGGGGACCTGGCGCTCGTGGAACGCCCGGACGTTCTCGGCGGCGGTCTCGACCGCCTCGCGCACCTCGTCGTCGATCTCTTCGACCGCCCGCTCGGCGGCGTCGGTGACGTCTACGTTGCCGACGTCGACGCCGTCGAACTCGCGGCCGAACTCCCGGAGGGCGGCGTCGCCTTCCTCGCGGACGCGGTCGACGATCTCGGCGACGTCCTCCCGGACGGCGTCGACCCCCGCGTCGCGGTCGAACAGCGCCGCGCGCTCGCCGGGCCCGAGTTCCGATAGCTGCCGGACGTTCATGCCGGGGCCTAGCGAGGCCACCAAAATACGGTTGTCGAAGCGGCCGGCCGCCGCTCAGTCCCAGTTCGCGACCACGCGGTCGACGCAGCCGGTCTCCGGGCGGTGGTAGGAGTCGTGGCTCGCGACGGCGTCGGTCACGTCGTACTCGGCGTAGTTCCCGGGTGAGTCCCCGGTCGCCCCCTCGCGGCCGAGGGCGTGGTCCCACTCGTGCCACGGGTACTTCGAGCCGAGGAACTCGTCGTCGGTCTTGTAGTAGCTGCGGAACGCGCCGCAGTGATCGGCGATGGCGCGTCCGTACGCGTCGCCGAGCGCGACCGAGCCGTCGTCGATCGCCGCGCCGAGGACGTCGACGGTGTCGATGGTCGTTCCGTCGCCCGCGTCGGCGAAGTTCGCGAGCGCCTCGGCGACGGTCACGACGCCGAAGCCGTGGCCGATCACCCGCAGGGTGGTGCCGGGACTCAGCCGGCGGTAGTCCCGGACGAACGCCGCCAGCTTGGCCCCGTTCTTCTCGGCGGCGTCCATGCGCGACCACCACTTCCCCAGGTCGCTGTCCCAGGAGTACCCGACGAGTTCGTCGGCGTAGTCGACGCCGCGGAGCGCGTCGTTGACCGCCCGGAACGCCTCGCGCGAGCGCTCGAGGCCCAGCCCGTAGCGGTGGACGAACACGACGAGTTCCGACGGTGAGTCGTCGGTCGTCAGCCCCGGAATCGGCTCCTCGGTCTTGTACCCCGTACGGGTGTAGCCCGGCTTGAGCGTGACGCCGGACAGCAGTCGGATGCCGTACTGGCCGCGCGTCTCGATCACGCCGGCGTACCCCTTGTGGTAGCCGGCGGCGGTCCCCGCGCCGACGCTCGCCGCCGTCCCCGCGGCGACGGTGCGCAGCAAGTCGCGACGCGTTACGCGCCGTGTGCTATCTTCCCCCATCCGTGTGGTTGCGTTCCACGTTCGTTCTGTTAAATTTTTCGCGCAGTTTCGCTTGCAAATTGGGCCGGAGGCCCCGGTCGGCGTCAGACGCGCGTCTGCCCGGGGGTTTTGTCTCTGGCGACGCGACCAGCGCCCATGGACACCGGATTCACCTGGGGCACGACGAAGGTCTGGGAGTGCGCCGAGTGCGGCGCGCGCAACGTCACGACCGAACGCGACGTCTTCAGCGACCAGTGTCGCACCTGCACGATGTACAACGAGGTCGACTGGACGGCCGAGACGGGCACATCCCTGCGGGAGGCGCGGGCGGCACTGGACGGTCGCGACCAGGCCCGCGGGTGAGTACCCCCTCCGGGCGCGTCAGGAGTAGACCTGCGTGATGATGTGCAGGATCGAGAAGAACACGGTGAATCCCAGCAGCACGAGCGAGACGAGCAGGGTCGTCACCGAGGGCCGCAGCGACAGCAACAGCCAGACGGTGACGATGGCACTGGTCAGGAACACGAGGTGGACCCCCAGCCACGGCCCCACCTGGCGGAGGGCGTCACCGACGCCTTCGAACCCGGTGCCCCCAGTCGCGTCGTCGACGTCGCCCGTCCGGTAGCGCGTTGCCGTCGCGTGGGCGGCCTGCCACCCGTCGGCTCGCGCCCGCTCGCGTCGGTCGTCGTCGTCCGCGGTCGACGAGTCCGAGCCCTCCCAGCCGGTGTTCGTCCAGTCCACGCCGTCGTCGTCCCACGCCGAGTCCCCCGTCTCCTCGGCGAACGGGTTACCGTCCCGGCGGCCGGCGTCCGGGTCGTACGCCGAGCGATACCGGGTGTAGTTCTCGGCGTTGCCGGACCCAGAGCCCCCGGGCTCCGCGTCGCGGGTCCGTGAGCGGTCGTCCCCGGCGGTTCCGTGGGAGCGAGACGTCCCCGACCGCCCGCGCGAGCGGCTCGCCCCCGCGCCCGACCTCCCGGTCGAACGGGCGCCGGCCTCCTCGGCAGACCAGACGTTGCTGTCGAGGTGGCGCCGGACGTACGCGACGTGGCCGAGGCTGTCGTACTGGCCGCGGCTGTCGGGGTCGACGAGGACGTCGCGGGCCTCGGTCAGCCGCTGGAAGGTCAGCGCGGCGTCGTCGGCGTCGCTGACGTCCGGGTGGTGGTCTTTGACCAGTTCCCGGTAGGCCCGCTTGATCGCCTCGGTGTCGGCGTCGGGGTCGACCCCGAGGACGCTGTAGAACGTCTCGGCCATGCGAGTCGGTGTCGGCCTCGTGTTCACCGTCGGACGTGATAAATGTCACCCGGGTATCGTGCCCCCGATGAGCGGTCGCGAGGCCGTCCCGGCTGCTCGGCCAGGCGACGGTCGCCGGCGGCTGGCCGAGTCGGCCGAACGGACTCCAAAGGTGATATTACCGAGAGCTCCGTGGGTGGCGCCAACGGGCAATGGAGTCTGCCCGACCCAACCGCCGAATCAGTCGGCTGATGACTCCTTCTGGACAGCCATGGCATCGCCACGTTCCCACCCCCTCGTCCGACTGGAATCGCTCGTGCTGATCGCGATCGGCGGCTTCGCCGGCTCGAACCTCCGGTACCTCGCGGGCCTGCTCGCCCCCGGGCTGGGCGGAACGCTGCTGGCGAACGTCCTCGGGAGCTTCGCGCTGGGATTCGTCCTCTACGAGACGCTGTACTCGGGCGTGCTCGCCACGGAGACCCGCGCCGTCGTCTCGACAGGCTTTCTCTCGTCGTTCACCACCTACAGCACGTTCGCGCTGCAGTCCGCGCGGGCCGGCCCGCTGTGGCTCGTCGCGAACGTGGTGGCCAACTACGGGCTCGGCTTCGCGGCCGTCCTGGCCGGTCGGACGCTGGCCCGCCGCGTCGACAGGCGGTGGTCGGCGTGATCTCGATCGATCCCGCGCACCTGGTCGGGACGGGCGGCGCCGTCGGCGCGCTGGCCCGACACTACGTCAGCGACCTCGTCGACGTCGACGGGTTCCCAACCGGGACCTTCGCCGTCAACGTCCTCGGGAGCTTCGCGCTCGCGCTGTTTACCTTCCTCAACCTCCAGCACTCGGCGCTGCTCTTTCTCGGCACGGGCGCCTGCGGCTCCTTTACGACATTCTCGTCGTTTTCCTTCGAGACAGTGCGGCTGTTCGAGACGGGCGAACGCTGGCGGGCGATCGTCAACGCCGGCGGCAACCTCGCCGGCGCCGGCGTCGCCATCGGACTGGCGTGGCTGCTCGTCCAGGCCGTCGCCTGACCGTCAGTCAGCCTCCGTGATGCGGACCACGTGGATCGGGACCGGTGCGTGGCGGATGACCTTCTCGGTGACGCTGCCCAAGAGGAAGTGACCCAGACCTGTCCGCCCGTGCGTGCCCATGACGATCAGGTCGACCCCCGCGTCCGCGGCGTAGTCGACGATCTCCTCGTGGGGCACGCCCCGCGCCGTGGCCGTCTCGACGTCGACGCCTGCGGCCGCGGCCCGCTCGCGAACGGCCGCGACCGCGTCCTCGCCCTGGGCCTCCAGTTCGTCCTGTAGCGAGAGCCACTTCGACTCGGGCAGCGTGTTGTAGTCCCGGGTGTCGACGACGTACAGGCCGTGGACGGTCGCGCCGGTCAGCGACGCCAGCTCCACGCCCTCGGCGATGGCCCGCTCGGCCCCCGGGCTCCCGTCGGTGGGGATCAGAATATTCCGGTACATACCGGACGTGCGGACCTGTCGCTATTAAAAGTGGAGCATCGGTGCGGCGTCGAGACCGATCGTCGATCGCGGCCGACGGATGGTCGCCACTTCCAGCGAGCGGCGCACACTCCCCGACGGACGTTTCTCCGGCCGGAACTGCTGATTCCACCGAACATACCGCAGGATGTGGCGAACCCGACAGGGAGGTCACTGGGAAGCGATGGTATAGACACCTTCACCGCAACACGGACAATTAATGGATATCCGTACTGCGTTGCTTCCAATTTGCGGACAGATACACAACCCTTATCCGTGCACCCTGTTTGTCTTTAATCGCAATGGCAAACGGTAAGGTTGATTTCTTCAACGACACTGGCGGCTACGGCTTCATTTCGACCGAGGATTCCGACGACGACGTGTTCTTCCACATGGAGGACGTGGGCGGCGAGGATCTGACGGAAGGGACGGAGATCGAATTCGACATCGAACAGGCCCCGAAGGGTCCGCGCGCGACGAACGTCGTCCGCAGCTAACGACGAGTTCTACTGTCGCCACACGGCGACATTGCGTACCTTCGTTTCTTCGATCGACTCAGTCCGCGAGCCCCTGCTGTGTCGTGATACCGTCCGTAGCGATGCTAACGATTACTCCCGGGAGGCGATAGTGTCCCGCTGAGTCGGCGTCGAAACCGTCTCGACGGCCCGAATCGCCGGACATGCTTCTCGACGAGAAGCATATCTTATCCCAGACTTGTAAAATATATTATATTATGTAGTCCCTGTATAGAGATGTATCTCTAATAGCGTCAATGTCGCCCGGAACACTACCGGGCGAGAATCTACTAGTAGGCTCGGTGGAAGTGGAATCGGCCGCCTCGGTCGCTCGTCGACGGACTCTATTCGTCTACTTCCGAGAGAGCACGTGCGTAGAGGTCGTCAGAAATCCAGAATCCAGCCTCGCGGAGGGCATCGAGTTCCTGCTCCAAATCTACCGCATCGGTTTTCGCCCCGCGGAGTAGAACGCCGATTACGCCGGTAACCTCCAAGTCGTGTCTACGGGCGACGCGCCGGCCATCTCTCTCGTCGAGCAAAACGAGGTCGGCGCCGTGTTCGACCGCGTAGCAGATCGCCGCCGTCTCCCCGAGGTCGAGTTCGTGGAAGACTTCGACGAACAGGTCCGAGCGCTCCACCTCGACGATGCGCAGGAAATCGTCGGCTCGCAACTCTCGGAGCGCTTCCAGCCCTGCCTCCCCCTCGGTGAGTTCATTCCAGACGCGGCGCGGGGCGGTGACGTCGGAGAACTGCGTTCGGAGAAGGTCGAGCCGGCCGATGAGTGCGAGATTCAGAAGCGGCGAGGTGTCCGAGACGACCGCCTCGCTATTCGGCATAGTCGAGGTCTTCTTCGAGTTCCCGTTCGCCGTAGTGGCGGGGAATCTCGCGCTCTCCGAGGAGTTCCTGGAACCCCGCTTTCGACATCTCCGCCAGGGCACGGGCCTTCCCGAACGAGAGGACATCCTGGGCGTACAGCGAGACCGCCAACTCCCGCTTCATCGCGGGTGAGCGCTCCCCCTCCGGAAGCTGTAACGCCTCGTAGACGTCATCGTCGATCTCTATCGTCGCCATACGTGGTATAGGCGTACGTGATTCTTGAGTGTTTGGACGACTGCTTGGAGGCGAGCAACGCAGGATTCTTCATGTCCTGGTCAACTCATGTTTCATCCGTACAACGGAGCGAGCGCTGGAAAGAGTCGATGTACGCCCGGAACACTAACGTCCGACCTCATCCCTGGCTGCGTGCCGAGTCGGTCGGGAAACCCTCGTGCCGGGCGGGAGGCCGAAGGCCTCCAATCGGCGAGACGGCGGTAGCCGCCGAGCCGGGGGAGCGAAGCTCCCCAGGATCACTCGCGGGTGTGAACCCCGAGCGCGGGTCGATGCGGGACCAGCCGGGTACCGAAGGCACCGGAATGTCGCGTGCCCGGGTTCTCCGCGCGGTCATCGCGCCCTGGCGGGTGTGCTCGGGCGGGGACTAAAGGCACGCTCGGCGAGAGTAGGCGCGCGGGCAGCAAAAGGGTGTCGCGCTACACCCGGCGTTACACCAGGTAGTCCGATTCGCGGAGCTGGACGTACCCGCGGCGAAGCCAGAATTTCCGGGCCTTGTACTCGGAGACGAGCTTGAGGCCTTCGGTGCCGGTGGCGTAGGCGCGCAGCGGCTGGTAGTGGCCGTCGTCGAGCATCTTATCGACGGTGCCGAAGGTACGGTCCCAGTCGCGCGGACCCCAGCCGCGCACCATGTCCGAGAGCGCGACGTTGCGGCGGATCTCCGAGCCGATGGCGTCCTTCCAGGCGTCGTTGTACTGGTAGAGGCGGCCCTTCCCGGCGAGTTCACCGGCGAGGCGGCCGGTACGGACGGCGACGTGGTCGCCGCCCTCGTGGAACGCCGAGGTGGTGCCCATCGCGCCGCCGACGACGGCGATCCCGGCGACAGTAGGCGAGTCGATCGGGCGCGTCGAGGAGATGGCGTAGGCCTCTGTGCCGCCCGATTTGCCGCGGTCCTCGACGAGCGGGAAGTCCTCGTCGACGTCGTACTCGGGGTACTCGCGCTCGAGCAAGCGCCGGAGGTACGTCGCGCCCGAGGGGATGCGCTCGTCGCTGGGATCGAGCAGTTCGTACTCGTCGCGGTCCGGGATCTCGTCGATGTCCATGCCGATGGGCATGGTCAGGCCGACCCGGGCGATCTGGTCGTCGTTGGGGAAGATCCACGGGTAGGCGGTGTGGCCGGGCATGACGCCCCACCAGAACTTGATGAGCTCCGGTTCCCACAGCTCGTCGGGGATGCGGCGGTGCTCCTGGTAGGCGATGTGGTTGGCCTTCGGTGGCGAGAGGTAGTCGGTGACGCTGTGGCCGTGGGGCAGGAACTGATCGAGCGCGCCGGTGGTGACCGTCCGCTGGGGGCCGTCGGCCAGGATCAGGTAGGTCGCCTCGAACTCCTGGCCGTCGGCCAGCGTCAGGCGGTGGCTGTGCCCGCCGGTCATGTCGCTCTCGACGTCGGAGACGGAGGTCCCGACGCGGTACTCGGCGCCGGCGTCCTCGGCGCGGCCGCGCAGCCAGTCGTCGAACCGGGCGCGGTGGAACGCGAAGCCGAACCCGTCGTACTCGGCGGAGATGCCGGTGTCCTTGATCGTGATGCGCTCGTTCGGGCCGATGAACTCGGCGCCGTCGAGCCGCGAGAGGATGACCTCCTCGGGGATCTCCTCCGGGCGGAACCCCATGATGTCGATCCAGTAATCGAGCATGCCGGCGGCGTCGGTCGAGTCCGGGCCCAGTTCCTCGCGGTCGGCGCGCGGGACGCCCTTCTCGAAGAGGACGACGTCGGCCCCCTGCGTCGCGGCCTCGTACGCCGCCGACGAGCCCGCGGGGCCCCCGCCGACGATTGCCACGTCCACCTGTTGCATATCACTACCCCTGCGCCACTGTAAATTAAATGCATCCCATTCGACATCGCGTCTGTTCGACCGGGCGGCGTGTCGCGCGACTCGGACGCTCCACGACCGCTACGAGTGGTTTCGACCCGCAATTCACTGTTGGACGGGTTTGCCAGAAGGATATTTGCGAGCACGCGAGTCGATCGCACACGTATGCGAGAGGGTGACGAGGGCCATTCGGGGGACCGTTCGAACGAAGATGACGCGACTGACGGCGGCCGCGCCGGGGGAGCGGGGGCGACGACGCGCCGGACGCTGCTCGGCGCGCTCGGTGCCGGCCTCGTCGGGACGGCGGCCGCGGGCGTGGCCGGTGCCGAGGGTAGCGGCTACACGAAGATCGACCGCCTGGACGTCCGGTCGTGGGACGGCACGACCATCGCGGCCAGCCTCTACGAGCCGGACGCCGCGGGACCCCACCCCGCGATGTTGATGACCCACGGCTGGGGCAACGACCGCTCGTCGGCCGACGGCGTCGCGCGGCTGTTCGCCGAGCACGGCTACGTCGTGTTGACCTACGACTCGCGTGGCTTCGGCGAGTCCGGCGGCGAGGTGGGCGTCGACGGGCCCAAGGAGGTCATGGACGTCAGCGCGCTGATCGACTGGCTTGCCGACTGGTCGTCCGTCCGCGCCGACGGCGATAATCCCGACGTGGGCATGATCGGGATATCCTACGCCGGCGGTATCCAGATCAACGCCGCCGCGCGCGACGACCGCCTGGACGCCATCGTTCCGATCATCCCCTGGTACGATCTGGTCTTCTCGCTGGCGCCCAACGGCGTGATCAAGCGCAACTGGGACCTGCTGTTGTACGCCAGCGGCATCGCGGGCTCGCGCGGACTCTCCTCGGGCGACGGCCAGCCCTCCCGGGAGGACTTCGAGAACGGCGTCGCCCCGAAGGAACACGAGACGATCCTCGAGAGCACCGTCACCAACGACATGCCGGACTCGAGTAAAGCCTGGTTCGAGGTGCGGTCGCCGTCCCAGAAGATAGACGCCATCGCGGCCTCTGACACCCCGACGCTGACAATCGAAGGGTGGTCGGACACGCTGTTCGTCCCGAACCAGGGCGTCTCGATCTTCCAGGGCCTGCGCGAGCGCGGCGCCGAGTCCAAGCTGATCCTGTTCGACGCCGGCCACACGCTGAAGCTGCTGACCGACCCCGCGAGCCAAAAGCCGCAGTTCGAGGCCGCCTACCGCTACGGCCTGCAGTTCGCCGAGGCGCACGTCCGCGGCGAGGGCGACGACGGGCTCGCGCCCGTCACGATGCACGAGAGCCAGACCGGCGAGTGGCAGCGCGCCCAGCAGTTCCCGCCGAGGCGGGCGCGCGAGCGGACGCTGCACCTCTCGGCGGCCGCCAACCGCAGCGACGGGCAGACGCCGGTGGTCAACAGCGTCGCCGCCACGTCCACGAGCCAGCTGTTCCCCCGGGACGTCGACCTCGCGGAGGGCGCGACGGCCGTGAACTTCGACTTCCCCGTCGCCCGCGAGGTCGAGGTCGTCGGGACGCCGCGGCTCTCCGCCGAGATCACGCCGCTGGGACGCACCACCGACCTCTTCGCGAAGCTGAAGCACGTCGACGCCGCGGGCGACGCCACGCTGATCGACAACCAGGCGATGCCCTACGAGATCGAGGGGACCGACCGCCGCCGCGTCGCGTTCGACCTCGTCTCGCTCCAGCGACATCTCCAGTCCGGCGAGACCCTCCGGCTGACGATCGCGTCGACGGACGCCGGCTTCTTCGGCGCGCGCCAGTCGGCCGGCGCGCTGATCCACCACAGCGCGGACGCGCCCGCGACGCTGACGCTGCCGGCTGTGGGACCGACCGGAGCCTTCGCCGCCAACCGCCCCGGGCTCTGAGCCTGCGTTCGAGGGCACGTTTTGCCCCTCGCGGTACGAGGTGCCGCTATGCCGCCGAGCGACACGGGTGCGGCGACGGGCGACGGAGTCGACGTGGTCGTCCTCGACCAGAAGTTCCACGGCCTGGCCCCGTCGTCGTACGCCGCCGAGTTGCGCGACCGACTGCCCGACCACGAGATCCGTCTCGCCGCGACGCCGGCCGAGGAGCGCGAGCTGTTGCAAACGGCCACGGTCGCGACCGGGACCGACTTCGGGGAATCGCTGCTCGAGGCCGCACCGGACCTCCAGTTGTTCGCCTGCGCGTACGCCGGCACCGACCACCTGCCGATCGAGGGGTTCCGCGAGCGCGGCGTCGCGGTCACCAACGCCGCGGGCGTCCACGGCCCGAACGTCTCCGAGCAGGCCATCGGCTTCGTGCTCGCGTTCGCGCGCCGACTCCGCGAGGCCTGGCGCCGCCAGCAGCGCCGGGAGTGGCGCGCCTTCCAGACCGGCGAGCTCGCGGGATCGACCGTCACGATCGTCGGCTTGGGCGCGATCGGCCAGGCGATCGCCCGCCGGCTGGACGGCTTCGCGGTCGAGACCATCGGCGTGCGCCACAGCCCCGAGAAGGACGGCCCGGTCGACGAGATCGTGGGCTACGACGAGCTGGACGGCGCGCTCGCGCGCACCGACTACCTCCTGCTGGCCTGTCCGCTGACCGAGCAGACGCAGGGACTGATCGACGACGACGCCCTGGGGATCCTCCCGCCGCAGGCCGTCGTCGTCAACGTCGCCCGCGGCGAGGTGATCGACACCGACGCACTGGTCTCGGCGATTCGCGGCAACCGGATCGCCGGCGCGGGCCTGGACGTGACCGACCCCGAGCCCCTGCCCGAGGACCACCCCCTCTGGAACTTCGAGAACGTCCAGATCACGCCGCACAACGCCGGCTTCACGCCCGAGTACCACGCGCGGCTGGCCGGCATCCTCGCCGAGAACCTCCGGACGGTCGAGGAGACTGGTGAGTACGCGGATCTGAAGAACCAGGTAGTCGGATAGCTGCTTTTTGCATCCGGCGGCCGAAGGCCGCCGGTTCACCGGACGCGAGCCCTGGCTCGAGTCCGGGTCATTTTATACTAAATTTTGCGAGGAGCGGTGCCGTGCGCAGCACGGCACCCGACGAAGTAAAATTTAGAGGGGCTGGATGAGTTCGATCACGTGGCCGTCGGGGTCCTCGACGAAGGCCGTCCGCGCGCCCGCGGCGGGCTGGTCGCCGGGTTCCTGGACGACGCCGTAGTGGTCGATCTGCGCGAACGTCTCGTCGACGTCCTCGACGCCGATCGCGAGGTGGTCCCACCCGGTGCCGTACTCGAAGTCGTCCTCGCCGTCGGTGTCCGACAGCTGGATCTCGACGCCGCTGTCGTCCGCGACGTAAACGTTGCGCGTCTGTCCGTCCTCGCTCGTGAACTCCCAGGAGCGCTCGAAGCCCAGTTCCTCGACGTACCAGTCGGCGAGTTCGTCGGCGTCCGAGACGTTCATGCAGGTGTGCAGGATGTCCATCGCACCTCCCTCTGGCACCCTCGCCGGCTTAAAACGGGGTGGCTCGGCCGCGGGCGCGACACCCAGACTGAACCAGCCGCGAGCGGATCGCTGCAGACCGACCAGTCACCTCACCGGAGCACGAAAATCGCCTAAGTGCGTCCGGGGCCAACCCACGACGATGGCCGACGACAGCGACTCCGCCGACGGCACGAGCGACGTCTCGAGCGAGGAAACGCAGACGATGCCGACCGACGAGCAGCAGGAGTCGTGGGAGGACGGCGAGGAGGAGGGCCCGGACGAGGAACTCGTCGACGACGATGACAGCGAAGGGGTCGTCACCGACGAGGAGGCCCAGGCCGGCGAGGGCGAGTCCGAGGACGACTGAGCGGGGCGGCCCGCGGTGGTCGCCCGCCGGCTTGCGATCGCGGCGCCCTACAGGTAGCCTTCTTCGAGCAGCAGTTCGCCGTTGAGCAGCGACGCGCCCGCGGCGCCGCGCATCGTGTTGTGCGCGAGGCAGTTGAACTGGACGCCGTCGGTCGTCTCGCGGAAGCCGCCCGCCGAGACCTGCATGCCGTTCTCGGCCATGCGATCGAGGCGGGGCTGGGGACGGTCGGGTTCGTCGTCGCCGAACACCTTGATGAGCTGGTCCGGCGAGGACTGGAGGTCGATGCTCGGGTACTCGGCCATGGCCTCGGCGGCAGCGTCGGCGGTGACCTCGTCAACGGTGTCGGCCCAGACGTTCTCCAGGTGGCCGTCGAGCGTGGGGATGCGGTTACAGGAGGCGGCGACGTCGGCGTCGAGCCACTCGACTTCGGCGCCGTCGAACTCGCCGAGGAGCTTGCGGCTCTCGGTCTCCATCTTCTGCTCCTCGCCGCCGATGTACGGGATGGCGTTGTCGATGATCTGCATCGAGGAGACGCCCGAGTAGCCGGCGCCGGAGACGGCCTGCAGCGTCGAGACGCGGACCGAATCGAGGCCGAACGCCTCCTCCAGGGCCGCCAGCGGCGGGACCATCGTGATCGTCGAGCAGTTGGGGTTCTTCACCAGGGCGCCGTCCCAGCCGCGCTCGTCGCGCTGGACCTCGATCAGGCCGAGGTGATCGGGGTTGACCTCCGGGATGGTCAGGGGGACGTCGTCGGCGGTCCGGTCGTTCGAGGAGTTCGAAGAGACGACGTAGCCCGCCTCGACGAACGCCGGTTCGACCTGCTCGCCGACGCTGGAGGGCAGCGAGGAAAAGAGGAGATCCACGTCGCCGGGCACGTCGGCGGGGTCGGTCTCGCCGACGGTCATGTCCGCGACGGCCTCGGGGATGGGCGACTCGACGCGCCACTTGGCGGCCTCGCGGTATGACTTGCCCGCGCTGTCGCCGCTGGCGGTCAGCGCCGCCAGCTCGAAGTCCGGGTGCGGGTCGATGAGTTGAATCAGCCGCTGGCCGACGGCACCGGTGGCGCCGAGAACGCCTACGCGTACTGTCATTGGTGTGCTGCAGTACGGCCGCGACGCGCCAAAACCGTTTGGATACCCACCGACGGGGACACTACCGCGCACCGACAGGTCCGTCGGCAGGCTATCGTGGCTTGCCAGTACGGCAGGGCGGTGCCGTCGCTCGCGGGGACTGATTCGCGGCGAGCGTCAGCTCGCGAGAACGGTTACGCGGGGACCGCGGCGCCCTGTTTGCGGGTGATGTAGCCCGCGATGCGGTTGCGCACGCCCTTGGACTCGATGTTGGTCAGCTCCTCGACCATGTCCTTGTTGTGCTCGAAGTCGTGTCCGAAGGCGTCGGGATAGCGCTCCAGCAGGACGTTCCCCGTCTTCTTGACGTAGGCCGGTTTGATCGCCATGTGCACGTTACTCTCCCCGTCACCGTCAAAAAGGGTTCGAAACCGAGGACGCCGCGCCGACCCGAGCGGGGGCTTACCTCCAGTGACACAGCTCGCGCAGTCGCGCCATCGCCGCGCGCTCGCGCTCGCCGCCGCAGGTCGCGGCCACGTCGGCGAAGTACTCGAGCCGCGAATCCAATTCCGCACGGTCGTAGGCCGGCACGTCCAGCCGCGAGGCCGCGACGGTCGCCTCGATGACGGCGGCGTGCCCGCGGTTCGTCGTCGGCACGCGCTCGCGGACGACCACGTTCTCGGTCGGGCGCAGCGCCCACTCGACCCACTCGGTGTCGCCGTCGCGTCCCTCGTCCAGCCGCTTCACTGAGACGCGCGCCCAGGCGTCCGCGCTGTCGAGGACAGGCTCGGGCTCCTCGCGAACGGCGAGGGCAGCCTCGACGAAGTCCACGGGATCGCGCGTGAACTGGACGTATCCCGTGCCGCGCTCGGCGAAGTTGCGGCGGGTCCGCGTCCGACCCCAGGTGCGTGCCGTGACCGACTGCCCCGCCGAGTCGGGACC
>JBDGSW010000024.1:0-35320 GCA_042217345.1 Haloarculaceae archaeon
CGGGGTTGAGCATCTCGCCGGTCTTCGAGATGGCGATTCGGACCGCCTCGTCCGACGTTTCGACGTCGTAGACGGGGACTGCGGCCTCCACGACAACTCTGCAGTTCATAGCGTGGGATTGCCTAGCCAGGGGTAAGAAGGTTAGCGTCCGTTCACTCCGGTATCGCGACCTTTCGCCCGGTACGTCCCGCTTGTCGCCGCCCTCGCAGCGTCGACTCGTAACCCCCAAACGGCTCGGTGCCGTCCGGTCGCTCAATGGAACGCGGCGCGATCGACATCGACGCCCTCCCCGGCGGCTTCGACCTCCAGTCGACCGTCGAGAGCGGCCAGTCGTACCTCTGGAACCGCGCCGACGGTCGCACCTACGAGACCGACGCCGCCCACGGCGGCGACGCCTGGTACTGGACGACCGTCCGCCCCGACGACCGCCCCGACCCCGTCGTGATCCGCGCCCGCCAGACCGACGGCCGCCTGGAGTGGGAATCGCACGTCGACGCCGTCCCCCACCTCCGCCGGCTGTTGCGCCTGGACGACGACCTCGCGGCGATCGCAGACGCCGCCCCCGACGACCCCCTGATCCGCGACGCCTTCGACGCCTACCGCGGGATGCGCCTCGTCCGCGACCCGCCGTTCGGCTGTCTGATCTCGTTCATCTGCTCGGCGCAGATGCGCGTCGGGCGCATCTACCGGATGCAGCGCGCGCTCCGGGAGACCTACGGCGAGGCCGTCGCTTTCGACGGGCGGACCTACCGCGCCTACCCCACGCCGGCGGTGCTTTCGGCCGCGACCGAGGGAGCGCTGCGCGAGGTAGGGCTCGGTTACCGCGCGCCGTACGTCGCCGAGACCGCGGCCATGGTCGCCGACGGCGCGGCCGACCCCGCCGCCGCCCGCGAGTTGCCGTACGAGGAGGCCCGCGAGTACCTTACGCAGTTCGTTGGCGTCGGCGAGAAGGTGGCCGACTGCGTGTTGCTGTTCTCGCTGGACTTCCTCGAGGCCGTCCCCCTGGACACCTGGATCCGCTCGACCATCGAGGAGTACTACCCCGAGTGCGACCGGGGGTCCTACGCCGAGACCTCGCGGGCCATCCGGGCGGCCTTCGGCGGCGAGTACGCCGGGTACGTCCAGACGTACGTCTTCCACTTCCTGCGCAACGGCGGCGAACCCGTCGAGCCGGTCTGATCGGGGCCCCCCGGGTCGGCGCACGTAGCCTTTTCAGGCAGGACGCGCAACCCCGACCCATGGCCGACCACACGCGCGCACACGTCTACGTCTCCGGGAAGGTCCAGGGGGTCTACTACCGTGCGAACACCCGCGACACCGCCAGGGAGCGCGGGGTCGCCGGCTGGGTCCGCAACCTCGACGACGGCCGCGTCGAGGCGGTGTTCGAGGGACCGGACGACGCCGTCGAGTCCATGGTCGAGTGGTGTCACGAGGGCAGTCCCCGCGCGAACGTCGAGGACGTCGACGCCGAGTACGGCGAGCCAGAGGGACTGACGGGCTTCGAGGTCCGCCGATGACCCCCGACGAGGGCCGGAAAGGTCCCGAGGAGGTGTACTGCTTCGAGTGCGGCGCGATCATCAAGGCGAGAGCCGAGATCTGTCCGGAGTGCGGCGTCCGCCAGCGACGCGGGTCGACCCTGGACGAGGTCCTGGAGGGCGGCAACCCGTTCGTCGCGGCGCTGCTTTCGATCGTCGTCCCCGGCCTGGGTCAGCTGTACAACCGCGAGCTCGAGAAGGCGCTGGTGTTTTTCGTCGGCTTCGGGATCGCGGTGTTCTCGATGCTGTTCCTGGTGGGGTTCGTCGCGGCGCCGGTGATCTACCTCTGGGCGCTGTACGACGCGTACACGGTCGCAGATCGCCAGGGACAGGCGCGCGGCGTGGCGGGTCCCCCCGGGCGCTGAGTCCCGCAGGCTTAACCCACGAGCCCGCAAAGTCCGGGCTATGATGCGGGTACGGGACCAGGCCGTCCTCGACGCGAACGCGGCCGCGCTGGACGTGCCGCGCAAACAGCTGATGGAGTCGAGCGGCAACGCCGTCGCACGAGTCGTCCGCGACGTAGCCGACCCCGGGGACGCCATCGCGATCGTCGCCGGCCGCGGGAACAACGGCGGCGACGCCTTCGTCGCCGCGCGCTTCCTCGAGTCCTTCGGCGTGACCGTCCACCTCCTCGGGCGGGCCGAGACCATCTCGACCGAGATCGCGCGGGAGAACTGGGACGCCCTGCAGCGGGCCGAGATGGACGCCCGCGAGGTCCGCGACACGACCGACTTCGAGCTGGACGCGCCCGACGTCGTGATCGACGCGATGCTCGGCACCGGCGTCACCGGTGCGCTCCGCGAGCCCGAGGCGACCGCCGCCCGGCGGATCAACGACCTGGACGCGACGGTCGTGGCCGTGGACGTCCCATCGGGCGTCGACGCTGACACCGGCGAGGCCGCGGGCGCAGCGGTCGCGGCCGACCGCGTCGTCACGTTCCACGACGCCAAGCCGGGCCTCGAGGCGCTCGACGCGGCCGTGACGGTCGCGGACATCGGCATTCCCGACGCCGCCGAACTGTTCGTCGAGCGTGGCGATCTCCTGCGTATCGAGCGCGACCCCCGGAGCCACAAGGGCGACTTCGGCGAGGTGCTGATCGTCGGCGGCGGCCCGTACACGGGCGCGCCGGCGCTGGCCGCTCAGGCGGCCTTCCGCGCCGGCGCCGACCTGGTCCGCGTCGCCTGCCCGAAGTCGGTCGCCCGCGAGGTCCAGAGCTTCGAGGAGGGGCTCATCGTCCGGCCGTTCGCCGGCGAGTTGCTCCGGCCGGCACACGTCGACGAGCTCCTGGATCGGGCGGTCGACCACGACGTCGTGGTGTTCGGCCCCGGCCTGGGCAACGCCGACGGCACGCTGGCGGCCGTCGAGCAGTTCTTCGCGGAGTACAGCGGCCGCGCGGTGGTCGATGCTGACGCGCTGCAGGTGATCCCCGACGTCGAGACCAACGCCACGCTCCTCTGTACCCCCCACCAGGGCAAGTTTGGGAAGATGGGCGGCGAGACCGACTCCGACTGGCGCCAGCGCCGGGAACTCGTGGCCGAGTTCGCCGCCGACCTCGGCCAGACGCTGCTCGTGAAAGGCGCCTACGACGTGATCTCCGACGGCGAGACCACCCGGGTGAACCGCACCGGCAACCCCGGCATGACCGTCGGCGGGACGGGCGACGTCCTCGCGGGCGCCTGCGGCGCGCTGCTGGCCGTCCAGGACCCCGTGGACGCGGGCGCCATCGGGGCGTACGCCAACGGCCGCGCCGGCGACATCGTCGTCGAGTCCGAGGGCTACGGTCTGGTCGCCCGCGACCTGCTCGCCGAACTCCCCACGGCCATCTGGGGTGAGCGCGATGAGTGAGGATCGAACGGTTGAGCTGACCCACACTGACGAGGCCGGCGACGTCCAGATGGTCGACGTCGGCGACAAGCCAGACACCGCCCGACGGGCGGTCGCGCGGGGGGAGATCCACCTCCAGCCGTCGACGATCGAGGCGATCCGGGCCGACGGCATCGAGAAGGGCGACGTGCTCGCGACCGCCCGCGTCGGTTCGGTCCAGGCCGTCAAGCACACCTGGGAGACCATCCCGATGTGCCACCAGATCCCGATCACGAACGTCGACACCGACTTCGACGTCGGCGAGTCGACCGTGACGCTCACTGTCGCCGTCGAGACCACGGGCAAGACCGGCTGCGAGATGGAGGCCCTAGAGGGCGTCACGACCGGACTGAACGTCGTCTGGGACATGGTCAAGGCCGCCGAGAAGGACGCCGCGGGCCAGTACCCGGACACGGCGATCCGCAACGTCCGGGTCGTCGAGAAGCGAAAGCGCGAGCCGTAGCCGCACAGACTGCGTCCACGGGATCTTCGGGGGATGCAACCAGCCCGTAACCGAGGATTCGGGTCTCGCTGGTAACCACGAAACATATGTATCGCGATCCACAGGTACCGCACATGCGCCACGTAGGCCTGACCGTCCGCATGGCGATCGTCGGCTCGCTGCTGTTCGCGCTGTACGCGCTGGCAGCGGGCGTCGCGATGCTCGTGTGGGGGTCGAGCGTGCTGCCGCTGGTGCTGGTCGGCAGCGTCGTGCTGATCGGCGTCCAGTACAAGATCGGGAAGTGGGCTGCGCTGAGAAGCGTCGGCGCCGAGGACATGCCCGAGGACCGCTACCCCGAGATCCACCGCAGCGTCGAGCGCCTCAGCGACGACATGGGCATCGACAAGCCCCGGCTGATGGTCGCGCGGATGGGCGTCCCCAACGCCTTCGCCGTCGGGCGGCGGGGCGCCGGGACCGTCGTGGTCGCCGAGGAGCTGATCCAGCTGCTCGACCACGAGGAACTGGAGGGCGTGCTGGCCCACGAGCTGTCCCACATCGACAACCGCGACGTCGTGGTGATGGTGCTCGGCCAGGGAATCGCCTCCATCGTCGGGATCGTCGCCGAGTGGGTCGTCATCCTCTCGGGCGACAACGAACTGGCCGACCTGTTCCTGGGAATGATCGTCGGCCAGATCGTCCAGATGCTGGTGATGCTGCTGGTGCTGGCCATCTCGCGCTACCGCGAGTACGTCGCCGACGCCGACGCCGCCGACGCCATCGGCGGCGGCGACCCGCTGGCGCGCGCCCTCGAGAAGATCAGCCAGGGCAACGAACGCGCCCGCGATTCCGAGATCGACAGCCAGGTCAGCGCGCTCTGTATCTTCGGTGACGGTGGCGGCATCGGTCGCCTGCTGGCCTCGCACCCGCCGACCGAAAAGCGCATCGAGCGCCTGCGCGAGTGATGGCGCTGCGCGAGGTGCTGGCGGCGGTCCTGGGGATCGGCTTCGGGGCGTTCGTGCTGGCGTTCCCCGAGTTCGTCGTCCGCGTCCAGACCGTCGGCCGCGTCCCCGGGCAGCGCCGGGGACCGTACGGCCAGGACGGCGCCCCGCCGGCGTGGGCGCTCTGGCTCGTCCGGGCGCTCGGCGCGGTCGCGGTGCTGGTCGGGTTGTACATCGGGAGCCAGCAAGTCGGAGTCCTCTGAGACTGGCTCAGGCGGACTCGACGGGGACGACGTCACCGGCTTTCGAGCGGCTGCGCTCGACGACCGCCGGGCGAGCCTCGAACTCGATGACGACCTGGTCGCCGTAGTCGACGGTGTCGACGCGAGCGTTGTCGTGGATCCACGAGACCAGGCTCATGGCGTCGTCGTTCATCGGCAAGACGAGGCGCTCGCGCTCGAACGGCGGGAGTTCCCGATCGATGCGCTCGCGGAGGGCGTCGACGTTCAGGCCCTCCTTCCCGCTGACGGCCACGGGATTGGGCGCCAGCGCCGACAGCGCGTCGCGCTTTTCGGCCAGTTCCTCCTCGCTGACGCGGTCGATCTTGTTCAATACCGTGACGATGGGCGCCTCGTTTCGCTCGTAGAGGGTGTCGTGGCTCGTGACGAGTTTCTCGCGGATCGCTTCGATCGGCTCGCTGACGTCGACGACCAGCAGGACGAGGTCGGCGCGGTAGACGGCGTCCAGCGTTGATTTGAACGACTCGACCAGCCAGTGGGGAAGGTCGGCGATGAACCCGACCGTGTCGGTCACGAGGACGTCCCGGCGGTCCATGTCCGCGCGGCGGGTGGTCGTCCCGAGCGTGGTGAACAGGTGGTCCTCGCTCTCGGCGGTGGTGTCCAGGTCGGGGTGGACGTCCTCGTTCTCGTCGACGTCGAGGTCCGCGGCCAGCCGGCGCAACAGCGTGGACTTCCCGGCGTTCGTGTAGCCCGCCAGTGCCACGAGGTCGAACCCGGACTCGCGGCGCTGCTCGCGGCGGTGTTCCTCGGTCTGCTCGATGTTCTCCAGCTCGTCGCGGATGCGGGAGATCTGGGCCTTGATGTCCTGCTCGTGGCTCTCGTCGTACTCGCCCAGGCCCATGAACCCCGGACGCTCGTCGCGCTTGGCGAGGCTGGCCTTGGCCTCCGCGCGCGGGAGCTCGTACCGGAGCTCGGCCAGCTCGACCTGCAGCTGGGCCTTCCGGGTCCGCGCTCGCTGGCCGAAGATCTCCAGGATCAGCCGGAAGCGATCGATGACCCGCGTGCCTTCCGGGAGTTCGGTGCCGAGGTTGTACGTCTGGTAGGGCCCCAGCTTGTTGTCGAAAATCACGACCCCGGCGTCCTCGGCGGCGACGGTCGCCGACAGCGTCTCGGCTTTGCCCTCGCCGAGGTGCATCGCCGGGTCCTCGGTCCGGGTCTGGGTGACTTCGCCGACGACCCCGTAGCCGGCGGCGCCGGCCAGTTCCCTGATCTCCGCCGTGTCGGGCGTCCCCGAGTCCACCCGCTTGGCGACGACCGCTCGCTCGGTCTGGGTGTCTGTTGCCGTCACTCGCGCGTGCGTACGTTCCGCGCCCATTTAAAACCCGTGTCGGATCCTGGCACGCCGGCATCGGGCCCGCGCCCGCGGGACGGTCCGACGGGCGTCGTCGGGCCGTCTGACGGACGCTCGCGGCCACAAAAGGCTTATCACCGCGTCGTCAGATGGTCGAAGTGACATGGTGGACATCGGACTGCAACAGATCGGGATCGAGGCGGGCGGCGGCGCGGTCATCGGCGCGGTGATCGGCTTCGCGGCCAAGAAGGTCGCCAAGATCATCGCCGTGCTGGTGGGCTTGGAGCTGGCGCTGTTCAAGTTCCTGGAGACGCGCGGCGTCCTCGCGGTGAACTGGGACGCCATCGGCGGCGCGGCCGGCAAGAGCGCCGACGCCGCCGCCCAGGCACCGAGCTGGGTGATGAGCCTGCTGTCGGCGCTGCCGGTCAGCGCCGGCTTCGCGGGCGGCTTCCTGCTGGGCTTCAAGAAGGGATAGCGTTCAGCGCGTCGAGAGCTCGTCCTCGTCCCTGATGATCCGCGTCTCGGCCTCGCCGCTCGTGTGTTCGTTGACGACGTCGTAGAACTCGTTTTGCATCCCCGCCGGGAACTGGATGACGCCGACCCACGAGCCGTCGCCCTGCCACTCCTCGCGGACGAGGTCACCGAACTGCCGGATGCGCGACTGGGCCTTCCCGGCGTACTCGGCGGGCACCTGGACGGCGACGGTCATCTCGTCGAAGCGGATGGGGATGACCGGGCGCAGCAGGTCCAGCGCCTCGTCGACCTGGTTCTCGACGGGCTCCATCGGGTCGACCTTGAACCCGGCCTCCTCCAGGGCGGACTCGATGCGGTCCGGCGGGTGGGGCGCGTCGTCCATCTGCGGGTTGACCGCGTTGCGCGTGATGTGCTGGATCAGCTGTTTGCGCTTCTGTTCTTGCATCTCGCGGCGCTGCTCGGCGGTGATCTGGATCTCCCCCCGCTCGATCACCTCGGGGATGATCGCCATGGGATCGGTGGTCTCGAAGACCTCCTCCAGGGCGGTTTCCGGCGGGCGGTCCCCCCGCGAGGCGTCCTCGAAGACGTCCTCGGCGGCGATGACGTCCTCGAGCTCCCCGTCGAACTCCCCCCGCTTGATCGCCAGGGCCGCGTCGGGATCGACCAACACCTCGAAGCGCTGCCCGTGCGATTCCAGCCGGGCCGTCACCGCCTCGTCGAGCGATATCATGGGTGGGGGTAATGCGCCGCGGTTGAAAGGTGTTTCCGCTGTCGGCCGTCGCGGCCGCTACGCGTCGAAATCGGCCTCGGCAGAACGCGGGCGGGGCCGCAGGCCGAGCGATCGCCCCGCGCGACGGTCACTCCTCGTCGTCGGTCGGTTCGTCGGCGTCCGCGTCGGCGTCAGCCGCCTCGTCCTCGTCGGCCAGCAGGTCGTGGTCGCCGAGGTAGTCGGCGATCTCGTCGTCGGTGAGCTGGCGGAAGGTCCGGTCCTCGACGCCGACGGTAGCGATACCGACGCCCTCGGGCGCGAGCGCGTCGTCGTTGGCCGAGCCGAGCGCGCGCAGCGCCAGGCCGATGGCCTCGTTGAGGTCGATCGACTCCTCGTAGTGCTCCTCGAGGTAGTCGCGGATGTCGCCGCGGTCGGCGCCGACGGCCAGCGCCTTCCACTCGTAGGGCGTCCCCGAGGGGTCGGTCTCGTACAGGCGGGGCTCGCCGTGCTTGTTGATGCCGCCGATGATGAGCGCCACGCCGAACGGGCGCGCGCCGCCGACCTGCGTGTACTGCTGGATGTGGTCGGTGATCTCCTTGGTCAGCGACTCGACGCCGACGGGCTCGTCGTAGCGCAGCTGGTTGACCTGGGCCTGCCGGCGGGCGAAGTCGATGAGCTGGCGCGCGTCGGCGACGTGGCCGGCGCTGGCGATGCCGATGTGGTCGTCGGCCTTGTGGAGCTTCTCGACGCTGGAGCGCTCCATCAGCGGCGACCGGATGCGCTTGTCGACGGCCAGCACCACGCCGTCGCTGGCGCGGATGCCGATGCTGGCCGTCCCTCGTTTGACGGCCTCGCGGGCGTACTCGACCTGGTAGAGGCGTCCGTCCGGGGAGAAGATGGTGATTCCCCGGTCGTAGGCCTGCTGTTGGGATTGTCCCTGCATGGGTAGTTACTCGAAATCGAGTGTCGTCGCCCCCGCGAACGCCGAGCCGATCCGCACGTCGTAGCGACCGTCCCGCCGGACGGCGGTCCGGTCGGCGTCCTCGAACACGACGTCGCTCTCCTCGTTTTCTTCCGGAGCGCGTCCTAAATACTTTTCTTCACAACCACGGACCGTCCCGCTGACACCCCGCACTCCCACCCCCAGTTCGTGACCGTCGACGTCGTCCAGACACGCCAGGGCCGCCCGCGCCCGGTCGACCTCCCCGCGGCGCGTCCGGACGATCGCCTCGCCCGCACCGTCGGCGAACCGGAAACGCAGCACCCGCAGGTCCAGCGCCGCGCTCGCGGCGTCGCCCAGCAGGTTCTGCGCGCTGTACCAGAGGTGCCGCTGGAAGCCGCCGCGATCGACGTCGGCGTCCGGCCACGCTTCCAGTCCGACTGCGAGGTAGCGCCACCGCGGTTGGAGGTGCTTGGGCAGGTGCTTCATGGCGCTCCGCCGTCGGCGTCTGCCACCGGGACGCGCTCGCCGACGAGCACGCCGACCTGGTCGTGGACGCGCTCGACGGCCGTCAGCGCGAACCCGGCGTCGGTGAACGCGTCGGCGAGGACGCCCACGGTCGCCGGGTCGTCGACTTCGGGCGTGTAGAACGGCTCCGCTGGGTCGGGCTCGCCGAAGAACATCACGTCCCCGAGGACGAACCGGTCTGGCTCGAGGCCGGCGATGGTCCCGATCGCGTCGCGCTTCTCGTCGTCGCTCAGGTGGTGCATCGCGAAGTTCGAGACCACCACGTCGACGTCGGCGTCGGCCGGCACGTTCGGCTCGCGGAAGCGGCCCTCGCCGAACGAGACGGTGTCCAGGCCACGCTCGGCGGCCTTCTCGCGGGCCTGTTCGAGCATGCCCTCGCTGATGTCGCGACCGATCACGCGGCCGGCGTCGGGCGCCAGCGACAGGGCGATGGCGCCGGTGCCGGTTGCCAGGTCCAGGACCGTCTCCGCGGGCCCGGGCGCGGCGTGCTCGACGACGAGGCTGACGCAGGCGCGGTACTCCTCGGTCTGGTCGGCGTCGTACTCCGCGGCGAGGTCGTCGAACCGCGCGGCGTGCTCGTCGAGGCTCTTCTTCATGGCCCAGACCAGGGCCGGCGCGCCAAAGAACCCCTCGGAACGGCCCCACCCACGGGCGCCGCGCGCACCCACAGAGCCATCTACCCCCGCGTCGATATGTCATCCGTGCAACGGCAGATCACGGGCGGCGCGCTCGCGGTCGCCGGGCTGGCGGTTTCTGCCGGGCAGGTCGCGCTGGCGCTGTCGGCGACGCCCTCGGCGGTCGGTCGGGTCGTCGCCGGCGGCCCGTTCGTCCTGATGGCGCTGGCGGTCGCGTTCGTCGGCGGCTGGCTCGCGAGCGGGGCAGACGGCCTCGAGCGCCCGACGCTGGTGGTCGGGTGGGCGGTCGTCGGCGCGGTCGTCGCCGCCTCGACGGCGGCGCTGGTCACCTTCGCCGCGAACGTCTCGGTCCCGCGGACGCCGGCGTGGGCCGTCGGCCCGACGGTCGGCGTCGACGCGGCGACCGCGGGGCTGCTCGGCGGGTCGCTGATCGGGATCTACGACGCCCAGCGGCGGGCGCGCCTGGCCGCACTCGAGCGCGAGCGCGACCGCACCGAGCGCTTCGCCAATCGAGCGGCCGACCTGAACAACTACGGGCGCGCGCTCAACGAGACCGAGAGCCTCCCAGAGGTGAGCGCGCTGTGCGTCGAGGCGGGCGAGACGCTCGTCGACCTCCGGGGCTCGGCGTTCGTCACCTACCGCGACGGCGCGGCGACGGTCGTCGACGGGACGATCGCCGGCGTCGACGCCGACGCGATCGCCGCGCTGGCCGACCGCGCCGCCGATCAAGAGCCCGCGACCGTGGCGGTCCACACCGCCGACCTCCCCGACGCGCTCGGCGCGGACGTCGCCTCCGTCGCGACGATCCCCGTCGCGCGCGGGCCGGACCACCCCACGGCCGTCATCGTCGCGCTCGGCCGCGGCGAGGAGCCGCTGCCCCCGGAGACGCGCTCGCTGCTCGAACTGCTGGTCTCGCACGCCGGCACCGCCCTCGCCACCGCGAGCCGCCGGGCCGACCCCGTAGGCGAGCGAGCCGACGCCACACCCGACTGGGACCGCGAGGCGTAACTCACCGCTCGTCGTCGCCGTCCCCGTCGACCGCGCCGTCCGGGCCGCTGCGCTCAGCATCGGCTGCTTCGTCGACCGCGTCGTCGGCCGGCCCGAGGCGTACCCCGGGTTCGACGAACGCGTCGGCCGCGCGCTCGCGATTGCGCTCGGCGAGCCGGCCCCACTCGGCGAGGCCGTGCTCGACCTCATCGGCGGTGAGCCCGACTGCCTCGCCGACGGCGACGAGCTCCCGGGGCGCCCGCAGGTGGAGGTGCGAGGTGGGGTCGGCGCTGACCACGTAGGGCGCGTCGGCGTCTGCGACCAGCTCGCGGAGCTTCCGGAGGTCGGCGATCGCCTGGACGCGGCGGCCCCCCTCGGCGCGGAGGACGCGTCGCAGGGAGAACTCGACGCGGACGCCGTTGTCGGCGGCCGCCGCCGCCAGCACGTGGTTGAAGTCCCCGGCGGTCATCGGGTGCGCGAGGACGTCGACCGCCGGCTGCTCGACGGCGAAGCGGTTGATCGCCTCGTTGGTCCCGTGGACGCAGACGAGCGTCGTCTCGGGGCGGTAGTTACCGACGAAACCGCTGGCGCGCGAGGGGTCCTCGGCGCGGACCTCGACGGCGTCGACGACGTCGATCCCGTAGGCCTCGCGGATCCGTTCGCAGTCGGCGTCGTGGTGGGCGTCGCCGTGATTGCGGAGGACGATCCCGTCGAAGCCGCACTCGGCCGCCGTCAGCGCCAGCCGCGCGGCGGTGCTGTCGCCGTCCGGCCGCGCGTGCACCGCCTCGTACATACCAGCATCCTCGCGGGGGCCGCCTCTTTGCCGTTTCGGAAGGGCTGCGCTCGTCCGGCGCCGTCAGTCCCCGGCGTCGGCGACGAATTCCTCGAGCGCTTGCCGGGCGTTCTCGACGGCCGCCTCCTTCGTGGCCGGGTAGGCCTCGACCTTCGCGCGGAGGGTGATCCCCTCGCCGAGGGCGGCCTCGCCGCGGAAGGCGGCCTGCTTGTCGAGGCGGAGAAACAGCGAGCAGTTCTCGTCGACGCGTTCGTCGAGCTCCTCGAGCAGTCGCTCGGGGTCCTCGACGCCGCTCAGCACCGAGAGGACGTGGCGCATCTCGTCGGCGCGCTCGACCCGTGCCGAGAGGACGACGATGCGGTCCCCGTGGTGGCCCTCCGAGACGGCGCGGTCGATCTCGGCGTCCTCGGGCAGGAACGTCCCCAGCGCCTCGGCGACACGCTTCTCGTCCTCGGTGGCGTAGCAGAACGCCCGGAGGTCGACGTAGTGGAGGGGGACCGACGCCATCGGCGGCCGTTACTCCTCGTCGTCGGCGGCGGCGGTCAGCGAGTCGGCGGGGACGCCGGACTCCTGGCCGTCCTCGAAGTTGACGGTGTAGGTCTCGTCGCCGAACATGGTCTCCATGACCTGGGTGATCGTCCCCTCCTCGCCGTCGTACTCGCTGTGCTCGTCGTGCAGGATGACCGCGTCGTCTTCCTCGAAGCTCATGGCAGGCAGTTCCCCACCGTCGCCTAAAAAGGGACTGATTCACACCGCCCGCAGGCGTTGTCGCCGATCGGTGCGGAGACGCTGCCCACCCCGTCAGCGGTGGACGGTCCGCTCGCCGGCGTCGTCGACCTCGACGCGGCTGTCGAACACCTGCGACAGCTGCGCGATCGTCTGGGCGTCGTGGGCCGCCGGGTCGAGGTGAAAGTGCGAGGTCGCCGCCACCTCCGCCAGCCGACCGGTGATCATGTGCAGGAACCTGAACACGCGCTCGAGGTCGGCGTACTGCAGGAGGATCGACAGCGAGTCGAAACACAGCGCCAGCTGGACGTCGGGGTCGGCCCACTCGGCGAGACAGCGGTTCAGCGCCATCCCCAGCCCCGTCAGGTCGGCCGGATCGGTGACCTGGTGGACGTGGTAGCTGTCGGCGGGCGGCTCCGGACCGCGCGCGCCGACGCCGCCACCCGAGCCGACGACCAGCACGGCCGACTCAGCCGGATGGCCGCGCAGGCGGCGCTCGACGGCCCGGTAGCGCTCGGCGGCCGACTCCATGAACAGGACGTGCACCAGTTTGGTCCGGTCGAGCGCGTGGCGCGAACACAGGTCCATGCACGCTGCCCGCTCGCTCCGCCCGATCGACGGCGCCAGCAGGAGGACGTTGCCCCGCTCGGGCAGCGGTGTCAGCTCTCGATCTGCGACGCGCTCGCGACTGTGCGTCACGGACTCGCCCCCCTCGCGGTCGCTCGCCTGCACGTGGTCGGCCGCGGCGAGGGCGGTCGACCCCTCGATCCCGTCATCGAGTTGGCGTTCGCAACGGTCGCACATAGTACTGCGTCAGACGGCCGTCAGCCGGCGCGAGCAGCCCGTACCAGGCCGACGGGGGCCGCGGTCGAAGACTTATTGCAGATCGGTCGCGAAGTGCGTGTCATGCACCAACGTTCGCTCCCTCTTTCCCTCTCGGTGCCGCCGGATCGCCGTTCGACCGCACCCGCCCCGACCGCGGAGCGATGACTGCCGTCGACGACCTCTGGTACGTCGCCGACGAGGCCGACCAGCGCGCCGAGCAGACGTACCACCGCATCACCGAGGAGTACGACGCCGACCTCACCTACGAGCGCACGCGCCACGTCTCCCGGGCGCGCTTTCGCACGATCGCCGACCGCATCTGCGAGAACGGGCTCCCCTTCGGCGCCCACACCGTCGTCTACCGTGAGAGCGGCGAGCTGCTGCTCGTGCGCCACGAGGGCGTCGACAAGTGGGTCGTCCCCGGTGGCCAGGTCAACACCGACGAGTCCCTGGAGGCCGGCGCCCGCCGCGAACTCGCCGAAGAGGCCGGCGCCGAGGTCACCTACGAGGGGCTGGCGATCCTCGAGCGCGTGCACTTCCGCAGCGACGGCCACCGCACCTGGGGCGTCCTCCCCGTCTTCGGCGCCCGCGCCGAGTCGACCGACCTCGCGGTCAGCGACCCCGACGAGGAAATCTCGGCGGCCCGGTGGTTCGCCGACCTCCCGGCCGACACCCGCGACCGCGACGAACTGCTCGAATGGCGCCGGCACGCGCTGTGAGCCGGGTGCGAACGATCAGGCGCCGTACTCCTCGCCCTCGCGGCTGTCGGCCTGCATCCGCCTGATCGTCGCGCGCGCGTTGCTCGCGTCGTAGCCGAACGTGACCGACTCGCCGTACGCCGCGACGACCTCGGTGGCGTCGATCAGGGAATCGACGTCGACGTCGACGGCGTACAGCTCGACGGTGAACGGCTTCGAGAGGGCGTCGACGAACCCGGACGCCAGGATCTCCAGCCAGTAGGTGGTCGCGTACTCGGTGTCGTACAGCGGGACGACGAACTCGTCGACGTACTCGGCCAGCGCGTCCAGGTCCAGGCCCGCCCGCTCGTAGACGTGGCCGGGGTACGGATCGGGGTACAGCGCCAGATAAAGGTCGCCGGGGACGCGCTCGCGCGCCTCGCGGACGAACTCGGTGATGACGTGCGCCCGCCAGGCCTGCCAGTCCTCGAAGTCGCTGTCGGCGAAGCGCTGCTCGCAGCGGTCGCAGTGGCAGTACTCCCCGCGGGGGAAGCCGACGTCGTCGAGGCGGACGTCGTCGGTGACCTCGCTCGCGTCGGCGACGATCTCAAGCAACCCCTCGCGGTACTCGGGGTGGTTCGGACAGACGTACGCCCAGTCGAAGTACGGTTGTTCGCGCGTGGCGAGTTCTCCCTCGTCGCTGATCGGGATGAGTTCGGGGTTCGCGCCAGCGGCAGCGTTGTCGCCGAAACACGAGATTGTGCTCACGCTGCCTTCGACCGGTTCGGCGGCCCGGCCGGTGACGTCTTTGACCTCGTAGAACGCGCGGTCGAACTCCGACCACGACACCTCCTCCTCGTTGCGCGTGACGACCCCGTACATGCTCGCGGGTTCGCCTCGAGCGTGAAAAGGCGTTGGGAAACGCCCGTAGTTGGCTGACGGTGCGACGTCGCGCCCCGCCTATCGCTTGACGGCCAGCCGGTAGACCAGGACCAGGGCGACCAGGGCGGCGGCGAATTTCAGCTTCCGGGACATTGCGTTCCACAGAGGCGCCGGCGGGCTATAGTCTTTCTGGACCAACAGGTGGGTGCCGACGAGGGGGCCCGTCGGCGCGCGGCTCAGTCCACCTGGATGTGCTCGGCGATGTCCTCGCGGACGATGGTGTCGCAGTACGCACAGCGCACGCCGTCGTCGAGCACCTCGAATCGCGACTCGACCGGCTCGTCCTCGGTGGTGATGCAGTTGCGGTTCGGGCACTCCAGGACGCCGACGACCGCCGCGGGGCGCTCGACGCGGTGTTTCTCGATCACGTCGTAGTCGCGGACGATGTTGATCGTCGCCGCGGGCGCGATTAACGAGAGGACGTCCACCTCGTCCTGGCTGAGCTCGCGGCCCCCGACCTTGACGATGTCCTTGCGGCCGAGCCGATCCGAGGGGACGTTCATCCCGATGGAGACCTCCTCGCCCCCGGAGCCGTCGATGTCGAGGATGGCCAGGACGTTCAGCGCCTGCCCGCCCGTGATGTGGTCGATGACGGTGCCCGATCGGATCTTGCTGACGCGGAGCTGGTTGTCGTCGCTCATTCGTCTCCCTCCAGGATGAGATCGAGCAGCGCCATGCGCACCGGCACGCCGTTGTGCGCCTGCTCGAAGTAGTGGGCGTGGCTGGTCGTGTCGACGTCGGCGTCGATCTCGTCGACTCGCGGTAGCGGGTGCATGACGACCAGGTCGTCCGTGGCCGCTTGTAGCGTCTCGGCGTCGATCTGGTACTCGCCGGCGACCGCGCGGTACTCGTTCTCGTCGGGAAAGCGCTCGCGCTGGATTCGCGTGACGTACAGCACGTCCAGCGCCGGCAGCACGTCTTCGAGGTCGGTGTGCTGCTGCATGGTGGCGCCGGCCTCGTGGAGGTCGTAGCGGACGCTCCGGGGCAACTGGAGGCTCTCCGGGCTGATGAAGTGTTGGTTGACGTCGAAGTTCGTCAGGGCGTTGGCCAGCGAGTGGACCGTCCGGCCGTACTTCAGGTCGCCCATGATCCCGACCGTGAGGTCCTCGAAGCCCGCGTTCTCGCGGATCGTGTAGAGGTCCAACAGCGTCTGGGTCGGGTGCTGGCCGGCGCCGTCGCCGGCGTTGATGAGGGGGACGTTCACGAAGTCGCTGGCCATCTTCGCCGAGCCCTCCAGGGGGTGGCGCATGACCAGCGCGTCGGCGTACCCCTCGACGACGCGGACGGTGTCGGCGAGGCTCTCGCCTTTCTTGACGCTGGAGTTCTCGACCGGCCCCATGTCCACGATGTCGCCGCCGAGGCGCTTCATCGCCGTGGTGAAGCTCATCTTCGTCCGCGTGCTCGGCTCGAAAAAGAGCAGCCCCAGCAGCTTGTCTGCGTGCCGGTCGGCCACCGCCCCCGGATCGGCTTCGATCTCCGCCGCGCGATCGAGCACCGACTCGATGTCGGCCCGCGTCAGCTGTTTCGCGCTGATTATGTGATCGTGCCGCATTTGATGTCACCGCGCCCCCGATCACCTTCAATCTCTCGACACAGCCGCGACACAGTATGGCACACGAACGTTCACGTAGGAGGACGCGCCCAGCCCCGCCCATGCTCGCGATCGCCGGCGGGAAGGGGGGCTGCGGGAAGACCACCACGACGCTCGGGCTCGCGCGGGCGCTCGCGGCTTCCGGGCCCCGCGGGTCCGCCCCGCTGGCCGTCGACGCCGACTGCGAGATGCCCGACCTGCACCTGCGCGCCGACGCGGCTCCCGAACCTGGGCTTGCAGCCGTCGCTGACGGCACCCCTCCCGCCAGCGCGGCCCACCGGACGCCCGTCGCTCCGGGCGCCGCCGTCGTCCCCGGTGTCGATACCGACGCACGCGACCTCCCGCGAGCGCTCCCGCGCCTCCGCGAGTGGGACGGCCCCGTGCTGGTCGACTGCCCGGCCGGCGCGGGCCGCGACGCTGCCCGTCCGCTGCGGGCCGCCGACAGGACGCTGCTCGTGACCACGCCGACCGTCGAGTCGCTGCGCGACGGGGTCAAGACGGCCGCGATGGCCCGCGCGCTCGACGCTGCGCCCGTGGGCGTCGTGGTCGTCGAGCGCGCTCGGAACGGCACGGAACCGCCCGCCGACCGGGTCGCGGCGCTGTTCGAGTGCCCGGTTCTGGCCCGGGTGCCGGCGGTGGACGAGCCCCCGATTCGGGCCGAATCCGTTCGTCTGGCCCACCGAGCGGTCGGAAAAAAGGTGTTCGAGCGGAATGTTTAATCTGGAGGAGCAGTTTACTGTCGAGAGGCATGGAGAATCGGCTCCGGACGGGGATCGACGTCCTCGACCGAAAACTCAACGGGGGGATTCCGGCCGGCAGCATCGTCGCGCTGTGTGCGGACCCGGCCAGTCAGGCGGAGCTGTTTCTCTACGAACTCACCGCGACGCGGGGCACCCTCTATCTCTCGCTGGACCGCTCGGAGGAGGCCGTCTCCGACAGCATCACCCACTCGCCCACCGAGACCGGCGACCCCACGATCCGCCACATCCCCGGCGAGGCACCGCTCGACAACGCCGGCAAGCTCGTCTCGGCGCTGCCGGAGACCTCGAACCTCATCATCGACCCCGTCAACGTCCTGGAGACCCAGGAGCCGCCTTCTCGGTTCCGGAACTTCATGAACGACCTGCAGAACCACATCTTCAACACGGGGAGCCTGGCCGTCCTGCACTGTCTCACAGGCCACCAGATCCCCCGACTCCGGGACTCCACCGAGCACTTCGCCGACGTCGTCTTCCAGCTGGACACCCGGACCAACGGCGACGACGTCGAGAACCGCCTCGCCATCCCCAAGTTCCGCGGCGGTCGCGCCCCCTCCGACGTCATCAAGCTCGACCTCGTCGAGGAAGTCTCGATCGACACCTCCCGCGACATCGCCTAGGACCCCTCTACGTCGGCGGGTGCGCGTCGGGTACCGTCCTCGAAAAGTCTGCACCAGAAACACCTCCGCACTCGGCCGAGGGCCTCCTGCGGAGTGAACCGGCGGCCGGAGCCGCCGGATGGTAGCGTCCTGGTTCACTCTCCGGGCGCGGCCTCGCGCACACGCCCGCGGAGCTCGGCGTCGGACTAGTGGTGGCGCCTCCGGTGGGCCCGCGAGACGATCTCGCGGTCGCCGAGGACGTTCTCAGCGCGCCACAGGAACGACTGCGACGTCAGTTGGCCACTGCCTGCAATGGCCGGTCCCTGTGCCTTCCGTCGCGGCGGTCGGAATAGGGGAACTGGGTGCCTACTCGTCGGCGGCTTCTTCGATCTCCTCGACGATCTCGTCGGCGTCGACGTCGGCGTCCTCGAGGGCCTCCTCGATGTCGCCCTCGCCGCCGCCGAGACCGCCCATGCCGCCCATCATGCCGCCCATGCCCATGCCCATGCCGGCGCCGTCGATGATCTCCTGGACGACGACGCGGTCGATGCCGAGCAGGTCGATGACCTGCTGGCAGATCTGCTGCTTCTGGAACATCCACTGCTGGTTCATGGTCAGCTGGGGCGTCGCCTCGACGTAGAGGCTCTCCTTTTCGACCTCGACCGTCTCGGTCTCGGGTTCCGGCGGCTCGTCGTCCTCGTCGACCTCCTCGTCGGGCTCGACCAGCTGTTCCTCCTCGACGGTGTCGGTCTGGAGCCATATCTCCAGGTCCACGTCGAGGTACATGTCGAACAGGCCCTCGGCCCGCTCGAGCTGGTCGGTGACCTCGCCGACGACCTCGTACTCGTACTCGATGTCCTCGCCGGCCAGCGGGTGGTTGAAGTCCACGCGCGCGCGACCGCCGATGATGGTCTCGACGCGACCCTGCTCGCCGTCGATCTTGACCTGCGCGCCGGGGTAGCGGTCGTCCTCGCCGATCTTGTTGGCGCTGACCGTCCGGACCTGGTCCTCGTCGTACTCGCCGAAGGCCTCCTCAGCGGAGACGGTCACGCTACCGGTCTGGCCCACCTCGCCGCCGACGATGTCGTCCTCGACGGCCTCGAAGATGAAGCCCTCGCCGAGCACGAGCGTGCGCGGCTCGAAGGTGCGGTCGTCGTCGTCGATGCCCTCCTCCTCGGCGACCTCGGGGTCGGTCGTGTCGACGATCAGCCCGTCCTCGACGGTGCGGGCGGTGTAGTCGAGTTCGATGAAGTCGCCGGCCTGCAGCCCGGTGACCTCGTCGCTGTCCTCGTCGCCTACGTCATCGGCCTGGTCGGCCTCCTCGGCCTCGGATTCGTCACTCATACCCGGAACGTCCCCCTTTGCACTCTTAAGTACAACGTTTCGCCGACGCCCGTGGGACCACGCGTCAGGTGACGTCGGATCGCGTGTCGGCCCACTCGGACTCGCCCGCCAGCAGGTGATCGACGAGCGGCGGCGCGTCGTACCGGATCGCGTCGGCCGACCGGTCACGGCCGACGACGTCGCAGGCGACCAGCTTCGGCACCTGGACGTGATACAGGTCCACCACGAGCCGCTCGCGGTCCAGCGACGACGCCACCCCCGGCTCGGCCAGCAGGCGCTCGACGACCTCTACCAGCGCCATCCACCCGCCATCGCCCTCCCGAAGACACCGAAGGATCGCCCGACGGCGGCGATCGCACAGCGCCTCGAAGATCGCGTCCACCCGTTCGGCCGGGAGAACTGGATCAGTTCGGTCTGTCATCTGTACTGACGGTAGCGCCCTCGGCGAGATGAGGGGACGGCACCGTGACCGGAACGATTTAAGTGGGGTGCGACAGGTCAGGTGGACTGTGTCCCGACGCCGGCCGACGAGCCGATCGTGAGCGTGCCGCCGATGAGAGTCGACTGACGCCGTCTGAGGCGCTCGGACGCCGCCTTGTCCGAGATGTCGAGCGCCGCGGCGACGTCCTGGAGGGTCGCCGTCCGGTGGACGTCGAAGTAGCCGAGCTCGAAGGCCGTGACCAGCGCCGCGCGCTGCTTTTTCGTCACCCCGTACTGGGCGATCTTGGGTTCCTCGAGGTCGTGGACGCTGATCAGCCGGTGGTCGACGTCCCGCCGGTACAGGAACGTCTGGAACGCGCCGGCGTCCCGACGGGACGAAAAGCGGAGCCGCAGAAACCACTCGTCGTCGGTAGCCGTGGCCGTGACGAGGGTGACGTCGTCGAACGCCAGGCGATCCAGGAGGGGGTTGACGTTCGTCATCCAGTCGATCCGGTACAGCGAACCGTCGTCGAGGCTCGCCAGTCGCGCCAGCTCGCGCACGGTCGAATCCGCGGCCGCGGCCGACTCGAACCCGTCCGCGTTCTCGGGGCCCGTCCAGAGGTACGCCAGCGGGGATTCCTGCGTCGGGACGATCTGTTCGAAATCGACCGAGAACGACGCCGGCCGTGCGGTCAGCACCTCGCCGAGAACGAACGCGCTCGCTGGCACCTGGTACTCGGCGACGACAGGGTTCGGGGCGGTGCCGTTCCCCTCCCTACCGACGGGCGGGTCCGACCGGTGATCGTCTGCGCCGTCAGGCATTGCTGACTCTGGGCTTCGGGACCGGCGATCGAGCGTCCTCGAACGGGACCATCTTCGCGAGGAATTGGGCGCCCACCGGGAAGAGCCCGCTGATCGTTCACGCGACCACTGGCGATACGGTTCCCCTACCCTCAACCAGTCCGCGACGTTGCCGCAACCGACTGCGCGGCCCCCACGGAGCGGCGCCCCCGGCGTGGGCGATCCGGTCGCGTTATATCCGGGCCGACGAACGGACAGGTATGTTCGAAGTCGAGGTCAAGGTCCGCGCCGACCTGGACGCGGTTCGCGATCGACTTCTCGCCCGGGGCGCCGAACCCGTCAACGACGTCACGCAGGTCGACACGTACTTCGACGCCCCCCACCGGGACTTCGCAGAGACCGACGAGGCCATCCGCATCCGCCGCGAGCACCGCGAGGACGACACCACCGCCCGACTCACCTACAAGGGCCCGCTCGTCGACGCCGACTCCAAGACGCGCGAGGAGGTCGAGGCCTCGATCGCCAACGGCGACGACGTCCGCGCAATCTTCGAGAACCTCGGCTTCGAGCCCGCCGCCACCGTCCGGAAGGACCGCGAGCGCTTCCGCGTCGACGGCTGTACCGTGACGCTGGACGCCGTCGCGGACGTCGGCGAGTTCGTCGAGGTCGAGACCGCCGCCGAGACCGAGGCCGAGATCGACGCCGCCCGCGAGTCCGCCTTCGCCGTGCTGCGCGACCTCGAATTGGACCCCGACGAACAGGTCTGCACGTCCTACCTCGGCATGCTGCTGGCCGGCGAGGATTCCTCGGAGTAATCCTGACGGCTGCGTAATTTCCGGAAGTTATAGAATCCCCACCTCCCAAGGGGCGGTAATGAGCGACCGGAACATCCGGGTCGAGCCGACCGACCGGCTCGCCGTCGAAGACCAGGAGGTAGAGATCGTCGAGCGGAAGGGGATCGGGCACCCGGACTCGATCTGTGACGGGGTGGCCGAAAGCGTCGCGCGCGCGCTGGCCCAGGAGTACATCGACCGCGTCGGCAAACCGCTGCACTACAACACCGACGAGACGCAGCTGGTCGCGGGCACCGCCGCGCCCGCGTTCGGCGGCGGCGAGGTGCTCGAGCCCATCTACCTGCTGATCGTCGGCCGTGCGACCAAGGAGTACGAGGGCGAGCGCATCCCCACGGAGACGATCGCCCTCGAAGCGGCCCGCGAGTACCTCAACGAGAACCTGCCCCGCCTGGACGTCGGCAAGGACGTCGTCATCGACGTCCGTCTGGGGGAGGGCAGCGGCGACCTCCAGGAGGTCTTCGGCGAGGAGGGCGCGGTCCCGATGGCCAACGACACGAGCTACGGCGTCGGCCACGCCCCCCTCACAGAGACCGAACGCATCGTCTACGAGACCGAGCGCCGCCTCAACACGACCTACGCCGCCGACCACCCCGCGGTCGGCCAGGACATCAAGGTCATGGGCAAGCGCGAGGGCGACCACATCGACGTCACGGTCGCCGCGGCCATGATCGACGAGTACGTCGCGGACATGGACGCCTACAAGGCGGCCGTCGACGGCGTCCGCGAGTTCGTCGCCGACCTCGCCCGCGAGTACACCGACCGCGAGGTGGCCGTCCACGTCAACACCGCCGACGACTACGAGGAGGGATCGATCTACCTGACGACGACCGGCACCTCCGCCGAGCAGGGCGACGACGGCTCCGTCGGCCGCGGCAACCGTGCCAACGGCCTCATCACCCCGAACCGGCCGATGAGCATGGAGGCCACCAGCGGGAAGAACGCGATCAACCACATCGGCAAGATCTACAACCTGCTGTCGACCGACATCGCCGAGTCCGTCGTCGCGGAGGTCGACGGCATCCGCGACCTGCAGGTCCGCCTCCTCTCCCAGATCGGCCGCCCCATCGACCGCCCGCACGTCGCCGACGTCCACCTCGTGACCGCCGACGGCGTCACCATCGACGACATCGAAGAAGAAGTGGTCGAGATCGTCGACGAACGCCTGGCCGACGTCACCTCGATCACCGAACGCGCGATCGAAGGCGAACTGAGTACCTTCTGAGGCGATCCCGCCCCGCTCGGGCCCCCGCCCACACGCGGGCGCGCTGTGGGCAACTCGTTCGGCGGCTCAGGGTCGACCCTTCAGATCGTGCCCCGATTCGGTCGACGCCGGGTCACTCCTCGGACGGCCGCTCGGCGACCGTTCCCCCGCACTCCGGGCACGCGTCGTGGTCGGCGTGGAACCGCTCCCCGCAGTCCCGACACTCGTAGGCGGCGGTCTCGGCGGCCGTCTCTTCGGCGGTCTGTTTGAACTCCTCGACGCGCCGGCCGATGTCCCTGAAAATACCCATATCGATTCACCCACGTGGTCCGGCGGGATAAAGGTGGGCGGCGACGAGGGCCGTGCGTTCACTCGGGTGTCGACGCCCGATTCTTGGCCCCCAGGAGCCGAAACCGCTTTGCGTCGGGGCTCTGTCGGTTCGGCCATGACGCAGGTCTGCATCGTCGGCGATCGGGAGGTGAACCTCCAGTACGAGTTGCTCTCGCGCGAGACCGCCCGCGACGCCCTCGCCACGTACGACCTGCACGAGCACTTCGAGAACGCGCTGGCGGTCGAGACCGTCAGCCTCGGCGCGGCCGTCTCGCTGCTCAACGACCTCAACTGGTACCTCGTCCGCTTCGCCCGGGACGCGTTCGTCCTCGAACCGAGCGTCAGCGAGACCGAGTGGCTCTCCCGAGAGCTCGCGGCCGCGATCCGGGACAACGAACTCGACCCCGCGGAGACCGACCGCTTCCTCAAGGTCTACGGCGTGGTCGAGCCCGAGGCGGAACCGGCGTCCGAGAACGACGCTCCCGAGGGCGAGGAGAACGACGGGCGACCGCCCGAACCGACCGCCGAGCGCGCGCCGGACCTGGTCGAGCCGATGTACGTCGCCCGGACCGGGCCCGAACTCCCCGAGTACGACCTCCGCGAGGTCGACGACACGCTCGTCGTGCGGGTGCGCGAGGACGAGTTCGGCGGCGAGAAGCAGCGGTAAGAGACCGAGTGGATCCTTACTCGTCAAACATCCCGGTCGACATGTAGCGCTCGCCCGAGTCCCAGAAGACGGTGACGACGAGCGGGCAGTCGGCGTACTCGGCGCCGCCGGGGTCGATCGGGTCGTCGCCGTCCATGACGATCCCCGGCGACGGGCTCGACTCGGTGGGCGACGGCGGGCAGGTGGCCTCGGGGTCGGCCAGGCGCTCGGCGACCCGGCGGGCGACGAGGTTGGTCCCGCCGCTGGACTGGCCGACGAGGATGCCCTCCTCGCGTGCGAGGCGGCGACACTCCGCCTCGGCCGCCTCGAGGCCGACGGTTTCGACCGAATCCAGCAGGTCGGTGTCGAGGTTGTCGCTGACGAAGCCCGGCCCCATGCCCTGGAAGTCGTCGTCGCCGGGCTCGCCGGTCGAGAGGACCGCGTTGTCCTCGGGCTCGACGGCGACGACCTCCATGTCGGGGAACGCCTCCTTCAGGCGGCGGGCCGTGCCCGATATCGTGCCGCCGGTGCCGACGCCGGCGACGAAGGCGTCGATCGTGCGATCGCCGACCTGGCGGACGATCTCCTCGCCCGTCGTCCGGTAGTGGGCCTCCGGGTTCGCGGGGTTCTCGAACTGGTGGAGCTGGACCATACCCTCCTCGGCCTCGAGTGCGTCCGCGCGCTCGCGGGCGTCGGTCATGTCACCGTCGACGAGTTCGAGGGCGGCGCCGTAGGCGCTCATGACGTTGCGACGCTCCTCGGACTTGTCTGCGGGCATGACGATGGTGACGTCGTAGCCCTTCGCGGCGCCGGCGAGGGCGATCCCGATGCCGGTGTTGCCGCTGGTGGGCTCGACGATGTGGTCGCCGGGTTCGAGGTCGCCGGCGAGCTCGGCCGCCTCGATCATCGCCAGGGCGGGGCGGTCCTTCGCGGAGCCGCCCGGGTTTTTCGACTCCAGCTTGGCGGCGACGGTCGCCCCCGGCGGGGAGGCGACCTGGACCAGCGGCGAGCCGATCGTCTCCAGCACGGACGAGTACATGCCGGGAGGTTGGCGGGCCCGCTACAAGTGCCCCGTGACTCCGGCAGCGCGTGCCCCGGTCGCTTATGCCGCTCGCCTGCCAACGACCCCCATGACCGACGCGACCGGGCGCGTCCGCGAAACCTACAGCGCGGCGCTGCAGCACGATCTGGTCGATCTGGACGGCGACGAGCACCTCCTCGGCGTCGTCCGACGACCGACGGGCTGGTTCCGCGGCCAGATCGACGAGAACCGGCCGGAACTCGGCCCGCCCGAGGACCTCCTCGACGAGGTCAAAGACGAACAGGAGGCCCTGAAGCTCCAGGGTATGTGCGACGAGGGCGCGCACAACGCCGCCTGGGAGAACGCCGACTTCGAGGCCCGCTATCGGGAGTACGTCGACGGTTCCAGCGATGCCCAGGCGGCGCTGGACTCGCTGGCCGACCGGGTCCGCGACGGCGAGACGATCGTGCTGGTGTGTTTCGAGGGAGACAACAAGCGGTGTCACCGCCACGCGCTGGTCGAGACGTTGCGGAGTCGGGTCGACGAAGAAAAGTGAATCGCGGGGGCGGGCGCGGTGGCCTACTGGGCCCCGACCGATGACTGGGCGCCCTGCTGACCCCAGGTCTGCAGCCGAGTCAGTGCGTCGTTGATCGTCGTGAGGACCTGCTGACCCTGCGAGATGGCGTCCTGGACCTCTGGCTGGCCGGCCTGTTGCTGGAGGTCCTGGAGGCCCTGCTGGATGGTGGCGCGGACCGCCTGCCCGATGGGCTGGGCGAACGGCGACTCGGCCAGAATGAGGTGCTTCTCGAGGTGGGCGATCTGGGCGAGTTCGTCGCAGCGCTTGCCGACGCGGACCATCCCGCGTTCCATGGCGCGCTGGTGGGTGAACTCGCAGATGGACTCGAAGTGATCCAGGTCCGCGACGGCCTGCTGGATCTCCTGGGGAACGCGTTCGCGATATCGCTGGCCGATCAGCTGGCCGACCTGCGTCCCCTGGATCGCCTGCCCGACCGGCGTCTGGGCCTGGTACTGCGGCTGTACTGACTGCGTCTGCGGTTGCTGTAGCTGTTGGGACATCCGTGGCTCCTGCTCCGTGGTGGTCGCATTGTCCACCACCACGAAGACGGCCGTCGATTTTCCGTCGCGTGCAAAAAGGCCGGAGCACCGTTTCACCACCACGGACGACAGGAGGTGCCGACCGACGAGAGGGCGCGTCGTCTCCGCCCTGTCAGGACCGGTCCGGTCGGGTCTGAGGAGACGGGCGGACGGGCTAGCCGAGATTCACACCGCGCTCGAAATGTCCGAGTAATGCCAGTCATGGCGGCCGATAGCGTCGGCTTTCCATCGCGGTAAGCTGCCTGTACGCCGTCGACGACCCGCGCCCGACCGGCGGACAATCGAGCTGCGAGAGCAGCGACATTAAGCCGCTGCGGTGAGTAGCGGGTCGCATGACCGACGACGGACGACTGACGACGATGGAACCGGACCCGGCGTGGGACGAAGAGTCCTACGCCGACACCGTCGAGACGCTCGCCGCGTGGGCCGACGACGTCGTGTTCAAAGTGTGGGGCGGCGACTGGTGCAAGGACTGCCGCTCGCAGCTGCCGGCGTTCGGCGCCGCCCTCGACGCCGCAGGCGTGCCCGACGACCGGATCGAACACTACCCCGTCGAGAAGGCCGACGACGGCTCGAAGATCGGCCCGCAGGTCGAGGCCTACGACATCGAGCTGATCCCCACGGTGGTCGTCGAACGAGCCGACGGCGGCGACGAACTGGCGCGCTTCGTCGAGTCGGCGGACCGGCCGATCGCCGTCTTCCTGGCCGATCGGCTGGCCGGCCTCGAAGCCGACGCCTAATCCACTCCGCTAGTAATCCTTACGAACTGCGTACCTGCCGCTTAGCGGCGCGAATGCGCCGAATAACGATACGGCTTGTACGACGAGCGTATCGTATGAGCGGTGAACAACAGTCCCGCAACAGTCTCGGCAGACGAACGTTCGTGTCGGCGCTGGCCGCCGGGGCCGGCGGCGTCGCGATGACCGGGGGCGCGAGCGCCGGGAAACACGACGCCCAGGCCGCCGGACAGCGACCCGGCGACAGCGAGTGTAACTGTTCCTCGAAGCGTTCGGACGAGACGTACTACGTCGAGCAGTGCGGGGAGTGCTTCGAGGTCACACCGTTGAAGGGCACGGTGTCCGTCGAGCAGTTCTACAACTGGGACAAGGCGAAAACCCAGTACAGTTCCTGGGGAACCACGCACCTCCAGCGCGAGGACACCAGCATCCTGTTCCTGTACGAGGACGACTGCGGCGAGGTCCACCTCGTGATGGTCCACGACAAGTACGTGGAGGAGCCGTGCAACAACAACGGCGGATCGGTCACCTTCGAGTTCTGCGGGTTACCTCTGAAAGGGTGCTGGGAGGTCCAGGACGACAAGTACCCCAAGAAGACGAACTACGACCGCTGGCAGACCCACGGCTGGAAGCAGCGCGTGGACTGGACCTGGAAGGGGGGCCGGACCGACGGCGGTGCCTACGGCCCGCTCGGCTGTGACCCCTTCATCGAGATCGAGCCCCGGTTCAACGAGCAGGCCAAACTGTACGGCAAGTACTACGACGGCTGCATCGACGAGTGGCAGTTCCTCTCGGGCGACTGCGAGAGCCCCGACCGGCACTGCCTGCAGATGGACGAGGAGCTCAAGATCCTCCACAACCCGCTGGAGGACCTCAAAGACGAGTTCGAGAAGCACAAGCACAGGCGAAAACGCCGCAAGAAGTGGAAGCACGACGAGAAGCGATGGAAGGGCTGGGACGACCACGGCGACCACAAAAAGCGGCGCAAGCACCACGAGAAGAAGTGGAAGCACGGCAAGAAGCACCAGAAGCGGCGCAAAGAGCGCAAACACTGGAAGAAGCGCTTCGGGAAACACGGCGGCAAGGGCGACTGGGCGGACAAGTTCGGGAAACACGGCAAGGGCAAGCAGGGATGGTACCACCACGACAGCAAGTCGGCCTCCGAGGACGACTTCGACTGGTGGGGCTGACCCCGGCGGTCACGCCGACAGCGCGGACTGGTTCACGCGGTAGATCGTCACGGCGTCGTTGCGGTAGGCCGGCGTGACGCCGGCCAGCGTCCCGAACTCGTGCTGGCCGTATCTGGACCGCTCGAGTGGCCCGTAGTAGACGTATCGGACGTCGTAGCGGTCGAGCAGCCGCCGGCGGTCCGCGGGACTGCCCTCGTAGATCGTCCGCACGTCTCGCACCCGATTCCAGTAGCGGTCGTGACCGCGGAAGGCCGCCTCGTGCGCCCACCCGGCGACGGTCGGGACGCCGGTGAGGCTCGAGGGCGCGTTCACCCAGCGATACTGCTCGGAGATGGACTTCCCCGTCGCGCTCACCAGCGTCGGCGTCCCGGGCCGGTCGCCCAGCCACCGGATCGCGGCCGTGCGATCGGGGTAGCGATCGCCAGCGAACTGCACCGCGTCGAGCGTCGGCTCGTCGGTCGCGCGGACCGCGCCGTCGGCCGTGGTCCACTCCTGGACGGCGAAGACGCCGTAGACGCCGAGCGAGGCGACGAACAGCGCGAGCAACACGCTCGGGAGCGTGCGCCGCAGGTTCGACGGCGAGGTCGGCAGCCGGGGCGCGGGGAGCGCGCGGACGTACCGGCCGATCACCGCGCCGCCCGCGACGCCGAGCAGGACCCAGACCTGGGCGTAGGTCTTGAAGACGGTGTTGAACCGCCCGACCTTCGATGGCTCTGTCAGGTACGCCAGCTCGACCAGGCAGACGACGCCGAACCCGCCGACCAGCAGCACCGCCTCGTAGCCGATCGGCGGCGCGTCCGCGCGGTGGCGGTGTTCCAGGACGAACCACAGCGCGAGCACGAGCGCGGCGAAGCCGATGGCTCCGGCGAAACTCGCCACCCGGGCGCCGACGAGGACGACGACCGCCGAGCCGGCGACGCTCCCCGACGCGAGCGCGGTCGTCGGCAGGCGCCGGAGGCGGTGGGCGAGGTAGGGAAGGGTCAGGGCGACGAACGGCCCCCAGACGACGAGCAGCGTCCAGAGCGGCGACCGGTCGGGCAACAGGCCGATGCCCAGACCCGGCCCGGACAGCTCGAGCCAGAACGGGAGCGACCACGCGGCCGCGAGCGCGGCCGCGACCGCGGCCAGCGCGACCGACAGGGCGAGTCGACGGAGCCGCGCCGGGCCGGCAATCGAGACGCGCTCGGAGAGCACGGCCGGCAGGAGCGACGACGGCGGCGCGCGCCCGAAGTACAGCGTCAGAGCGGTCAGGCCGACGAGCGTCGGCAGCGACCAGAGGTTCGTCACCGCGACGAAGCCCGCGACCGCGGGGAAGACGCCGAACGTCATCGCCAGTCGGTACCGACGGCGGCGCGCCGGGGTGCGGAAGGCCGCGTAGAGGGCGCCGATCGCGAGCAGCGAGAACGGCGCTGCCAGCATGTGGGCGTGGAGGTCGCCGTTGAGGTACGCGAACAGCGGGAACTCGTCGATCGTTCCCGGGACCACGCGGCTGGCCGCCCAGTAGTGGAACTCGGCTGGGGCGCGCGCCCACTCGTCGGCCAAGCCGCCGAACAGCGCCCGCGCGAGGCCGTCGGGCAGCGCCCAGACCGCCGCCCGCGTCACCGTCGTCAGGTTGGAGGCGAAGCCCACGAGGAACGCCCCCGAGAGCGCGGCGGGCGTCCCCGACCCCTTCCGGTCGCCGACGGCGCCGGCGAGCCCGTACGCGGCCGTGACGAGGGTCGCGTAGAAGGTCGCCAGCGAGAGATTGTACACGTAGCGCGCGGGCGTGTCGGTCAACCGGGCGAGCAGCGCGGCGAGCAGCTGGCCGCCGTAGTAGTAGCTGACGTGCTGTCCGGCGAACCAGAAGTCCTCGACGGGCAGGCGCTGGGCGCGGAGGTGCGCGGCCAGCAGGCCGAAGTCGAGGAACTTCTCGCCGCTGGCGGGGTCGACCGCCGGATCGAGCGCGCGCAGGCCGAGCACGAACAGGAACGCCACGAGGAACACCCCGAACGCGGGCAGTCCCCGGCGCGCCGGCCCCCAGTCGGCGACGCGGCGGCTCGCGACCGCGCCCGCCCCGACCAGGACGACGAGGCCGGCGACGAGCCCGGCGGCGATGGACAGGTGTCCGATCCAGAACCCGACCAGGCCGAGCACTGCGAGGCCAGCGGGAACGGCGAAGGCCGTGGCGTACCGGCCCAGCGGGCTGAACGCGACGCTGACCACCGGCACTGCCGCGAGGCCGACGGCCAGACAGGCGAGGAGCCACTGGAGGGCGGCGAGGGCTGATGCTGTCATTGGAGTAACACTCCCCCGGTCTGGACTGTCCACGAACAGGTACAAAAGCGGTCCGACTTGTGACCGACCTGTCCGGTCGCGGAATAATTACCTGTCGTCGGCGAACCACGCCAGCGCCTCGTCGACGTCGTGGGTCGGCGGCGAGCAGGTGAACTGCCGGCAGGCGTAGAGCGTGGGTTCGCCGTCGCGGCGACCGCGGTCGGCCCATATCGGCGGCGCCGCCGGCAGGCCGAGGGCGTCCAGCCACGCCTCGAGGCCGTCCTCGGTGGGCGGGCGCACCGACAGGAGCCGATCGGGCAGGTACGTCTCGGCGACGCGACGGCGCCACTGCTCGGGCACGGCGTCGGCGGCGACCGTCAGCTCCCGCGCGCCGGTGGCGAGGCGGTCCGCGGCGGCCGCGAGCGAGGCGTGTCGCAGCGGATCCGACTCGATCGACTGCCCGTGGGTCTCCAGGACGGACGCTGCGACGCCGGCGAAGTCAGCGTCCGGCGCGAAGTGGTCGAGCGCGAGCAGGAGCTCGGCGGCGACGCCCGCGCTCGAGGGCGTCGACTGGTCGGTCACCTCCTGAGGGCGGACGACCAGCTCCTCGCCGTCGGCGGGCGTGAAGTACAGCGTGCCCGCCGCGGCGTCCCAGAAATCACGTTCGATGGCCCGGCCGAGCGCCAGCGCGAACCCGAGGTGGTCGGGGTCGCCCGTCGCCTCGTAGAGGGCGAGCGCGCCGCGACCGAGGAAGGCGTAGTCCTCGAGGTACCCCCGGACGCGGACGTCGCCGTCCTTGTACCGCCGGGCGAGTCGCTGCTCGTCGCCGTCCCAGAGGTGCTCGCGGACGAACGCCAGCGCGTCGGCGCCCGTCGCCGCGAGGTCGTCGTCGCCGAGCACGAGCGCCCCCTCGGCGAACGCACCGATCGCGAGCCCGTTCCAGCCGGCCAGCACCTTCTCGTCGCGAGCCGGTCTGGCGCGGTCGCTTCGGGCTGCGAACGCCTGTTCCGTCGCGCGGTCGAGGCGCTCGCGCACCGCGTCGACCGACAGGTCGGACGCGTCGGCCAGCGCCGAGACGTCCTCGGCGATCGTCAGCACCGTCTTCCCCTCGAAGTTGCCCGCCGCGGTGACGCCGAAGCGGTCGCAGAAGAGGTCGGCGTCGGTCTCGTCGGTGACGACCTCGTGGACCTGCTCGGGCGTCCAGACGTAGAACCGCCCCTCCTCGCCCTCGCTGCGGGCGTCGAGCGTGCTGAAAAAGCCACCGTCGGGGTGGGTCAGCTCGCGCTCGACGAACGCGAAGGTCTCGCGGGCGACGGTCGCGTACCGGTCGTCGCCCGTGACCTGGTAACCCGCGAGGTACGCCCGCGGGAGCTCGGCGTTGTCGTAGAGCATCTTCTCGAAGTGCGGGACGGTCCAGTTTCGATCCGTGCAGTAGCGGTGGAAGCCGCCGCCGAGGTGGTCGTAGAGACCGCCGGACGCCATCGCGTCGAGCGCCTCGCGGGCGACGGTCAGGTATTCCTCGCGGCCGGTGCGGTCGGACGCGCGCAGCAGGAGGTGGACGCGGCCGGTCTGGGGGAACTTCTGGCCCCGGCCCCAGCCGCCGTGCTGGCGGTCGGCGCCCCGCAGGGCGGCGTTCGCCGCGTCGACGACCACGTCGTCGCCCGGCGGCTCTGCGAGGGGCTCGGGCGCGGCCTCGAGATCGTCCTCGATCGCGGCCGTCCACTCGTCGGCGCGCTCTCGCAGGGCCGCGCGGTCGGTCTCCCAGCTGTCGCCGATGCGCTCGAGCAGGTCCCCGAAGCCGGGCATGCCCCGCCGGGGTTCCTTCGGGAAGTAGGTGCCGACGTAGAAGGGCTCGCCGTCGGGCGTGAGCCAGACCGACAGCGGCCAGCCGCCGTGACCGGTGGTCAGCTGGGCGACGGACTGGTAGACGCTGTCCAGATCCGGGCGCTCCTCGCGGTCGACCTTGATCGGGACGAACTGCTCGTTGAGGCGGGCGGCGATCGCGTCGTCCTCGAAGCTCTCCTCGGCCATGACGTGACACCAGTGACACGACGAGTAGCCGATCGAGAGGAAGATGGGCACGTCGCGCTCGCGGGCGGCCGCCAGGGCCTGCTGGTCCCAGGGCTGCCAGTGGACGGGGTTGTCGGCGTGCTGGCGCAGGTAGGGACTTTCCTCCTCGTCGAGGCGGTTGCGCTCGGTGGGGGGCGGGTCGTCGGCCATGGGCGCGGTTGGGCCCGGGCGTACAAAAGCCCGGGACACCCGGAATCGGCCGGCTGGCGGGGCATGGCAACGCTTACGTGAGCGGCCCCGCCCCTTCCGAGTATGACCGAGACCGTGCTGCTGGTGGGCGGCGGGGGCCGGGAACACGCCATCGCCCGCGCGCTCGCCGACGCCGACGCCGACCTGTACGCCTGCGCCGGGAACCGCAATCCGGGGATCGCCGCCCTCGCCGAGGGCTTCGAGACGCTGGACGCGTCGACGCCGCCGGCAGTCGTCTCCTACGCCGAGGACGTCGGCGCTGACCTGGCCGTCATCGGCCCCGAGGGCCCGCTGGCGGCGGGGGTCGCCGACGCGCTGGACGACGCGGGGATCTACGCCTTCGGGCCCCGGGAGGAGGAGGCCCGCATCGAGACGGACAAGGGCTTCCAGCGGCGGTTCATGGAACGGCACGACGTCCCCGGCTGTCCGGACTTCGAGGAGTTCCGCGACGCCGAGGCCGCCTGCGAGTACATCGACGAGTACGACGGCGACCTGGCCGTCAAGCCCGCCGGCCTCACCGGCGGGAAGGGCGTCCGGGTCATCGGGGACCAGGTGACCGCCGAGGAGGCCAAAGAGTACGTCCGCGAGTCCGACTACGACCGGATCGTCCTCGAGGAGCGCCTGGTCGGCGAGGAGTTCACCGTCCAGGGCTTCGTCGCCAACGGCGACCTCCGCGTGACCCCGGCCGTCCAGGACCACAAACGCGCCTTCGAGGGCGACGAGGGGCCCAACACCGGCGGCATGGGCAGCTACAGCGACGCCGGCCTCGAGTTGCCGTTCATGACCGAGGACGACTACCGCGACGCCGTCGACGTCATGCGCGCGGTGGTCGACGCGCTCGACGGCTACAAGGGCGTGCTGTACGGACAGTTCATGCTCACCGCCGACGGCCCGAAGGTCGTCGAGTTCAACGCCCGCTTCGGCGACCCCGAGGCGATGAACACGCTGCCCGTCCTGAACACCGACTTCATGGACGTGCTGACGGCCGCCCGCGACCGCGAGGACCTCCCCCAGCTCGAGTTCGAGCGCCGGGCGACGGTCTGTAAGTACGCCGTCCCCGAGGGCTACCCGACCGACCCCGAGGCGGGGGCGACGGTGACCATCGACGACTCGAACGCGGGCGACGCCCTGCTCTTTTACGCGAGCGTCGACGAGCGCGAGGACGGCATCTACACGACGACCTCGCGATCGTACGCGGTCGTCGGCGTCGCCGATTCGATCACCGAGGCCGAGGAGATCGCCGAGGGTGCGCTCGAACGCGCCGGGACCGAAGGGCTGCGCGTCCGTCACGACATCGGCAAGCCCGACCTGGTCCAGCGACGGATCGACCACATGGCCGAACTGCGCGGCGAGTAACCGACGGGCGGACGGCGCCCGAACGCGAGCGCCGTCAGGCGCGGGCGCCGACCCGGTCGCTGGTGCCGGCGCCGAACAGCGCGATGGCGGCGACTAACACGATCAACAGCCCGACGATGACGTCGTTCCAGAACAGCGCGTCGGTCAGCGGCTCGAACAGGAACGGCGTGGCGATGACCCACAGTCCGAGCAGCGCGTTCAGGCCCGGGCCCCACAGCGACGTGTGGTCGCTCTGCGTGGCGACCCACGCGCCGTAGGTGGCCAGGCCGGCGACGACCAGCCCGACGATCAGGTCGCTCCAGAAGCGCAGGCCGACCGCCCCCAGGACGAACGTGGGGACGATGGCCAGCCACAGTCCGAGCAGGATGTTCGCGACTGGCGCCCACTTGGCGAAGGTGCCGTCGTCGGCCGCGTCGTCAGCGTCGTAGGTGTCTGTTTCGCTCATAGGTGGTCAGGTCGATCGAGTCCGCACCGGCCGGCGGTCGCGGCGTCGAGTGACACTCCGCCGCAGGCGGGATTCACCCTTCTGCTTGTAGGCGCAGGCCCACTTTGGGCCCCCGACCGGCGAGGGGTGACGTCGCCGGTGCTCATGCGATGTCCGTCTCCGCGAAGGCGAGGCGCCAGGCCGTCTGTTCGTCGAGCGGGACGTCGCCGGGCGTCCAGTCGTCGGCCAGCGGGCGGACGACGTGGGTCGTCTTGGTGGCGACGCGCGCGACCAGTGCGCCGTCGTCCGACCGAAAGCCGCAGTGGCGCAGCACCGACGGCGGGAGCGTGCCGGCGGTCGTCTTGAGCACGTCGGCCTGACGGTGGTCCTCGACGGCGGCCGCGACCAGCGCAGCGAACGCGTCGGTCGGGCCGTCAACGAGCGGCAGCGCCTCCGCCAGCCGGGTGACGCGGACGCCGCCGACCGCCTCGCTGCAGGTGACAAGCGCGGCGACGACCTCGCCGTCGCGGCGCGCGAGGTACGACTGGCAGTCCCAGCGTGGGTTGGCGAACCGCCAGCGGTAGTAGGCGGCGTCGCGGTCGACGTGGATCTCCGCCGGCCGGTGCCGGCGGTGGAGCCGTGCGAGTTCGTCCGCCGGCGGCGAGGCGTGGCGCTCGACGGTCACGTCCTCGCCGCCGCTGGTGCGCCAGTCGCTGGCGCGGAGGTAGCCCTTCGCCAGCGGCGCCGACAGGCGCCCCAGCACGCTGGCGACCGTCGAGTCGCCGCCGAGGCGGCCGACGGTCGCCGGGTCCTGGAGGCGGTAGAACGTCGTCTGCTCGCCGACGACCCGCCAACCCAGGTCGAACAGCAGCGGCTGGAGCGCGTCGGTCGGAAAGTTGAAGTACAGGTCGGCGTCGGCGTCGGCCTCGATGCGTCGTTCGGTCATCCGGCGGGCGAGACCCCGTTTGCGGTGGTCGGGGTGGACGATCCAGTCGACGGGCTGCAATGCCAGCAGCGTCCGGTCGCCCTCGCGCAGGCGATAGGGCAGGCAGGCCTCGGCACCGACGACCCCGTCGCCGTCGGTGACGACGGTGATCCGCGCGTCGCCGACCGGGTTGTCGCGGAAGCGCCAGTCGAACCAGGCCGGACGTCGCGTCCGGCCCCAGACCGTCCGATACAGCGAGAGGAAGGCGTCGCGGTCGCGGTCGAGGGCGGCCGGTCGGCACTCGTAGTCGTCGTCCGTCGTGGGCTCGCCGGTCTGTGGCATGCGGGAACCTCGATCGACGGCCCGTACGACCTCCCGGGTCCTTGGTATCCGCTCCGTACTCGACCGGTAGCCGAGGGTTACCGCCACGTCGGTCGCGCTGACGGCGACCGACACCGCCGTCGGTCCCGACGGTCGCCGCCGACGGTCGTCGCGAGCGGGCGGGCACAGCGGTCAATTTCTTAAGCCGACGTCGCCAACGACGCCACGTGAGCGACGAGTCGAGGCACGACCGGATCGCGGTCCACCCGACGACGGGGCCGCTGAACTCGCTGCAGCACTGGCCCGAGGCGGTCCACCCGTTGCGGGTCGCGCTCAACTACCTCGTGATCGTCCTGGCCAGGCACTCGCCGAGCCTCCGGGCGAAGAACTGGCTGTTGCGCCGCATCGGCGTGACGGTCGGCGAGGGGGTCTCCTGGGGCCTTGAGGCCACGCCGGACGTGTTCTGGCCGAGGCTGATCACCGTCCGCGACCACGCCATCGTCGGCTACGACGTCACGCTCCTCTGTCACGAGTTCCTCCAGGACGAGTACCGCACCGGCGAGGTCGTCG
>JBDGSW010000136.1:0-34241 GCA_042217345.1 Haloarculaceae archaeon
ACCGTAACCGCCAGTGTCGTTGAAGAAATCAACCGTACCGGTCGCCATTGCATCCTACCAGAGGACGTCCCGCTATTAAAACCCTGCGGGTGCGGACCCCGGTCGGCGGATGGACAAGACTCTTATCAACACGCGTGAGAGTGTTCCGACGATGCGAACGTGGGTTCGTCGCCAGGCGCTACGGGGGTACGAACGCCTGCTGCGGTGGGAACTGTCGGGCGCGCCCGAGCACGTCGCGGTGATCCAGGACGGCAACCGTCGCTACGCCGACCGACGGGGCGGCAACGCCAGCGACGGCCACCGCGCCGGCGCCGAGACGACCGAGGCGCTGTTGAACTGGTGTGACGAGCTCGGCGTCGCCGAGCTGACGCTGTACGCCTTCTCGACGGAGAACTTCGACCGACCCGCCGACGAGCGCGAGCACCTGTTCGACCTCATCGAGGAGAAGCTCTACGAGTTCGCCGACGCCGACCGCGTCCACGACGGCGCGGTCCGCATCCGCGCCATCGGCGAGACCGACCGCCTCCCCGAGCGCGTCCGCGACGCCGTCGAGTACGCCGAGTCCCGCACCGCGGAGTACGACAGCCTCCACCTCAACATCGCGCTGGCCTACGGCGGGCGCGCCGAACTGCTGGGCGCCGCCCGCGACGTCGCCCGCGCGGTCGCCGACGGCGACCTCGACCCCGCGGACATCGACGCCGAGACCGTCGAGGAGAGCCTCTCGGAGGGGCCGGTCCGGGACGTCGACCTCATCATCCGCACCGGCGGCGACGAGCGCACCAGCAACTTCCTGCCCTGGCACGCCAACGGCAACGAGGCCGCCGTGTTCTTCTGTACGCCCTACTGGCCCGAGTTCCGGAAGGTCGACTTCCTGCGCGCGATCCGGACGTACGAACACCGCGAGCAGTCCTGGCGGCGCGCCCGCGCCCGCCGCGCGCTGGCGATCGTCCGCGCCGTCGGCAGCGCCGAACTCGACGAGGCCCGCTCGATCCTCGGGCGCTTCCGCGAGCACCTGCCCAGCCGCGAGCGCGAACAGCTCGACGACGAACTCGAGGCCGAGCCCGCGACGAACTAGCGGCGGGCGCTCGGGCGCCCGGCCGGCTCAGCGGCCGAACCTTCGCTGGCGGTCCTGGTAGTCCCGAATCGCCCGGAGGTAGTCCCGCCTGCGGAAGTCCCGCCAGTTGACGTCAGTGAAGTACAGCTCCGAGTACACCGACTGCCAGATCATGAAATCCGAGAGCCGCTCGGCGCCGGTCTTGATGACCAGGTCGGGGTCGGTGGGGAAGACCAGGCGCTGTTCGACGTCGGCCTCGTCGACGGCGTCGGGGTCGAGCGCGCCGCGGTCGACCTCCTCGGCGATCCCCTGGACGGCCGTCGCGAACTCGTGTTTGCCGCCGAGGCCGATCGACACCTGGATCGGGGCGTCGGCGCGGCGGTCGTCGTCCGGTCCGCGCACGGCCATCCGGCGGGGGGCGTCGACGGCGTCGAGCGATCGGCGCAGGGTCGGAACCCCGCCCTCGTCGAGGACGCTCACGTACACCATCACGCGCTCGGCGCCGTACTCGACGGCCCACTCGAAGAACTCGGCCATGGTGTCGTAGGCGCCCGGCTCCAGCAGGTCGCGCTCGGTGACGACCACGGCCACGTTGTCGGGCGTCGCCGCCTCGCCACGGCGGATTCGCATCCCCAGATACTTGTCGTAGAGGCCCACTGCCCGCCAGTTTCGCTCGCGCCCAAATGAAATTCACGGCTCGCTGTCCCGGCCGAGCCGCGTCGGGGCTCGTGCCCGGGGCGACCCGGTCGCCGAGGGACGCGGGAAAAAGGTGGTAATTAAGTGGCTCTCCGCGCGACGACCGTGACGTGACGTCGACAGTCCGGCGGGCGGGCGCCTTCGCACTCGTGGGGATGCTCTCGCTGGTCGTCCCGATCGCCACGCGCGGGACGGGGCCGGCCACCGCCACCATCGTCGGGACGGCGCCGTTCATCCTCGTCGCCGCCCTGGCGCTGTACGCCTTCGACGAGGGCCCCGTCTTCGAGCTGTTCGCCCGCCCGGGCGACCGCCGCGACGGGCGCCTGTACGGCCTGGCGGGCTTCTCACTGGCCGTCGCCGCTCTCGCGCTGCTAGCCCTCCAGTTCCGCCTGCCCGTGACGGTCTTTCTCGCGACCGTCTTCGTGCTCTCGTACGGCAACCTCGCCGAACAGCTCGTCGCCGCGACCGGGAGCGAGGAGGTGCTCGCGACCTTCGGGTTCGTCGTCGGGGGGTTCGTCCTCGGCGTGGGCGCCGAGCTGGCGGCCGTGGCGCTGACTCCCGAGTCGTTCCCGCTGCCCTCGCTGCTGTTCTTCGCGGCGACGGGCGCGCTGCTGGCTTCGCTGCTGCGCGCGGTGCTGTTCGCCCGCGACGACCCGCTGGTGCTCGTGACGGTCGCGCTCTTGCTGTGGCTGTTCGCCGACCTCAACGTCGCGGTCTCGACCGAGCGCATCGCGGTCGCGCTGGCGATCACCGTCATCCTCGGCTGGGTGTCCTACGCCCTGGAGACGGCCTCGCTGCCGGGGATGATCACCGGCGTCCTCCTCGGACTGTTGACCATCGTGCTGGGCGATTACGGCTGGTTCGCCATGCTGATCTCGTTTTTCGGCCTGGGCGCGCTGTCGACGAAGTTCCGCTACGAGGAAAAGCAGGCCCGCGGGATCGCCCAGGAGAACGAGGGCGCCCGCGGCACCGGGAACGTCCTCGCCAACTCGCTGACTGCGCTGGTGGCGGTCGTCGGCGCCGCCGCGAGCCCGACGCACCTCCCGCTGCCGCCCGCGGTGTTCCTGTTCGCGTTCGCCGGGTCGGTCGCCGCCGCGATGAGCGACACGCTCTCCAGCGAGATCGGCGGCCTCTACGACAACCCGCGGCTGATCACGACGCTCGAGCGGGTCCCGCCCGGGACGGACGGCGGCGTCACCTGGCAGGGCGAACTCGCCGGGCTTGCCGGCGCCGCGCTCGTCGCAGCCATCGCGGTCGCCTTCGAGTCGATCGGGGGCGCCAGCGCGGGAGTAGTCGTCCTCGCCGGAGCCGTAGGCATGACGACCGACAGCCTCCTCGGGGCGACCGTCGAGGGCCGGTGGCTCGGCAACCAGGGGGTCAACTTCCTCGCGACGTTCGTCGCGGCCGTCGCCGGCGGCGCCGTCGCCATCGCCGTCGGGATCGCCCCGCTGTGATCCGTCCCGTCGCTCCCGCCGACCGCCCGCGCCTCCGTGCGATCCAGCTCGCGACGCTCGACCAGCCCTGGCCCGACCTCCTCGACGTCCTGACGACCGACGCCGCGATTGCGCTCGTCAGCACCGACGCCGACGACGAACCCGTGGGGTACGCCGTCGCGCTGCCCGACGCCGAGACGCGCGAGGCCTACCTCGCCGAACTCGCGGTCGCGCCCGCGTACCGCCGCGAGGGGCGGGCGACGCGACAGCTCGAGAGGCTGTGCGAACGCCTCCGGGCCGCCGGCCAGCGCTCGCTACGGCTCACGGTGATGGTCGACGACGAGCGCGCGCGTGCGTTCTACGACGCGCTGGGCTTTTCGGCGCGGGCGCTGCGGCCCGAACACTACGACTCGGGGGACGCCCTGGTGCTGGCCCGGGACTTCTAAGATCGGAACTGCTCGGCCGTGCGCACGCGCACGCTCGTCGGTTGCTTGACGAACTCGCCGGCCTCGGTGCCGACGAGCTGTTCGACGCCGCGCTGGGCCGCGACGTCGAGCAGGCGCTGGCGGATCGGTCCGTCGACGACGACCGTCGCGGGCACCGGCTCGGCGCCCTCGACGGCCGCGAAGGCGGCGTCGGCCTCGACGGTCTCGAGGCGCTCGAACCGCTCGTCGAGCAACACGGCAGTTCCCGACCCAGCTTCGATCACCGCGCGGACGAACCCGGCCAGCGTCCCCGGCTCGTCGGTGTCCTCCCCGGTCGCCGACTGCTCCCCCGTCGGGGCGTCGGCTGCGTCCTCGGCGCTGGCCGCGGCGTCCGCCTCGGCGTCTTCCGCGGATTCCGTCGGCTCCGCGGCCGCGGGCTCCGCGAGGGCGTCTGTCGGGGGCTCGTCGACGTCGTCCGTCTCCGGGTCGGCACCGGTCGGGGCCGTCGGCCCGGTCGGCTCGCCCGGCTCGGGCGGGCTCTCGGGTTCGGTCGCGGCGTCGGCGACCCGCGGTCCCTCGGTCGCGCCGGGCGGCGCCGGCCGGCTGCTCCCGTCGGTGGCGGCGACGGTCTCGTGGGGGGAGCTGGCGTCGGCGACGGCGTCGAAGGGCACCTTCTCGCGCAGCGCGGTCATCACCTGGTCCCGGGAGAGGTCCTCGACGGACTGGCCCTCCGGGGCGAACGCGACGTAGTCGACGGCGCCGACCTGGGTGAGCTCCTTGAGGATGAGGTCGCCGCCGCGGTCGCCGTCGAGGAAGGCCGTCACGGTGCGGTCCTGGGTGAGGCTCGCCACCGCGTCGGGGACGTTCGTCCCCTCGACGGCGACGGCGTTTTTGATGCCGTACTGCAGCAGCTGGAGGACGTCCGCGCGGCCCTCGACGACGATGATCGCGTCGCTGTCGGTCACGCGCGGGCCCGCGGGCAGGCCCTCGTACTCGGTGATGTCCTCGACGCGGACCGAGCGCCGGACGGCCTCGACGAGCTCCTGGCTGGTCATGACCTCGCCCTCGAACGACGAGAGGAGGTCCTTCGCGCGCTCGACGACGGCGCGACGCTTGGCGGCGCGGACGTCCTCGAGCTGACGGACGCGGACGTCGGCGCGACAGGGGCCGACGCGGTCGATCGTCTCCAGGGCGGCCGCGAGGATGGCCGTCTCGACCTTGTCGAGGCCGCTGGCGATGGTCACGTCGCCGAACGACTGGCCGTTCTCCGAGCGGATCTCGACGTCGATGCGGCCGACCTTCGAGGACTGCTGGAGGTCGCGCAGGTCGAGCTCGTTGCCGAGCAGCCCTTCGGTCTGGCCGAAGATCGCGCCGACGACGTCACTCCGCTCTACCACCCCGTCCGCCGTGATGTCCGCGTGAATCAGGTATTTCGCTGAATCCTGCATGGGTGAACTGCCCCCGAGAGGGGCGATGATGTGAATGGTGTGATGGATCCGCGTCCATGAGCGCAGCCATGGATGACAGTTGCACGTAGGCGCCGTCGGCTCCATATACCTACCGTTCGCGTACCTCGGCTGATAGGTTCGCGACCGGGGTGGATGCCGCCGCGAGGCCAACACGTAACTGCCCGGCCGCGCTCTCGCCGCCATGGGCATCGACGAACCCGACATCGACCCCGCAGCCTTCCTCGAGGACGTCGAGATGCGCGTCGGCACCGTCCGTTCGGTCGCGGACTTCCCCGAAGCCCGCAAGGACGTCTACAAACTCGAGGTCGACTTCGGCACCGAGGTCCGCCAGTCCGCGGCGGGCCTGACCGACAACTACGAGAAGTGAGCCCTCGAGGGCCGCCAGGTCCTCGCCGTGGTCAACCTCGGCACCGTCAACATCGCCGGCTTCGAGAGCCAGTGTCTCGTCGTCGGCGTCGACGACGCCGAGGGCGACGTGGTCCACCTCCAGCCCGAGCGCGGGGTCCCGGACGGCACGCGGGTGTACTGACCGCGCGCCGGTCGCATCGGTTTCGATACACCTTACACCCGAGAGCGGCTAGCACGGCGTAGCTATGGAGCGCTCGAAGGCAGTACTGGGCTGGGCGGTCGCGGGACTCGTCCTCGTCGTCTTCGCCGTCCCCTGGTTCCTGTGGGGAACGAGCGACGTGGTCGCGGGACTCCCGGTGTGGATCTGGTGGCACGTCGGGTGGCTGTGCCTGACGGCGGTGGTCTTCGCGGTCTTCGCCCGGACCGCGTGGGGGCTGGGCATCGAGGCGCCCGCGGGGGGCGACGCCGATGGCTGAGACCGCGGTGCAACTCGGGATCGTCGCGGGCTATCTGGTGCTGACGCTCGCGGTGGGCCTGTTCGCCTACCGGCTGACCGACCGCACGGCCGAGGACTACTTCCTGGCGAGCCGGACGCTGGGCACGGTCGTCCTGCTGTTCACGACGTTCGCGACGCTGCTGTCGGCGTTTACGTTCTTCGGCGGCCCGAACCTCGCCTACGGGGCCGGCCCGGAGTGGATCCTCGTGATGGGGCTGATGGACGGCGTCGTCTTCGGTATCCTCTGGTACGCGGTCGGGTACAAGCAGTGGCTCGTCGGGAAGGTCCACGGGTACGTCACCCTCGGCGAGATGCTCGGCGACCGGTTCGGCTCGCCCGGCCTGCGGGTGCTCGTCGCCGCCGTCTCGCTGTTCTGGCTCGTCCCATACGTGATGCTCCAGCAGCAGGGCGCGGGGACGGCCATCGCCGCCCTCACCGACGGGACGGTCCCCTACTGGGTCGGGGCCGGGGGGATCACGCTGTTCATGATCCTCTACGTGACGCTCTCGGGGATGCGCGGCGTCGCGTGGACCGACACGCTTCAGGGGCTATTCATGCTGGGGATGGTCTGGTTCGCGGCCGCGTGGGTCCTCGCGGTCGTCGGCGGACCCGTCGCGGCGACGACCCGCCTCGCGGCGTCCGACCCCGCGTACCTCTCGCTGGGCGGCGGTCTCTACACGCCCGCGTTCGTCGTCTCGACGGCGCTGTCGATCGCCTTCGGCGTGACGATGTTCCCGCAGGTCAACCAGCGCTTCTTCGTCGCGAAGTCAAAGACCGTGCTCAAGCGGACCTTCGCGCTGTGGCCCGTCCTCGTCGTCCTGCTGTTCGTTCCCGCGTTCATGCTCGGCGCCTGGGCGAAGGGACTCGGCGTCGCGACCGACGTCAACGACAACGTGCTCCCGGCGCTGTTGAACGCCTATACGCCCGGGTGGTTCGCGGCGCTGGTCGTCGCGGGCGCGATGGCCGCGATGATGTCCTCGAGCGACTCGATGCTGCTCTCGGGGTCGTCGTACCTGACCCGCGACGTCTACCGACAGGTCGTCGGCGACGTCACCGAGCGCCGCGAGGCGCTGGTCGGCCGCCTGGGTGTCGTCGCCATCGCGCTGGTCTCGTTCGCCCTGAGCCTCCTGCGACCGGGGACGCTCGTCGAGGTCGGCGACACCGCCTTCGGCGGGTTCGCCCAGCTGGCGCTGCCGGTCGTCGTCGCCCTGTACTGGCAGCGGACGACGCGGAGCGGAATGTACGCCGGCGTGGTCGGCAGCCAGGCGTTCTACGTCCTCAGCGTCCTCGACCTCCCCTTCGTCCCGCTCTACGGCGCCGTCACGAGCGCGCTGCCCGAGCACTACGTCCTCCCCGTCGCTCCGGGCCTGGGCGGGTTCTCGCCGGCCATCGCCGGCATGCTGCTCGGACTGGTCCTGACGGTCGGCGTCTCTGCCGTGACCCCCGCCGCCGCGGGTGAGGACGCCAGCGTCTACGAGGGCCTGTCACTCGACTGATTCACCGCTCGTTCTCGGCGCCCCGCGGCAGTCTCAGGCCCGGCTTACCCCCGCCGCGGCGCCCGGGCGCCCTCCGGCTCGAACCGGCCACAGCGCCGCCCGGGGGCCGACGGCCGGTAGGCCGACCGTTTCGACCGGCACATCGACGCCAGCGAGCGCCCGGTCTCGAGGCCCGGCCCACGGACCGATTTGGGACCCTGTGGCAAAAATTAACTCGGGAGTAAGTGAATCTTATAGGCGCAGGGTGCTTCCGGAAGATCGATGAACGAGTTCACAGGTGAACACTGCAGGAACGGCGGGGAGAACCGATGATGTGGCAGGACCTGATCTTTCTCGCGGGCAGCGTCTTCTCGCTGGTCGTGCTCGTCCCGACGCTGCGCGATCACATGGCCAACGTCCCGCTGGGGACGTCGCTGCCCTCGGCGACCATCGGCGTCGTCTACGGGACGACGTTCTTCACGCTCGGGATGACCATGTCGGCCGTCGGCTCGCTCGCGACCGGGCTCATGTGGAGCCTGATCGCCTTCCTCCGCTCGCCCCACCCCTACGATCACGTCGTCGAGGAGAAGTTCGGCCCGGACGAGGACCGCGACAGCAACGCGACCGCGAACGCACGGTACGCCGACTGACCGCGCCGTTTTGCCTGCCGGCCGTCACCGCGGCGCTCCCCGGGCGGTCCTCGCGGGTCGGTCGCCCGCGCCGCTCGCGGCGGTCCATGCTGGTTTTAAGGCGGCCGGCCGGCAGTATCGGGTATGCAGACCCACATCGTCCCGGTCGGGTTCGACTACGACCGGCTCATCGCCCCGCTGGTGCGTGAGCAACTGGACGTGGACCGCGTGATTCTCCTCGAGGGGGCGGTCGGCAGCGAGGCCAACGTCGAGTACTCCCGGAACCTCGCCGAGAAGCTGGAGAAGGACTTCACCAACCTGCTGGGCGCCGAGACCGAGCGCATCGTCGTCGAGGACGTCTACGACTACGACGCCGCCTTCGAGCAGGCCTACGACCTCATCATCGACGAGCTCGACCGGGGCGAACGCGAGGAAGTCTGGGTCAACATCTCCGCGATGCCCCGCACCGTCTCCTTCGCCTTCGCGACCGCCGCCCACTCCATCATGGTTGAGCGCGAGGGCGACCGCGAGCGCATCCACACCTACTACACCGTCCCCGAGAAGTACCTCGAGACCGAACTCGCCGAGGAACTCCGGCGCCAGATCGACCTGCTCGCCGATCTCCGGGCGGAAGTCGACGACGAGCGCGTGCCCGAACGCCTCGAGAGCGCCCGCGATCTGCTCGCGGAGTTCGACGAGCGCGGGACGACCATCGGCGCCAAAGAGATCGACGGCAGCCACGTGATCGAACTCCCCGTGGCGTCGTTCTCGAACGTCAAGCCCTTCGAGGAGATCATCCTGTTCACCCTCGGCGAGCACGGCGAGTTCGAGTCGGTCTCGGAGCTGGCCCACCAGCTCTCGCGGGAATTGGGCGAGGAGTACACCGACTCGTTCCGCTCGAAAGTGATCTACAACGTGGACCGGCTCGGGCCGGGCGGGAAGGGCTACATCGAGCAGGAGGAGCAGGGAAAATCCTATCGGACGCGGCTGTCGCGGATCGGGGAGTTGTGGGTGAGAGCGCACAAGGAACGTGTGTCCGAGCGCAGCGAAGACACACGCTGAGAAGCGGGGAGGAGCGCAGCGACGACCGCGAGCCTACGTCCCCGATTCACTCCTCCTCGAAGGGGACGTGCGACCGGCCAGCGGCGCTGCCGAACAGCCACTCGCGGACGGACAACCGGCCCTGTGCGTCGTGGTCCTCATTGGCGACGTGTTCGCCGGTGTGGGCGAAGTTGATGATCGCGACGGGGACGACGCCGCCGATGGTGTTGCCGAGGAACACCGGGAGCAGGTAGTCCCGGAACAGTGCCATCGGGGTGGCGCCCCCGCGGAACAGGAGGTAGAGGCTCTCGGCGGTCGAGGTGACGACGTGGTAGAGGTCGGCGGCGGGGATCACGAAGACGATGGCGTAGACGAGCGCGATGCGGGCGATGGTGTCGCGCGCGCCGTGGTCGACCCACACGAGGCCGGCGACGAGCCACCCGGCGAACACGCCGTTGTAGAAGAGGTCCCACCAGGACTGCGCGAGCGCCTTCGCGGCGAAGCCCTGGGCGACGGCGGCCTCGTGGGGGGCGAACACCCCCGTCACCGCGAGCAGGTAGGCGCCGACGGCGACGCCCACGAAGTTCCCGGCGATCACCAGCCCCCATACCCGCAACAGCGCGGGGACGCTCGCCAGCCGGGTGAGCACGAGCGTCACCGGCGGCAGCGTGTTCTCCGTGTAGAGCTGGTAGTGGCCGATGACGATGATGACGAAGCCAATCGGGTACAGCAGCGGCGCGAGCAGCTGGGTCAGGCCCTCGGCGTCGCCGACGGCCGCGGCGACGACCGTGTACCCGAGCACCGTCACGGCGATGGCGAACCCCGCGGCGATGCCGCTGAAAAACAGCTCCACGTGCGTGTCCTCGACCTCCTCCTCCGCGCTGGCAACGACGCGCTGGAAGATCTCGCTTGCGGAGAACCGATTGCGCGTGGCCTGCCCGGCCGCGGGCGCCCCGCTCTGGGCCCGGTCCAGCCCGGAGTCGATCGCGGCGGTCAACGCCTCTCGCCGCGATTCCGTCCCGCCATCGTCGGCCTCTGTTTGGGGGTGGTCCTGTCCAGACACGGTGGCACAGCTACAGCGCTCGGACGGAAAGGCCGTGTGCCTCCAATCGCAAGACGGAGGCTGGATTTCAGATCAGCGGCTGGCGCGCTCCAGCTTGGCCACCCGGGTGGCCATCGCGAGGAACACGGCCAGCACCGTCAGCGTGACCGCTGCGGCGGCCGCCAGGTCGTGGGCGTGCAGCGCGTGGTCGTAGCCGCCCAGGGTGTACTCGGCGCGCAGGAGAGTGTGGTGGTACGTGCCGACGACGGGGGTGAAGTAATCGACCAGGTCGTTGAGCAGGTACCAGCTGGTCGCGACGGCGATGGCCCACACCGGGAACCGGCTGTAGCGGTGGATCAGAAACGCCTCGACGGCCATCAGGAGGTGGCTGCCGATGAGGAAGTACCACATCCACGGGGAGATCTCGCCGAGGCCGTTGACGAACACCTGGACGTAGGGGGTCCACAGCCCGAGCTGGATGCAGCCGAAGAACGCGAGCATGTGCAACCACTCGGCGTCGAAGTCGAGCTTCCAGGCGATCAGCGACAGGCCGATGAACATCGTGGCGACGGGGCTGTCGGGGACGAACGGCCACATGACCGGCGGGGTGAGGCCGAACTGGCCGACGAACAGCGGGTCGGTGGTCGGCCAGGGATGAAAGCCGTAGTACCAGAAGCCGAAGGCGGTCCCCAGCAGGTTGATGATCGCGATCGGCCAGGCCAGCCGGAGGGCGGCGTCCTCGAGCCAGGCGGGCAGCGGCGCGACGTACCGGGGCAGCGACTCGGGGGCGGGCGGGGAGCCCCCGTAGTAGCGGGCGATCAGGCGCTCGAACCGGCGACCCGCCCGAGTGACGACCGACATGAGCGGGCCGACGGAGGGCCGGGAGAAAACGCTAGCGGTCGATTCCCGCCGCGCCGCCCGGAATCGGTGAACGACACGCATTAAGTAGGTCCGGCGGCAATCTCCGGCCATGCCCGAGGAAACCGATCTCGAGGACCTCCAGCGCGGGACCGAACTGGTCAAGCGCGGGTTCGCGAAGATGCAGAAGGGCGGGGTCATCATGGACGTGGTGAACCCCGAGCAGGCCCGCATCGCCGAGGACGCCGGCGCGGTCGCGGTGATGGCGCTGGAAGCCGTCCCCGCTGATATCCGCAAGCGCGGCGGCGTCGCGCGCATGGCCGACCCCGCGGACGTCGCGGAGATCATCGACGAGGTCTCGATCCCCGTGATGGGGAAGGCCCGCATCGGTCACACGACGGAGGCCCAGATCCTCGAGGCCACCGGCGTGGACATGATCGACGAGTCAGAGGTGCTGACGCCCGCCGACGACCGCTTCCACATCGACAAGCGCGAGTTCACCGCGCCGTTCGTCTGCGGCGCGCGCGACCTCGGTGAGGCGCTGCGCCGCATCCGCGAGGGCGCCGCCATGATCCGCACCAAGGGCGAGGCCGGCACGGGCGACGTCAACCAGGCCGTCCACCACCAGCGCGCGATCAGGGGCGCGATCCGCGAGCTCGAGGGCATGACCCACGAGGAGCGCGAGACCTGGGCCCGCGAGCACGACGCGCCCGCGGAGCTGGTCCACGAGACCGCCGAGATGGGCCGGCTGCCGGTCGTCAACTTCGCCGCGGGCGGCATCGCCACCCCCGCGGACGCGGCGCTGATGATGCACCACGGCTGTGACGGCATCTTCGTCGGCTCGGGGATCTTCGGCGCGGAGGACCCCGAGGCCATGGGCGAGGCGATCGTCGAGGCCGTCAACAACTGGGACGACCCCGAACGCCTGGCCGAGATCTCCTCGAACATCGGCGCGGGCATGAAGGGCGACGCCAACGCCGACCTGCCCGAAGAGGAGAAGCTGCAGGGCCGGGGCGTCTGATCGGCGGCGCGAGTCAGCGACTCGGATCAGCGACTTTTTCCGCCTGCGGGGGGTGAGTCCCGCAACGACTGGAGAGCGACGCATGGAAGTCCTGCTCACAGCGGCGCCCGTGGCCGACGTCGGTGCCGTCGGCCTCGGCAGTCTGGCGAGTCAGCTCTCGACGACCGACCAGCGGCTGCTCGCGAGCGCGGTCGTCGTGGCGGCGGCGCTGCTGGTCGATCTGGTCGTCGCGCCGCTGCTCGCCCGACAGGTCCGCGCGCTCGTCGCCCGCGAGTACCTCGGTTCGCGCCTGCCCGCCGTCGCTGGCAGCGTCAACGAGCGGTTCCCGGTCACGACGCCGCTGGCGCTGGGCGTGCGGCTCCTGCAGCTCTCGTTCGTCGTCGGGACGGTCCTGGCGCTGCTGTCGATCTGGAACCAGCTGGACACGGCGCTGACAGCCGTCTCCTACGTCGAGGTCACGCCCGTCGACGTCGTCAAGGGGCTGTTCACGCTGCTGGTTTTGCTCGCGGCGTACGTCGGCATGGGGCTGCTCTCCGACCTGGTCGCGTCGCTCGGCGACGAGACCGAGCGGCTCACGGCCCACCAGCAGCAGATCGCCACGCGGCTGGGCCAGCTCGCGATCCTGGCGAGCGCGGGGCTGGTGGCCATGGGCGTCTGGGGCGTCACACCCGGTGGCTTGCTGGTCGGGGCGGGGTTCCTCGGGATCGTCGTGGGCTTCGCCGCCCGCCAGACGCTCGGCGCGCTCATCGCCGGGTTCATCCTCATGTTCTCGAGGCCCTTCGAGGTCGGCGACTGGGTGGAGATCGGCGACCAGCAGGGGATCGTCACCGACATCACGATCGTCAACACGCGCCTGGAGAACTTCGACGGCGAGTTCGTCATCATGCCCAACGACCAGGTGGCCAACCAGGCGATCACCAACCGCAGCCAGAAGGGGCGGCTTCGCCTGCGCATCGACGTCGGCGTCGACTACGCGGCCGACCCCGAACGGGCGGCCGCGGTCGCCGAGGACGCCCTGGAGGGCGCCGAGTCCATCGAGTCGACGCCGGCGCCGCACGTGTTCCCCCGCGAGTTCGGCGACTCGGCGATCGTCCTGGAGCTGCGCTGCTGGATCGAAGACCCCACGCCGCCCAAGCGCTGGCGCGCGCAGGCCGCCGCCATCCGCCGCGTCAAGGCCGCCTTCGACCGCGAGGGCATCGCGATCCCCTACCCCCAGCGGGAACTCAGCACTCGATCGGTGGACGTGTCGCCGAGCCGCCCGGACCGTGACGGCGCCGTCTCCGAGGCCGACGGTGACGGGGACCTCGACGCGGCGGCTGACGGCGACGCGGTGGCCGACGGAGACAGCGACGCGGCGGCCGACGGGCGTGGCGACGAAGCGGGCTGAACCGTGGAGCGGCGCTGACGATATAAACAACCGGCCATACGACGCAGTACTCTTTTTTAGGTATTCGAGAAAGCCACACGCAACGCAGCCGCACGGTTGGGGGCCTGCGGGGCGCGCGTGGCAACAACATGAGTGTGAATCAACGATCGACGTTCGGGCGGGACGAACAGGTCGCAGCGATCGTCGGCGCCATCCTGGGGTCGATACCGGCGGGGTTACTCCTCTGGGGCTTCGGCGGCGCCGATTCCATCCGCCGGTTCGCCTGGTTCGTCGGCGCCGGGAGCCTCGGCGCCGGCTGGGCCGTCTGGTTCGGCCTGGCGATCCTGTTCGGGTTGGCCTTCGGCGTCGCGATGTCGCGGACGGTCAACTCCTTTACCAACACCGTGATCATGGTGTCCCAGAAGAGCGAACTGACCCAGCGCGTGCTGGTGCCGATGCTGCACCGCTCGGCGCTGGGGTTGACCGCCGGGAGCATGGGCCTGATCTACGGGCAGGTGCTCGGGTTCGGCTTCTTCGAGTACCTGATGCCGGTCGTGCTCGCGCTGAACGGTCACTTCGTCGAGTACCCGCTGGCCGACTTTCCGGCCATCGTCGCCTACATCGTCTACGCGACGATCCTGGGAACCGCCTACGGCCTCCTGCTGGAGGCCGGCTGGTTCGCCCCCGCCGAGACGCTGGGGAAGTCCGACGGCGTCTCCCCCGAGCAGGCCGCCGGCTTCGTCGCCTCGCAGGCGGCGGGCCTGCTGGCCGCGCTGCTGGTCGGGGCGTTCGTCGGCCTGCGCGCGTTCCGCGGGCTCGCCCAGCTGGTCGGCCTCTCGGGCGCCGGCACCGGCTTCCTCGTCTGGATGGTGCTCATGGCCATCCTGGGCGCGGCGTTCGTCGCCATCGTCTCCCGGACGATCAACGACTTCACCAACACGGTGATCATGTTCTCGAGGCGCTCGACCGCGACCCAGAAGATCCTCGTCCCGCTGATCACGCGAGCGGCGCTGACGGTTACCGCGGGCAGCATGGGGATCGTCTACGGGCTCGTCGTCGGCGTCCTCTACTGGGCGGTCTCGCTGTCCCCCGTGCTCCCGACCCTCTCGGGGCTGATCGTGCCCATCTTCGGGCTGTTCGGCTACCTGCTGGGGACGCTGTACGGCCTCCAGCTCGAGGAGGTCGATCTCAGCCTCCCCGCCGTCGGCCCCCTCGGCCGCGAGGTCGACGTCGAGGCCGAGGTCGTCGAGGCCGAGGAGGCGTCCGACTCGGAGGTCCCCGGCGGCTTCGCCGGGTGGCGCGCGACGCGACCGTTCGCCGGCGCGGTGATGTTGATCCTGGCCGGCCTGATCATCGCCGCCGTCCCGATCCGCCTGCAGATGATCTTCCCGGGGCCGTCGAAGGCGGCGCTGGGCATCGTCTTCGGCGCCATGGTCGTCGCCTGCGGCGTCTTCGCGCTGGTCAAGCCCGAACTGTCGACGCTGATCGGCGTGACCGCCGTCGCCATGTCGATCCTGTCGATCATCGGCGCGTTCGGCGGGCTCGTGGTGGGGATGCTCGTCGGCATCGTCGGCGGCAACCTCTGCATCGCCTGGCAGAACCCCTACGTCGACGAGCAGGCCCGCAGCGGCAGCCGCTTCCGCTGGATCGGCGAGGGCGAACGCCAGCAGTGGTGAGCTGACGCCGTCGCTGCCGTCCCCGTTTTCCGCACTGAATCGCCGCTAGAAGACGGTTGCGCCGTCGCCGATGGCCGTCTGGTAGACGCGCGCGTCGACGCCGCGGTCCGCGAAGGCGTCGATCATCGCCGTCCCGACACCGCGCCGATCGGGTTCCGCACAGGCGGCGATGACGGTCGGGCCCGCCCCGCTGATGGTCACGCCCGTCGCGCCGGCGTCGAGGGCGGCCTCCCGGACGGAGTCGTACCCGTCGATCAAATCGGCTCGGGCGGGCGTGACGACGGTGTCGCACATTCCCTGGCCGACGAGAGCGGGATCGTCGCGGTGCATGCCGGTGGTGAGCGTCGCCGCCCAGCCGACGGTCTCGACGAGCTGGTCGACGCTGGCGGTCTCGGGGACGACCCGGCGGGCGTCGCGCGTCGAGACCACGATGTCGGGCAGGCAGGCGACGAGCGGGATGTCTGCGTCGATCCGGGTGACGCCGTCGGGCGTGGCGATGGTGAACCCGCCCATGATCGCGGGGGCGACGTTGTCGTCGTGAGCGTCGCCGGACACCACCGCCTCGCCCTTGGCCGCGATGGGGACGAGTTCCTCGCGGGTGTGCCCGCGGTCGTACAGTTCGTTGAGGCCGACGGCCGCGGCGGCGGCGCTGGCGGCCGACGAGCCCAGGCCCGACGCCGGCCGGACGCCCTTGTCGATCTGGATGTGGGCGGGGGCTTCGAGGGCCTCCGCGACGGCGCCGACGGTGTTTTTCTCGGGGTCCTCCGGGATGTACTGGCTGCCGACGCCGGTCACCTCGATGGTGATGCGGTCGGCCTTCTCGACGCGGACCACGTCCGCCGGGCGGTCGAGCGCGACGCCGAAGACGTCGAAGCCACTGCCGAGGTTCGCGCTCGTCGCCGGCGCCCGGACGGTCAGCATGCACGTGGCTTCCCGCAGGGCCGGCAAAAAGGTAGCGGACTCCGGGTTCTGCGGGCGATTCCGGGAGCTGCCCGACGGCGGGCTTTTTCCCCGACGGCGTCGTAGCGCCGCTATGACCGTCGTGGGCTTTCTCTCCGTCGCACCGGTCCAGGAAACGAGCATGGCGGGCGAAGTAGCGAAGGCAGTCGCCGCGCTCGAGGACTTCGACGTCGACTACGAGACCACTCCGATGGGGACGACGATCGAGGCCGACACCGCCGCGGAGCTGTTCGCCGCCGCGCAGGCGGCCCACGAGGCCGTCGACGCTGACCGGGTCAGCACATTCCTGAAGATCGACGACAAGCGCACCAGCGACGCGCCGGCCGCCGAGAAGGTCGCGGCCGTCGAGCGCGAGCTCGGCCGCGAGCCCCGGCGCGAGCGCGAGCAGTGAGTACCCAAACCTAAACCGGGGGCCGACCAACCCGGGAGCATGGAGAGTCTCAACCGGATGGCCACCGACCTCGTCGACGAGGCCATCGACTTCGCCGACGAGCTGAACGTCGCCGTCCGCCCGCTCGAGAACGACGCGACGGTGCTGGACTTCGGCGTGGCGGTCCCCGGGGGCATCGAGGCCGGCCTGCTGCTCGCGGAGATCCAGACCGCCGGCCTCGCGACCGTCCAGTCCACGCTCGACACCGTGGCGGGCGCGCCGCTGACCCACGTCGAGCTCTCGAGCGACCACCCCGCGCTGGCGCTGCTCTGCGCGCAGAAGGCCGGCTGGGAGGTCAGCGCCGACGGCTTCGAGGGGCTCGGGGCGGGGCCGGCCCGCGCGCTCGTCGCCGAGGAGGAGATCTACCAGCGCGTCGGCTACCGCGACGAGTTCGACTTCGCGGTCCTCACCGTCGAGACCGACCAGGTCCCCGACGAGGCGGTCCCCGCGCAGGTCGCCGACCGCGCGGGCGTTCCCGAGAGCAGCGTCTACCTGCCGGCGTTCTCGGCGGCCAGCGTCACCGGCAGCGTCCAGACGGCTGCCCGCGCCGCCGAGCTCGCGACCTTCCGGCTGGCCGAGCTGGGCTACGACCCGCTGGACGTGCTCTCGGTGTCGGGGAAGGCACCGGTCGCGCCCGTCGCGGACGGCGAGGAGACGGCCATCGCGCGGACCAACGACGCCGTCGCCTACGGCGGGCAGGTCCACCTCACCGTCGACGCCGACTTCGACCGCTTCGACGAGGTCGCCTCCACGGCGGCCAACGAACGCGGCCGCCCGTTCGGCGAGATCTTCGACGACGTCGACTGGGACTTCGGCGAGGTGGCGCCGGACCTGTTCGCCCCCGCGCAGGTGACCGTCGACGTCGTCGGCGGGCCGACCCGCGTCGTCGGCGAGGTCCACGACGACCTGCTGGCCGAGAGCTTCGGCCTCTGAGCCGTGCGCTACAAGGTCGCACCGGAGCCGGCGACGCGCGAGGCACTGGCCGAGGCCCACCGCGCGCTACCACTGGTCCCCGGCCGCGTCGACGACTGCTGTGCCCACCTCCGGACCGAACTCGGCCTCGCGACCCGCGACGACGCCAGCGAGTGGCTCGCGTTCCTCGAAGCGCTCGGGCTGGCGGTCGAGACGGACCGCGGCTATCGGCGGGAACAGGCCGCCATCGAGGCCGACGTCGACGACCTCGGCGCGGCTTTTCGAGCGCGCGTGTTCGTCGCCGCGGAGGTCTGTGGCGCGCTGGAATCGGCCGACGAACCGCTCGATCCCGATAGGGCGTTCGAGCGCGTCCACCATTCTATTCCGACGTGGGAACGAAATCGGCGGGAGGACTGGGAATCGGCCTGGCGCGATCGGGTCGGGACGCTCCTCGAGTGGGCGGTGGCGTTCGGTCTCGCCGAACGCGTCGACGGCGAGTTCGTCGCGGCCGGCGCGTGAGCGGCGAGGGCCCGCGCCGGGCCGCCCAACCCTTTACCCCCGCGGGGTCCAAGCTACCCCGATGACCGGCCTCGCCGTCGAGACGGTGTTTCTCGACCTCGACGGGACGCTCTGTGCGTACCGGCGGGACCGCGGGTCGTTGCTCTCGGCGGCGTTCGACCGCCTCGACGTCGACCCGCTGTTCACGGTAGACGAGTACCGCGACCGGTTGTTCGCACAGGTCGTGACCGACGAGACGCTCGCCGAGCGCCGCGAGGCCGCGTTCAGGGACCTGGCCGCCGAGCGAGCGGACGACCCCGCGCTGGGACGCCGGCTCGCCAGCGTCTACGGCTCGCTGCGCGACCACGGCGACGTCCGGCCGCTGTCCGGCGCCCTCGAGGCCGTCGAGTCACTTGCCGACCGCTACGACCTCGCGCTGGTGACCAACGGCGGGCCCGAGACCGAGGACCCGAAGCTGTCGACGCTGGGCCTGACGGACGCCTTCGACGCGGTCGTCTACGGGGGCTACGACGCGGCGCCCAAGCCCGAGCCCGGCCCGTTCCACGAGGCGCTGTACCGGCTCGACGCCGCGCCCGCGAGGACGGTCCACGTGGGCGACTCCCGGCGGCTGGACGCGTGGGGCGCCGACGCGGCGGGGATTCGGGTGGCGCTGGTGGGCGCGGACGGTGACACCGATGTGGATTACTCGCTCTCCTCGCTCGGCGAGCTGGCTGTCCCGCCGTGGGAGTGACCGGCGGGCGCTGCGTCAGTTCCGGGCCCGTAGCGGTCGCGGAGCCACGTGTCCCAGGTCGTCTGCCCGACGGTCCTGTTCGGGCAGGCGGCCCGTCCCTCGCGAAAGGCGCGCGCGACGGCCCCGGGTAGGGGGAGCCGGACGGCGAGACGCCGGAGGCCGCGGACGCGCCGATAGGTGTCTGCGATCTCGCCGACGGTCAGCACCTCGGGGCCGCCGACGGGGTCGACCCGGCCGGCCGCCGTGGGCGTCGCCAGTTCGACGATTCGCTCGGCCGCCTCCGCGGCGGCGATCGGCTGGATCCGGAAGTCGGTGGGCAGTGGCCACACGGGCAGCCGGATGATCGTCCCCAGGAGCTCTGCGACGAACTCGTGGAACTGCGTCGCTCGGACGATGGTGTGAGCGACGGGGCCGTCGGCGACGATCGACTCGGCCGCCAGCTTGTGCTCGTAGTAGGAGTACGGGATGGCGTCGACGCCGACGATCGACGGGTACACGAAGTTGGACACGCCGGCGTCGGCGGCCGTGGCGACGAGGCGCTCGGTCCCGTCGACGTCGACGGCCGCGGTGTCTCCCTGCGACGCGGTCGCGGCGTGGACGATCACGTCGACGTCGGCGACGGCGCGCTCGATGCCGACGCCCGCTGCCAGGTCGAGTTCGACCCACTCCACCTCGGGGTCGTCCGGTTCGGGTGGCGTCCGACTCGTGGCCCGGACCGTTTGGCCCGTGGCTCGGAGCCGCTCACACAGCGCTCGACCCAGCGTTCCGGTCGCACCGGTCAGCAGTGTTCGCGTCATACTCGCTGGGAGGACCGCGAGTGACTGGGCCGTTGTGCCGGACTGGCGAGGGGGGTTTAAGTGAACCGGTGCGGAGATGCCGACCGTGAAACACGTCCGGGCGACGCTGACGGCCGACGGCCGTGAGGCCGAGGTCCACCCGATGTTCGCCCTCCTCACTACCGCCTCGTCCGTCGATCGGGCGACGGCGCTGCAGTGGAACGTCACCGACGGGCAACTGGGGATCCTCCACTACGTCGAGGGCGACGTCGCGGCCTTCGAGGCGGCCGTGGCCGACGTCGAGGCCGTTATCGACTTCACCGTCGAGCCCGCCGGCGAGGGCGCCTGCTACGCGTACATCTGGGACGAACTGACCGACCCGTCGCGGGCGCTGTTCGAGACAGTCACCCGCGGCGGCGTCGTGGTGGTCCCGCCGATCCGCTATCGCGCGGACGGGAGGGTCGAGCTGTCCGCGTTCGGACCGGCGGCGGCGATCCAGCGGACCGTCGACGCGGTCGAGCCGCCCGTCGAGGTCACGATCGAGGAGATCGGGGGCCTCTCGGCGCTCCCGGCGGCCGCCGAGACCAGGCTGACCGACCGCCAGCGCGAGGCACTGGACGCGGCCCTCGCGTGCGGATACTACGAGGTGCCGCGGGAGGCGAGCCACGAGGACGTCGCGGCGGCGATCGGCTGTGCGCCCAGCACCGCGGCCGAACACCTTCGGAAGGCGGAGGCGAAACTCGTCCGCGCGGCCCTGCGCCCGTGATCACTCCGCGGGCGCGACGTCGGTGACGGTACCGACGCCCTTCGAGCGGCCCTCGCGGAAGACGAACTTCTGGCCCTCCTCGAGGAAGTACGGGCGGAACTTGAAGCGCACGCGGGCGCGGCCGGTGTCGCCGGGGAGGAGCTGGCCGCCCTCGGGGTAGAAGGCGGCGGCCTCGCTGACCGTTTCGAGGTGGACCACGGGTTCGTAGCCGTCGCCGATCCGCGTCGGGTGGTTGAGCACGACCACCTCGGCCTCGAACTCGCGTGTGGCCCGGGGGTCGGCCTCCCGGGGGAGCAACACCATGCCGCGTTCGATCTCGGCCTCGGCGACGCCCTTCAGCGCGATGCCGACGATGCGGCCCGCGCGGGCCTCGTCGACGCGGTGGTAGTGCATCTCGATCGAGCGGACCTCGACCTTGCGGAACGAGCCGTCGGCCATCGGCCCGAGTAGGAGCTCGTCGCCGGCCTCGACCGTTCCCGATTTGACCGTCCCGGAGGCGACGGCGCCGACGCCCGTGACGTTGTACGTGCGGTCGACGTACATCGAAAAGCGGTCGGCCTCGGCGCCGGCGGTCTTGGGCAGGCGCTCGAACAGTTCGTCGAGGGCGTCCAGGCCGTCGCCGGTGACGGCGCTGGTGGTGACGACCGGGACGACCGTCTCGCTGATCTCCTCGACCGCGGCGTCGATGCCGTGGCGCTCGACCGGCAGCGGCGTCTTCTCGACCTCGCGCAGCAGGCGCTCGACCTCTCGTTCGACCGCGCCGATGCGCGCGTCGTCGACCAGGTCGGCCTTGGTGATCGCGACGACCGTGGGCAGTTCGGTCGCCAGCAGGATGCCCAGGTGCTCGCGGGTGGTCTTAGTGGGGCCGTCGTCGGCGGCGACGGTGAGCAGCCCGTAGTCGATCTTCTGGCCGACGAGCCCGCGGATCGTGGTGCGCAGCCACGGCTCGTGACCGACGGTGTCGACGAACGAGACCAGGCGGTCGGCCTCCTGGACGACGCGGGCGCGGTCGGACTTGCGGTGGGGGTTGTCCATCCGGACGGGGCCGTCGTCGTCGAAGCCGTAGACGCCGTACGAGAGGTCGGCCGAGAGCCCACGTTCGACCTCGTGGGGCTGGACGTCGAGGAACGACCGGGTGCCGCCCTCGCCGTCGTCGGCGTCGCCGGTGACCAGCGAGCCCACGAGGGTGGATTTGCCGTGGTCGACGTGGCCGGCGGTGCCGACGACGATGTGCTCGTCGTCGTCCAGGCGCGCGCCCTCGCGGATGGTCGCGACGCCGACGATTCCGCCGTCTCGCGGCTCCGCCGCTCGACCGTTCGAGGCGGTTCCCGCCTCGCGGTTCACCCCCCACGTCTGGACCTCCTCGATGTGTGCGCCGGCCTCGTCGGCCAGCAGGCTGAGGACGTCCATCGACTCGGAGAAGACGTCGGGTTCGATGCCGGCGATGCCGCCGTCGTCGGTGACCCCGACGACGTACGTCGCCTCGCCGTCGCCCGAGAGCACGCGGTGGCGCAGTTGCGCAGCCAGGCTCTCGAACCGGTCGGCCGAGGCGTGGAGGTTCTTCGTGAGCCGCTCTTTGAATTCGACGCTGCCGCCCTCCTCCTCGCCCCGCTCGATGGCGCGGTCGAGGGCGGCCCGGTCGAGGCTCATGCGCGTGCGTTACAGTGGCCTCCATAAAAGCCTTCCCCGGGCCTGGACCGTATCGGCCGTCTGCGGGGTGTCTACCGGCCGATATTTCACCCGTGTGGTATTGTCACGGCACTCGATCGCCGTCGTCCGATTCCGCCAGTCGCTCGACCGCCTCGAGGAACCCGTCGGCGTAGGCGGCCGTCGTCACCGCGTCGGCCGCGGCCCGCGCCGTCTCGTCGGCGTTGGCCACCGCGAACGACTCCGCCGCCAGCTCGAACATCGCCGCGTCGTTCTCGGAGTCGCCGATGGCGGCGAACTCCCCGGGGTCGCGACCCAGGCTCGCCGCGGCCGTTCGGAGGCCGGTGCCCTTGTCGACGCTCGGTGACTTGACGTGGTAGGCGAACCCCGTATCGACCACTTCCAGGCCGTGCTCGGCGGCGAGGTTCCGGAGCGGTTCCAGCGGGGCGTCGAGGCTGACGGCGATCTCGGTCTCGCGCCAGCGGTTGGTCAGGTCGACGTCGCCCCACCCGAGGTCGTACCCCGCCTCGCGGAAGGCGTCGGCGACCGCGTGAGCCGCCTCGGGGTCGCCGTTGATCGACAGCGCGTCGTCGGCCGCGGTGTACGTCACCCCGCCGTTCTCGGCGATGACGTTGATCGGCACCTGCAGGAACTCACACAGGCCGACAGGGTACGGGAAGGCCTTCCCGGTGGCGACGACGACCGGCTCGGGCCACTCGCGGATGACCTCGAACACCCGGGGGTCGACCGCCCGGTTCTCGTCGGTGAGCGTCCCGTCGATGTCGACCGCCAGCGGGCGCGTCACTGCGGGCGCACCTCCGCGGCGCGATCGAGCGTCTCCATGCCCGTCGCTCCGGAGCCCGTCGCTTTCCGTGTTGTGCTTGCGACCGTCTCGACGCGATCGCCGCGGCGCCGGCCGCCGTCAGCTCAATCGCTCGTAGGCCTTGTTCACCCGCTTGAACGCCTCCTCGTCGCCGCCGTCAGTGTCCGGGTGGACGTCCTTGACCTTCTCGCGGTAGGCCGCCTTGATCTGCTCGGCGTCCGCGTCGGCACCGACGTCGAGCAGCCGGCGGGCCTCCGCGGCGCTGAGCCCGTCGTCGGCCGTCTCGACGCGACGACCCCGCTGGCTCTGGCCGGTCCCCTGGCGTCGGCCGCCGCCCCGGGACTGGCGCCACTGCTGCTGGGCGGTCTGGCCGTCGCGCGGCGGCGTCCACTCCCCGCGGGGACCGGCGCCGAACCCGCCGCGGCCGTCCGCGGCCTCCTGGCCCGCGTTGGCGGCGGCCTGGCGCTCGACCTGCGCGTAGATGCGGGCGGCCAGGCGGCCGCTGGCCTGGTACCACATGAAGTAGGCGGCGGCGGCGAGCGCCACCGCCACGGCGAGGACAGCGAACGCTCCCGTCAGCAGCGCGACCGCGGTGACGATCAGCGCGCAGCCGGCGAGTGCGGCCGCCACGCCGACGATGAGCCGCTCGTGATCCACGCCCCCGGGTTCGACCGCGACCACCGTAAGCCTCTCGCTCGTTCACGCACCGCACACCCCCGGTGGCCCCGCGCCAGGTTCAAGCGTCTGCGCGTGCTACCGTTCCGCATGAGCGTCTCGGGCATCTGTGAGATCTGCGGCGTCGGGGAGATCCGCAACACCTGCTCGCGCTGCGCGCAACTGGTCTGCGAGGAGCACTTCGACGAGGAGACCGGCATCTGCCTCGAGTGCCTCTCGCAGGTGGGCGGGCGGCCGGACCAGGGCCGCAAGCGCCAGTCCGGCGACATGCCCGACGGCGTCGACACCTACCGGTTCTAGGCCGCCCGTGGGTCCTGTCTGACGGGTAGACTTTTCAGGATCGTTCGCGGACGGTGACGCATGGTCCGCCCGCCGTCGATCGACTGGTTCCCGGTCTGGCTGGGCCTGTACGCCGCCGTCCTCTCGTTGGCGGTCACCTGGGTCGCGGTCGGTGGCTTCACCGCGATCTCGCTCGGCGTCGCCGTCGTCGTCTGGATCGTCGCGACAGTCCTCGCGGACGCCGTCGACGGGCTCGCGGTGGCGATCAGCCGTCGGCGCGTCCACCTCCTCTTGCTGTTCGCGCCGCTGCTCGTCCTGCCCGGGTTCCTCGTCGAGAGTTGGCTCGGCCCGCCGCCCTCGTTTCTGCCCTGGCCGGCGCTCGGGCTGGCGTTGCTCGTGCCCGGACTCGGCGTGTTCGTCACCGCCGACAACCAGCGGGTCGAGGAGGTCACCCGCGGGGACCGGCCTCGACTGGCGTGGGTCGCGGCCCCGGGTGACCGATTCGCCCGCCGCTGGAAACGGGTCTTCCTCGCTCTCGGGATCGCGTTCGTCGTCGGCCCGTTCGCCCTGCTCTTGCTCTCCGACTGGGACGTGATCGGGACCACCGCGATCGGCGGTGGCCTCCTCGGCCAGTACCACTACCTCGGTCGGAAACAGGAGTACGCGGCGTACGACGCCGGGCTGGTGATCGAACCGCGGGGCAGCCTCAGAGCGGTGATCGTCCCCTGGCATCGGTTCACCGGCTACCGGGTGACCGACGAGGAACTGATCGTCGTGCGGCGCCTCCCCGGCACGTCGCTGCACTGCGCGCTGGCCGACCTCGAGGATCCCGACGCGGTCACGTCGGCGCTCGACGCTCACCTCGACCGGCTCGACTGACTACCGGTACTGGTTCAGCCGCGCTTTCAGCCGCTTTGCCGCCTGGCCGCTGGCCTTGTGGAAGTCCTCGCCCGGGCCCTCGCCCGCGAAAATTATCCCCCGCGAGGAGTTCACCAGGCCGACCCCGTCCGCGAGCCCGAACTCGACGGCCGCCTCGGCGTCGCCGCCCTGCGCGCCCACGCCCGGCACCAGGAACGGCAGGTCGAGGACGATTTCGCGGATCCGTTCGAGCTCGTCGGGGTTCGTCGCGCCGACGACGAGGCCGACGTTGCCGTTGCGGTTCCAGGTGTCCGCGAGAGCGGCCACGCGCTCGTAGACCGGCTCGCCCGATTCCAGTTCGAGATCCTGCAGGTCGGCGCCGCCCGGGTTGGAGGTCCGACAGAGGACGAACACACCTTTGTCCGCGCGTTCGAGGAACGGCTCCAGGGAATCGCGGCCCATGAACGGGTTGACCGTGATCGCGTCGGCGTCGTCGAGCAGTCCGGCGTACTGGCGGGCGGTGTTGCCGATGTCGCCGCGCTTTGCGTCGAGCAGCACTGGCACGTCCTTCCCGTGGGCGTACGCGATCGTCTCTTCGAGCGCGCGCCAGCCGTCGGGGTCCTCGTAGAAGGCGACGTTGGGCTTGTAGCAGGCGGCGTGCTCGTGCGTGGCGTCGATGATCCGGCGGTTGAACGCCCACCGCGGGAGGTCCCGATCCTGGAGGTGCTCGGGGATCCGCGCCGGGTCGGGATCGAGGCCGACCGAGACGACGCTGTCGACCGCGTCGATCCGCTCGGCCAGCCGATCGAAGAACGTCATTACCGGGTATGGCCGCCCGGACCACTACAAGATTCCCATTCCCCGGCTACCCGGTCGCGTTGTAGACCACGCGGACGTTCGCGGTGACGGTCACGTCGCCGCCTTCGATCGACGTCCCGCCGCTCCCGCCGGCCGCGACGGCGGTCGCCTCGTAGCGCACCGGTCGGACCGACCCGGCGGTCGCGTCGACGCTGTCGACGCCGACGACCCGGAGGTCGCCCGCGTCGGCGATGGTGCCCGCCTGCCGGCGCGCGCCGTTCATCGCGTCGCGCAGCGCCGCGTCGCGGAGGTCGGCCTCGGACCCCTTCGAGAGGGTGAACGAGACCGATCGCACCTCCGCGCCCGTGCCGGCCGCCGCGTCGACGACCGGGCCCGCGCGGTCGGTGTCGGGCAGTTCGATCCGGAAGGCGTGGACGCCCCGGTACGCCGGTTCGGTCTCGGTCTTCTCGGGGTATCGCGGCGCCTGATCGATGCGGTACTCGGTGGTCTCGACCTGGTCGGCCGGGACGTTCGCGTCCCGGAGCGCCGCCCGGAGGTCCGCGGCGCCGCTGGCGAGCCGATCGCGGATCGCCGCGGGGTCGTCTCCCTCGGCCACGACCGCTACCTCGACGATTGCCTCGTCGGGCGCCGCGCTAGCGGTGCCCTCGGCCGAGACCGCGATCGTCTTGCCGGGGGTCGTCGAGCCGTTCGCGTCGGCTGCGTCGGCCGTGCCGGTCCCACCGAGCGTCAGCGCCGCGCCCGCCGTCCCCGCCGCGAGGAGGGCGACCACGACGATCACCGCTGGAAGTGCGTTGCGTCGCATGCGTGACTGACTACCACGACCACCGGGGAAAAGGCGCCGTAGACGCAAACGGCGGCTTGACATATCCGATCGGGCCAGCGGACCGACGGGCAGTGGCCTGCCCCTCGCAGCCGCCGTCGTGCCGACCGGAAACACTCAAATCCCGGGCGCGGCAAGAGCGGGCAGATGAGCCCGTCGCCGGCGGCCGTGGCGTTCGACCTGGACGAGACGCTGGCGGTCACGGTCCGCGACCGCCAGACGCTGCTCGACGTCGCGGCCGACCGCGCCGAGGCCCCGGGGATCGACCGCGCCGCCTACCTCGAGGCTCACGGCGACGTCGCGGCGACGGACACCCGCGAGCCCATCTTCGACGCCCTGCTGACCGGGGAGGCCGACGTCGACCCCGCCGAACTGGCGACTGCCTACCGCCGCGCGATCGAGGACGACCTCGAGCCGCTGGCGGGCGCAGCCGACCTCGTCACCGACCTCCGGGAGCGAACCCGCGTCGGCCTGCTGACGGACGGCCCCGTCGCCGCCCAGCGCGGCAAGCTCCGCGAGCTCGGCTGGGAGGACCTGTTCGACGCCGTCGTGATCACCGGCGAGCTCCCCGCGGGCAAGCCGGACGAGCGCGCCTTCCGCGCGATCTGCGACGCCCTCGACGCCGCGCCCGCGGACACGGTCTACGTCGGCGACCGGCCCGACGTGGACGTCGAGGGCGCCGCGGCCGCTGGACTGGGGACCGTACAGGTCCTGTACGACGGCGGTCCCCCGCCGACGCCGGCCGCCGACGCGACGATCGAACGCTCGCGGCTGGTCGCCGCCCTCCCCGCGCTGCTGGCCGACCGCTAGCCGTCCTCGCCGGCCGCGACGAGCACGTCCACTGCAGCCTTCACCGCCGCGCCGCTCTCGACGAACACCAGCGCCCGCGGTGGGTCGACCGCCTTCGGTCTCGCCCGCAGTGCCGTCCCCTCGCGCACCCGTTCGGCCGCCGCCATCGCCGCCTCGACGTTCCGCCGGAGTTCGACGCGGGCGCGGTCGGGCTGGACGAACACGTCGGCCAGGCGCTCGCCATCACGATCCACGCCGTAGGCGAAGGTGCCGTCGGGGGTCGGATCGGCGTCGGGGTCGGCGTCGACGACCGCGAGGGCCCCGAGCGGGCCGGACTCCCGGCCGGACAGCTCGGAGGCGAGCAGTTGGGCGATGCGTTTGCCGTCGGTGATCCGCTCGTCGACCATCAGAGCTCCCCCAGCGCGCGGTCGGCCAGATCGCCGACGTCGACGCCCCGGCGGCGCGCGTAGACGACGGCCGCGGCCTCGACGGTGACGCCGAGGTCGGCCTGGAGCTGGTTGATCGTCGCGACGGCCTCCTGTTTCTCGACGCCGACGTCGACGATGCTCTCGAGGACGCGCTCGAACGTCGACCGCTCCTGGAGGATCGACTCCTCGGGGACGAACCCCTCTGGGATATCGACCTCGTCGGGGTCGAACGCGACCGCGACGTCGCCCTCGGCGCGCTCGATCAGCCCCTCGCCCGCCGCGACGTCGAGCAGCCGCTTGGCCTGGTCGGGCGAGAACCAGTCACGGTCCAGCGAGAGTGCGACGACGAACTCGCTTTCCCCCATGCTGTCGCAGCCCTGCTGGCGGAACGGGGCGGCGACGGCCCTCCGAAGACTCATCGTCACTGTGCGCGACGCCGCCCCATCTAAAGCCATCGGCATCGGTCGGCCAGACCGCTTTCCCGACCGGCGGACTTCCCGCGTCGGCGCGCGCTGTCGCGGCCTCCGTGCCGCGACGGGGGCTGTCAGAGTGTTCGCGTGGTCGCCGAATTCAGCACTGCCGAAGCAGTCGCCAGCCGACCGGAACCACACAGCGCCCCGCCCGGAGTCGAGAGGTTCAAGTGGGCGCTCGCGAATCCACAGGGTATGAAAGACCAGGGACGCTCCACGCGCAAGCGGACCGGCGGCCGCCGGCGACCGAACCACAAGAAGAAAAAGCACGAGCTCGGCGAGGAGTCCACCGAGACCCAGGTCGGTGAACCCAAGCTCAAGTTCGTGGACACGCGGGGCAACACCACGAAGATCCGCGCGATCACGACCGACACGGCCACGGTCGCCTCGGACGGCGAGACCGTCCGCGCCGAGATCGAGAACGTCGCCGAGAACGAGGCCAACCCCAACTACGCTCGCCGGAACATCATCACCCACGGCGCGATCATCGAGACCAGCGAGGGCCGCGCCCGCGTGACCTCCCGCCCCGGCCAGGACGGTCAGGTCAACGCCGTCAGCGTCGACGAGTAACGTCGCTCCGATTTCTCTCGCGTCTTCGATCCCGGTAGCGTCCGCGCTCGACTGTCCTTCGCGAGGGTTGCCGCCCGCCCCGGGGGACGGCGGCCTCAGGGGTGGGGTGCGGCCTTCTGGAGGGCGCTCTCGGCGATGTTGCCGCCGTAGTCGGCGGTCCGGCCGAGCGAGTCGACGACGAGCCCCAGCACCTGGGCGGCCTGGGGATCCATCTCCAGGATGAGCTCGTCGACGTGGCGGGCCTGCTCGTCGATGGCGGGGATGCGCTCGCGGGCCTGGTTGGCCAGGCGGGTGGCCTCCGCCGAGTCGTCCTCGAGCAGGGCGTCCATCGCCGTCTCGGGGACGGCGACGGCGTCCTCGGCCAGCGCGCGCAACTCGTCGGCGACTTCCTCGGGGATCTCCTCGATCTCGGTGGCCAGCGTGGCGATCTTGGTGGCGTGGTCGGCGATGCGTTCGAGCTGGCGGGCGCTGGACTGGTAGTCGAAGCAGGTCTCGCGCGGGAGGCCGATCTGGGAGGTGGCCGTGGGATCGCGAAGGACCGTCCGGAACACCCGGGAGATCATGTACCACAGGCGGTCGACGTCGTCGTCGCGCTCGGTCACGTCGTCGGCGAGGTCGGCCTCGTCGCCGACCAGCGCGTCGACGGCGTCCGACAGCATCGTCAGCGACACCAGCCGCATGCGGGTGATGGCGTTGTGGATCGACAGCTCCGAGGAGTCCAGCAGGTCCTGCAACACCACGCGCTCGCTGGTCTCCTCGATTACCTCCAGCCCGACGAGGCCCTGGGTGGCCTGGCGGATGGTGCGTCGCTGCTCCGCGCTCACGCGGGCCGTCTCCAGGGTGATGATGTCGAATCCCGAGACGTACATCGTCATCACCGCGCGCGTGAGCTGGTCGCCCGCCAGACCCGCGACGTCGAGCGTGCCTTCCGTCCGTTCCTCCTCCCGGCGCGGCGTCAGCAACAGCGAGTCCTGCTCCGCGTGGAACTGGACGACGCTGCCCGCACTGACGTCGTTGTCCGTCGCCCAGTCCTTCGGCAGCGACACCGTGAAGGTCGAACCCCCGGTGACCTGCACCTTGCGCGTCTCCATGGTGGTGGTTCCTCGGCCGCCTACTATAAATCGTTCGCTGACTATATACTACGACGGTTGGGACTGTATCGAACGCGATCGAACGCCGCGTCCCCGGTGGTGCCCCTGTGAGTCGAGCGGATATCCACCGATATTGTGGCCTGGCTATGCCGACACTGGGTCTCGAACCCTGGGCCTCGATCACCGAAACCCGGGGCTACCGGCGTCCCGCTCGTTTCACTACTCGAACGTGATTCGGCGCTCGGTTGCAGCTATATAGAAATATGTGGAGTCAGTATAAATCATAGAAGGGTATTTACTACCTCGCCGGCCCTCCACAGATGATGCCAGGATCAAACCTGTCGCGTCGGCAGTTCGTCGTAGCGTCCGGGGCAACCGCAGCCGCGCTGGGTCTCGCAGGCTGTTCGAACAACGGGGCTGCTAACGGCGACGGCGGTGGCGGGGGCGACGGCGGTGGCGGGGGCGACGGCGGTGGCGGGGGCGACGTTCCCCAGCAGCTCACGGCCGGCGGTTCCTCGACTGTCTACCCGATCACGAACAAGGCCAAGAAGTACTGGAACGGCAACCCAGCGGCCGGAAGCGACTACTGGAAGCCCTCGTCGTACGACATCAACACGGACAAGCGCCTGGCGAACTACTGGGTCTCCCAGTACGGCATGGACGGCTCCGGCGGAGCCAACAGCCCGCTGTACAGCGTCTCGGTCGGGCTGAGCCACTCGGACGTCGGCCTCAAGAAGGTCATGCACGGCCAGGTCGACATCGGCGACGCCTCCGCGCCCGTCGAGGCGGAGCTGTCGGACCTCTCCCAGTCCAAGTACGACGACTTCAAGAACCACGTTGTCGGGATCGACGCCATGCAGATAATCGTGAGCAAGGACGTCGCCGACGCGGGCGTCTCGCAGCTCACGCTCGCAGAGGTCGCGTCCATCTACAAGGGCGAGACCACGAAGTGGTCCCAGATCGACGGCTACAGCGGCCCGGACAAGCAGATCCAGGTCGTCGGCCGCGTCCAGGGATCGGGCACGCGGACGATCTTCCACGAGAACGTCCTCGACGGCGGCGACGCGCCCGGCGTCGACACCCACCAGGGCGAGAACCAGCAGGTCAAGTCCGCGGTCGCCAGCGCGAACAACGCCATCGGCTACGTCGGCATCGCCTTCACCGACAGCGAGCAGGCGCCGCCGGTCCCCCTCGTCGTCGACGGCACCACCTACTCCAAGGACGCGGGCAACCTCGGCGAGAAGTCCTACCCGCTGAACCGCGACCTGCACTGCTACACTTGGCAGGGCACCTCGAAGGCCGAGGCGGCGTTCATCGGCATGCTCATCAGCGACTACGGCCAGTCGACGTTCGTCGCGCCCAACGGCTACATCAAGCTCCCCAACGAGCGCCAGCAGACCCAACTGGACAAGCTCCAGCAGTGAACCGCCCGACCGCCGCGTGCATCGCTCATCCCCGCCGAGAACGGCCGTCTCGGGTCCGCGCGCCGTTCCGAATGACCCAAGTCCCCCCCAGAATTACACTCACTCCGTCACGCAGATGTCACTGATCCCGTCGCGACTCGATCCGTTCGGTGGCCGCTCGCAGCTGGCGACCGACGAGTCCGTCGCCGCCGCGGTCGGCGCGCTCTCGGTGCTCGCGTTCGCCGCGCTGTTCGTTCTCGCGCCGGCCTACGCCGTCTTCCCCATCGTCACGTTCGTCCTGGTCGCGATCTACGGGTGGGTGCGCAACCAGGGCGCGACCGCACGCGCGCTGACGTTTCTCGCCACCGGATTTACCGTCCTCATCCTGGGACTGATCACCGTCTATCTGCTGGTGAAGTCGCTGACCGTCTTCCGGATCATGGGCCTGGAGATCTTCACCAGGACTGCACCCCCGCTGTGGCAGCCCTCGGAGAACGTCTTCGTCCTCACGCCGATGATCTGGGGAACGCTCGTGACGACGTTCATCGCCACGTGCGTCGCGGGCCCGCTCGGGCTCGCCGGCGCGATCTTCATCGCCGAGATGGCCCCCGGCTGGCTGCGCGACGTCGTCAAGCCCGGCGTCGAGATGCTCGCGGGCATCCCCTCGATCGTCTACGGATTCATCGGCTTCAACCTCGTCAACCCGGCCATGTCCGAGTTCCTCGGGCTCGCGAACCTCGGCAGCCTGTTCGCCGTCGGCGTCGTCATCGGCGTCATGGCGCTGCCGACGGTCGTCTCCGTCGCCGAGGACGCCATCCAGAGCGTGCCCGACCACATGAAAGACGGCGCGCTCGCGCTGGGGACGACCGACTGGCAGTCGATCAAAAGCGTCGTCATCCCGGCGTCGTTCTCGGGGCTGTCGGCCGCCGTCATCCTGGGCGTCGGCCGCGCCATCGGCGAGACCATGGCCGCGACGGTCATGCTCGGGCACAACCAGGTGCTCCCCGAACCGCTGTACAACGTCTTCGGCAACACCGAGACGCTCACCACGCTGATCGCCAGCCAGTACGGTAACGCGATCACCAACGACACCTACATGAGCGCCCTGTTCGCCGCCGGCGTCGTCCTGTTCGTCACGGTCCTGGCGCTGTCGATCGGCTCGCGACTGGTCGAGCGCCGCATGCAGAGCAAGCTCGGGGGGATGACATGAGCGAAGCCTACGGCGCCGCCATCACTGACGGCGCCAGCGGCGGCTGGTGGCGTAGCCTCACCGCCACCGCGATCGGCCTGTCGGTCCTCTCGATGCTGTTCGCCGCGGCGAACGTGCTCCAGTGGATCACCACCGACGGCGTCGTGCTGTCGGTGCCCGTCCCGACCATGTACGGGGCGGCGCTGGTCGTCACCGGCGCGGTGACGGTCGCCGCCGGGCTGGCGTCGGCGCTCGGTCTCGTCGAGACGAACGCCAACGAGCGGACCGGCGTCGCCCCCGGGTTCGTGACCGCGCTGTTCGCGTTCGTCGCCACCGGGCTCGTCCTCTCGCAGACGGTCGGGCTCGGAACGGCCGGCTGGCTGCTCGGCAGCCTCGTCGTCGGCCTCGCGGTTTTCCCGCTCGTGGCGCTCGGCCGGGAGGACCTCGGGTCGACGCTCCCGTGGGGCGGGCTCGCCGTGCTGGTCGGCGTCCTCTTTTTGACCGACGTGTTCGCGCCGGGCTGGCGCTGGAGCCCCCAGGGTTTCGGCTTCGCGTTCACCGACCAGATCGTCGTTCCCGGGCTGACCTTCCTCGCGGGACTGCTGGCGGCGTGGTCGGCTGCGAAGGCCTACGAGGGATTCGGCGCCCGGGGACGCCAGCTGGGTGCGTACCTGCTGATCGGCTCGAACGCCTTCTTCATGCTGAGCCTGCTCGCGCTGCTGGTCGCGTTCGTCGTCCAGAACGGCGCCGGTCGCGCTCTCCAGGGCGCCAGTCTCGGTCCCGGGCTGTCGATCCACGTGCCCTTCCTCATGCAGGGCAGCGGCCTGGGGATCGAGAATCCGGGCGTCCTGCCCGCGATCGTGGGCACGTTCTGGCTGGTCGTCGGCGCGGTCGTCATCTCGGTCCCGCTCGGGGTCGGCGCCGCGGTCTTCCTCGCCGAGTACGCCGAGCGCGGCCCGTTCACGGCCGTGGTGGACGTCGCCACCGACGGGCTCTGGAGCACGCCCAGCATCGTCTACGGGCTGTTCGGCTACGCCTTCATGCTCCCGCGGCTGTCGGCCAGCGGGCGCTCGAACATCCTCGCGGGGATGCTCGTTCTCGGGTTCATGCTGATCCCGCTCGTGCTCATCACGAGCCGCGAGGCGATCAACAGCGTCCCGGACGCCTATCGCGACGCCAGCGTCGCCCTGGGGGTCAACCGCTGGCAGACGATCCGCAGCGTCGTCCTGCCGGCTGCGGTCCCGGGGATCATCACCGGCGTCATCCTCGGCGTCGGCCGCATCGCCGGTGAGACGGCACCCATCCTGCTGGTCGCGACCGGCGGCCTCGGCGGCAGCGCCGTCGACGTCATCGGGTCGTTCCGCTTTACGTCCAGTCCGCCGTTCGTCGCCAACGACGCCTTGCTGTCGGCGACCAACGCGCTGCCCTACCAGGTCTACGCCGTCATCGAGCACGGCGTCGGCGGGCAGGAGGCGTTCGGCTGGGCGACCGCGCTCGTGTTGCTGGTCGTCGTGATGTTCTTCTACGCCATCGGCATCGCAACGAGAATGTACTTCCAACGGAAACTCCACCAATGAGCGAATCAGAAATGGGAACCATCGGCGATTCGACGACCTCGACCCCCGCTTCGGGGAGCGACGTCCCCGCCGAGTCCGACGAGCAGTTGCGCGATGCCTGGACCGACTACGAGTTCGACGGCGAGCCCGCCCTCTCCGTCCGCGATTTGGACGTCTACTACGGGGACGAACAGGCCATCCAGTCCATCTCGATGGACATTCCCTCCGAGAGCGTCACCGCGCTGATCGGCCCGTCGGGCTGTGGCAAGTCGACGTTCCTGCGCAGCCTGAACCGGATGAACGACCGCATCCGCTCGGCGCGCGTCGAGGGCTCCGTCGAGTTCCACGGCCAGGACATCTACGCCGACGGCGTCGACCTCGTCGAGCTGCGCCGCCGGATCGGCATGGTGTTCCAACAACCCAATCCCTTCCCGAAGTCCATCCGCGAGAACGTCGCCTACGGCCCGCGCAAGCACGGCGATCTCACCCGTGGGCTGCTCGCCCGCCTGCTCGGCCGCGACGACAAGGAGGCGGAAGACGAACTCGTCGAGACCGCCCTGCGCAACGCCGCCCTCTGGGAGGAAGTCAGCGACCGCCTCGACGAGAACGCCCTCGGGCTCTCGGGCGGCCAGCAACAGCGGCTGTGCATCGCCCGCTGTCTCGCGGTCGACCCCGAGGTCATCCTGATGGACGAGCCCGCCT
>JBDGSW010000150.1:0-33873 GCA_042217345.1 Haloarculaceae archaeon
CGTCGCCGGCATCGGGGGCGCCCGTGGCACCGCCGGCGACGCCCGCGGCAGCCACCGACAGCGGTCCAACGAGCCCGCCGACGGGCGCGGGCGAGCGCAGCGGCGCGTTGTGGACGAGTCGGACGAGCGCGAGCGCGCCGGTCAGCGCGGCGGCCAGCAGGCTCGCGTCGCGGGTGCCGTGAGTGGCCAGGTGCGCGCGCACGGCGGCGAGCGTCGGCGCGCGATCGTGCTCGAGCGCAGCACTGTCGTGGCTCACGTCGACTCGCCTCCACCGGCGGCCTCCCGCGCGGCGACGAGCGCGTCGCGGTCGGCGTCGACCACCCGGCGGGCCAGTCGCCCGAGGTCGCCGTACAGCCCGGGATCGGCCTCGGCGTCGAGGCGGTCGGCGACGCCCTCGACGGCGTAGGAGACGTGGCGGTCGATCAGGTCCAGGCGGGCGTCGTCGAGGCCTGCTTCGCCGGTCGCGGCCAGCCGACAGAGGTAGCCCGTGAACTCGAGCATCACCGGCAGCGCGTCGTGGTGGTCGCGGAACTCGGTGTCGGGCTCGGCGCCGAAGTACTCGTAGGCCCGCGCGAGGTCGAGGTTGACGTCGTTCCAGGACACCTCGTCGCGGTAGCTGGACTCGTACAGCGAGACGGGCGGCCCCGTGGCCGACAGCGACCCGTCGGTCGGATCGTCGTACTCCGAGTAGCCGATGACGAACAGGTCGTTGTACCGCGCCGACAGCGTCTCGGCGTCGTCGTCGGTCGACAGCGGCGGGACCGACACGTCGAGGTCGGCGCGCTCGACGAGCGTCTCGACTTCCTCGCGCAGTCGCCCGTCTGCGGCCGCGGCGTGCAGTTCGTCGTCGGGGTGGCGAAAGCCGCGCGCGAGCAGCGTGTACAGCCCGCCCAGCGCGGTCGCGTCGACGCGTAGATCTGTCGGCGAGAGCACCTCGGCCTCCGCGTCCGCGTCCGCGTCGTCAGCGGGGGCGGCGGGCGTCTCACTCACCGCCGGTCACCTCTATCCCGTTCGAGACCGACCGGATCGTCACGAGGACGATCGCGACGAGCGCGAGCCCGGCGAGCGCCCAGAACAGCGTCTGCAGCGGCGGGCCCTGCAGGCCGGGTCCAAGCGGAAAGTACTGCCAGGTGGAGACGGCCTTCCGGCCCGAGCGCTCCATGTTCGAGCCGTTCCAGACGGCCAGTGCGACCGGCACGTCCTGCTGGCCGTCCAGGGCCGTCCGGTTGGCGCCGGGCGCCGACAGGTTTCGCGCGAACACGACCTGCCACTGTCCGCCGTCGCGGCGGACCTGCGTGGCGACGTGGTCGGACTGGAACTCGGTCAGCGTGGCGGCGCCGCCCGCGAGCAGCTCCTGGCTGCCCGTACTGCCGCTCCAGTACCAGACGTCGACCATGTTCTTGTTGCTGCCCATGGCGATCGGCGGCTGCGGGCCGCTGGCGTTGACGGGCATCTCCAGGGCGACCGCGTCGGCGAACTGGCGGGGATCGCTCTCGTTGCGGTCGACGGTGGCGTCGGCCCACGAGACCCGCACGTACAGCCTCGAGTCGGTCTCGGCGGCCTGGACGCGCGCCTGGGTGACGGTGGTGTTGCTGGCCTGCGGGAGACCGCTGGGCGCGGCCGTCAGCGCGACCGTGCGCGCGGGGACGTCCTGCCAGCCGGCGTGGCCCGGTGCGGCGTAGTCGGCCGAGTCGACGGCCTCGACGTGGATCTCGCCAGCGGGACGGCCGGCGGCGACCATCGTCCCGACGACGGTGCCGAGGAGGACGACCGCCGCCAACGCGGCCGTGAGCTGGCGCGAGCGGTCAGTCATCGTTGAACACCCCGAGTCGGTACTGCTGGGCGGGGTTCTTGTCCTGGAGCATCTCCATCAGCTCGCTGGAGCCGCCGTTCTCGACACGTTCGCGGTGGCGCTCGATGGTGGCCAGGGCGTCGTGGACCCGCTCGCCGAACAGCTTCTCGAGGTACGTCGGCGGGATGCGGTCGACGTCGACGCGCTCGCCGTCCTCGGAGTGCTGGGGCGGCGCCGTCGGCGGGATGTAGTAGACGTTGGGCTGGGTCCGGAAGTCAGGGTGCAGCGGCAGCGCCACCTCGTACTCCTCGACGAGCTTGTAGATGGGCCCCTTTTCGTCGTCGAGGAAGCCGACGTGGCGCAGCTGGGGCGGGCACTGCTCGGCGCAGGCGTTGGGCTGGATCTCCCCGTCGGGGCCGTCGCCCTTGATCCGGGGGTAACAGAAGATGCACTTTTCGGAGGTCTTCTTGACGGCGTTGTAGTAGATCTTCTTGTAGGGACAGCCCTCGACGCAGTAGCGGTAGCCCCGACAGCGGTCCTGGTCGATCAGGACGATGCCGTCCTCGGCGCGCTTGTAGACGGCGTTCCTGGGACAGGCCTCGACGCAGGAGGGGTGCGTACAGTGGTTGCAGATCCGCGGCAGGTAGAAGTAATAGGAGTTGGGGTACTCGCCGGCGCCCTCGTCTTCGTCCCAGTTGGGGCCGTTCTGCGGGTCGGGGCCCTCCGGGCGGACCGCCTCGTCGCTGCCCTGGAACAGCACCGACTCGTGGGGGAAGTCCCACGGACGCCCGTAGTCCTCCTGGGTGGGGATCTCGCCGTCCTTGCGCTTTTGGGGGTTGCCCTCCTGCCAGCCGCCGCCCTTGTCCTCCCAGTTGCGGGGGTAGCCCTGGCCGGGCCGGGTCTCGACGTTGTTCCAGTACATGTACTCGCGGCCGCCCGAGTCCGTCCAGAGCTCCTTACAGGCGATCGAGCAGGTCTGACAGCCGATGCACTTGTTGAGGTCCATCACCATCGCGACCTGGTGGTCGATGCCCGAGGCCAGGTCGACGCCCTTCGCGGCGGGCTGGTCGCCGGACTCGGAGCTCACTGCCCGTCACCTCCTGGCTTGCGGACGTCGACGTTGACGTCGCTGTTGACGCCGGTCGGGCCCCAGAAGTTCGGCTGGAAGGAGAGGTGTTCGCCGCCGTCTTCGGGGTACTGGATCAGCTGGGTGGGTTTCATGTACATCGGGACGAGGGTGTTGAAGTTGCCGCGGTCGGGGAACTGGAAGCGCTCCCAGCCGTGGTAGAAGTGGACGGTCCCCTGCTGGGCGCTCGGGTAGATCTTCGCGCTCGCGGTGATCGTATCGAGGTCGTTGTACACCTCGACCTCGTCGCCGTCCTCGATGCCGCGTTCCTTCGCGTCTTGCGGGTGGAGGTAGACGACGGGCTCGCCGCGATTCAGCCGGAGCATCTTCGGGTGGTCGCGCCACGTCGAGTGGATCGACCACCGGCCGTGGGGCGTGTTGTACTTCAGCGGGTAGTCGCCCCAGCCGTCGTCGGTCGGCGGCGCCTTCTGCGTGGGCAGCTCCTCCCCGAGTTCGAGGAACCAGTCGTGGTCGATGTAGTACTGCTGGCGCCCCGACAGCGTCGGCCAGGGCTGTTTGTCCTGGACGTAGTCCTGCCAGGGAGTGAACGCCTCGCCGTCGTTGATCTCGGAGGTCCAGTGGTCGCCGGCCGCGAGGAACCGACGTGGCTGTTCGACGATGTCGTCGAAGGTGATCTGCTCGGGGCTGTCCGGGGGGTTGGTCTGCTCTGAGTGCTCGAGGACGAACTCGCAGGCGGCCTTGTCGTCGGCCAGCGCGTCGGCCTCGCCGGAAATCCAGTCGCGCACGTAGTCGTCGTGGACCGACTGCAGGTCGATCTCGCGGTCGAACTTCCGATCCTGGACGGGCTCGATGCCGCGCTGGCTGGCGAGTTCCTGAATCTTCTCGGCCAGCGCCCGGAAGATCTCCCAGTCGGTCTTGGACTCGCCCAGCGGCTCGACCGCCGGCGTGAACGGATGCACGTAGCTGTGCATGTCCGTCATCGAGAGGTCGTGTTTCTCGTAGTGGCTGGCGGCCGGCAGCACGATGTCGCTGTACAGCGCCGTGGTGTCCATCCGGAAGTTGACGTCGACCACGAGGTCGAGCTTGGGCCACAGCGTGTCCTCGACGGCCATGCCGCCTTTCGACTGGTTGAGGAAGTTCCCGCGCCAGACGAACATGACGCTGGGGTCGGGGCGCGTGCCGTCGGCGCGCTCGCTGGGGTAGACCGGCATCCAGTCGTTGGCGACGGACTCGCGGATGCGCCGGGCGGTGTCGGGGTCGGTGTTGTCGAGGATGCCGGCGTGGTAGTACGTCCACAGCGTCGTCGGGACGCCGCGGACGTTCCCGGTCGGGAAGGACAGCGACTTCCAGCCGTGGACGGTCCAGATCTTCTCCTGGCCGACGTAGTGGTCGAAGCCCGTCCCGGGCCGGCCCATGTTGCCCGTCAGCGTCAGCAACAGCTGGATGGCGCGGTTGCCCAGGTCGTTGTGGTACCAGTCGTTGACGCCCTTGCCGTGGATGATCTTGGCGGCGTCGGCGTCGGCGAACTCCCGGGCGACGCGCTGGTAGGTCTGCCTGCCGACGCCCGTCTCCTGGTGGACGTGCGCGGGGGTGTACGTCGAGAGCTCGTCGCGCAGGCGGTCCCACACCGTGCGCACCCGCACCGAGCCGTCGGTCGTGTTGACGACCTGGTCGACCGACAGCTGCGGGTCGAACGAGAGCTCGATGCTCGAGTCGGGGTCGGATTTCCCGTCGCGCTCGCCGAGCGAGCCGGGGGCCTTCTGGACGCGGCCGTCCCTGTCGACCATCAGCAGGGTCTGCTCGCCGCCGAGGCCGACGTCGGCGCCCCGGAGGTACTTCCCGGTGTCCTCGCGGACGAGCAGCGGCATGTCCGACTGCTCCTTGAGGTGGGCCTCGTCGTACAGCCCCTCCTCGACGATGGTGCGGGCCATCCCCAGCGCCAGCGCGGCGTCGGTCGCCGGCTTGGGGGAGATCCACTCGTCGCAGTGGATCGCCGTCTGCGAGTAATCGGGGAAGATCCCCACTCGCTTCGTGCCGTTGTACTGGGCGTCGAGGAAGTACTTCGCGTCGGGGATCCGGGTGACGTTGACGTTCGACCCCCAGGCGATGAGGTAGTCGCTGTTGTACCAGTCGGCGCTCTCGGCGTTGTCCGTCTGGACGCCGTAGGTGAGCGGTTCGCCCGGCGGGAGGTCCGAGTACCAGTCGTAGAAGCTGTGGGAGACCCCGCCCAGCAGGTTGACCAACCGCGAGCCCGAGGCAAAGGAGATCGGGCTCATCGCCGGAATCGGGGTGAACCCGCTGATGGCGTCGTAGCGGCCGGCCGTGACCTCCTCGAGTACTTTCTCGGCGATCTCGGTGAGGGCCTCGTCCCAGGAGATGCGCTTCCACTTGCCCTCGCCGCGCTCGCCGACGCGCTTGAGCGGGTACTTGAGGCGCTGTTCCCCGTACTCGTAGTCGGAGTAACACGCGCCCTTGTTGCACCCGCGGGGGTTGGGGTCCGGGACAGACTCGTCGAAGACGGGGTAGTCGCCGGCCTGCTCCTCGCGCCAGACCTGGCCGTTCCTGACGTAGACCTGCCACGAACAGGACCCGGTGCAGTTGACGCCGTGGGTGCTGCGGTGGGTCGAGTCCCAGTCCCACTGCTCGCGGTAGAGGTCCTCCCAGTCGCGGTAGGGGTACGAGCCAATGGGGTTGGCCGCGACCTCGAGGCCGTCCATGCCCCGCTGGGACAGCCCGAGGCCGGTCGCCCCCAGCACCGTCGCCGTGCCCGCGCCGGCGAGGAAGTCCCGCCGCGAGAGCCCGTCGCGGGCCGATCGCTCCTGTCCGCTCATCGGTGCGTCCGACCCCCCCGTCTGGCGGCGCTGTTCGACGCGCACTGGCGCTGGATAGGACTACGAGACTGCATCGTCTAGGAGCCCCTCGGCGTCGGACCGCAACATAACCGGGCCCCGCGTATGGGGGGTGTTTATACGCGGGATTTCCGGCGTTCGGTCCCCGGCGGCGCCGCGACCGGTGCGACGTCCGGCGGTCGGGGCGCGAGGCGGCCCCCACCGCGGCCGTGACCGCTGGCGGCGCCCCGAAGTCGTCGGTGCCGGCGGCGCCGCCGGGCCGGCGCCCGCTCCGCCCCGAATCAGCCGGTGGCTGCGGCGCCCGGTAAAAAGGCCCGCCGGATCGGGGGACCCCCTTTATACTGTCTGCTCCGGCATCCTCCCATATCGTGTTCGACATACAGGACAGTACCGACCGCGCCACGCGGCACGCCTCGCTCGCCGGCGCTCGATCGGGGACGCCGCCAGCTCGCGGCGTCCGGGGTCCGCGGTCCGGTCACCAGGGGGCTCGCATAGTGAGATGAGACGCGAGACAGTCGTCATCCTGCTGTTGATCGCGGCCACGCTGGGCCCGCTGTGGTACTTCGCGATGGCCGGCGAAGGCGGCGTCAGCCTCGGCACCGGCGCCGAGCCCGTCGAGGTCGTCCGGTCGGCCCACCCGTTCGCGCCGACCGCCGGGTTCGTCGACGGCCCCGTCGAGGTGTCGACGACCCAGTCGGGCGTCATCACGTGGGTCGCGCTGCTGTTGCTGACGGGCGTGTTCGTGGCCGTCTTCCAGTTCCTCGACCGGCTGGGGCGGCGCCACGAGGGCGCGCGGGCGGACGGCCGGCCGGTCACCGTGCCGACGTACCTCGTCAAGCACGGCCGGCAGGTCCTGGAGTACGTCCCGGCGTCGGGCGCGTCGATCGGGCTGACGTCGCTGGCGGCGTCGACCGTCCTGACGGTGCTCGGAACGATCTTCCTGGTCGCCGAGGGCGTCACGCTGGCGCGCACCCAGTACATCGCGGTCGATCTGGCGATCGTGCTGCTGTCGCTGACGCTGTCGCTGGTCCTCTATACGGCGTACTTCGTCCCGCACGTCACCGTCGTCGAACCGAGAGAACACGCGATCGAGGGCGACTCATGAGCGACGATTCCCCACCCCCGAGCGACGAACCGGCCGCCGAGGAGTCCGTCGACGATCCGCTGACGGCCAGCCGCCGTACCACCGCCAAGTGGCTGCTGGGCATCGGCGGCGCCGTCTCGATCGTCGGCGTCGTCGTCGACGCCGTCTGGGGGCTGCCCGGCGAGGTCAACAGCGGCCCCGAGCAGTTCTACGTCGAGGGCACGTTCCTCGTCGACCAGGACGGCAACCGCCTGGGCCTGGACGCCCTGCCCGCCGGCAGCGGCGAGGAGCTGACGGCCTTCCCCGAGAAGGAAGGCGGCGGCGCCGTCACGGCCAAAGACGCCACGACCGCGCTGCTGCGCTTCGGCGCCGACAGCTACGAGGACCCGACCAACACCGACTGGACGCCGAAGGGCTACGTCGCCTACTCGAAGGTCTGCACCCACGAGGGCTGTCTGGTCTCGGGCCGGAAGGGCGACGCCCTGCACTGCCCGTGTCACGACACGACCTTCGACCCGCTGAAGGGCGCCGAAGTCACCGGCGGACCCGCGCCGCGGGCGCTCCCGCAGCTGCCCATCGCCGTCTCCGAGGAGCAGGACAGCCTCCTGATCGCCACCGGCGCCTTCGAGGGACCAGTGGGGCCGAAGTGACCATGGCCAGCGACACCCAATCGAAACCGACGACCGGTCCCGACGCCGAGCCCGACCACCCCGACGTCGAGGGCGCCCTGCCCGTCGAGACGCGCGACCCCTTCCCCAACAGCCGGCTGTTCCGCTGGCTCGACGCGCGCTTCGACCTCGACCGGGGCGTCTTCGGGAAGGCCTTCCCCGAGGACCGCTACGGCTCGTTCCTGCTGGGCGAGGTGGCGCTGTTCTCGTTCATTCTCCTGGTCGCGACCGGGACCTTCCTGGGGCTGCTATACAGCCCGTCGGCCGGCGACACCACCTACGAGGGCGCCGTCGCGGCCTACGCCGGCCAGACGGTCCCCAGTTCGTTCGCGAGCGTGCTGACGATCACGTACGACACGCCCTTCGGCATGTTCGTCCGGATGGCCCACCACTGGGCGGCGTACATCTTCATCGCCTCGATCGCCCTGCACATGTTCCGGGTGTTCTTCAGCGGCTCGTACCGCAACCCCCACGAGCCCAACTGGTTCGTCGGCGGCACCCTGCTGCTGCTCTCGCTCGTCGAGGGCTTTTTCGGCTACGCGCTACCGTTCGACAACTTCAGCAAGACCGCGACCGGCATCGGCTTCGAGATGGCCGGGTCGGTCCCGGTGCTCGGCTCGTGGCTCCAGGGGCTGGTCTTCGGCGGCGCGTTCCCCGACGACGCCGCGGTGGCGATCCCGCGGATGTTCTTCCTGCACGTCTTCCTCGTGCCCGCGGCGATCGCCGTCCTCGTGGCGATCCACATGGGCATCCTCATCACGCAGAAACACTCCGAACACGCGCCCAAATCGCGCAGCGACGAGTCGGGCCCGGCGCCCGACGACGACTCGGTGGTCGTCGGGCTGCCGCTGTTCCCCCAGCAGGCGCTGCTCTCGACGATCGTCTTCCTGCTGACGGCGACGGCGATCACGCTGCTGGCCGGCTTTTTCCCCGTCCAGCGGGTCGCGGTCGTCGGCCCGGCCTCGGCCACGTCGACTCCACCGGGCGTGACGCCCGACTGGTTCTTCATGTGGGTGTTCGGCGCGCTGAAGCTGCTGCCCGGGCGCCTGCTCGGCGGGATCGTCCTGCCGCTGTTGATCATCGGGCTGATGATCGTCTGGCCGCTGATCGACAACGCCGACCACCCGGTGCACTTCACGGTCGACCCGCTGGACCGCCCGGTCCAGACCGGCCTGGGCGTCGGCGCGATCACGCTGATCATCATGCTGTCGATCGCCGGCATGAAGTCGACCGTCGCCGAGGAACTGGGCGTCGCGAGCGCGACGCTGGACCCGATCCTGCTGGCGCTCACCGCGATCGTCCCGATCGGCGTGTTCGCGATCATCTACTGGATGCTCTCGCTGCGCCGACGCCGCCTGGCCGCCTGACGGCCGGGCCGCCCCGGGGCGACCCGACCAAAACGTTATGCCTGCGTTGAGTGATGATGACTGGCATGGCTCACGGGATCTGCGCGGAACTGGAGATCGGCTCGCCCACTTTCTGCGAGATCACCGCCCACGCGCCGGACGCCCACGTCGAGGAGGTGGTGCGCAGCGCGACCGCCGAAGGGGGTGAGCGCGCGACCGACTTCGTCGTCGACGCCGACGCGACGGTCACCGACGCCGAACCGGTCTTCGACTACGGCTCGAAGGTCTGCTACCGGATCCGGGGGGGCTGCGAGCGCGACTGCGTCTGTCGCGTGATCGAGCGCAAGGGCGTGCCGATCGACGACGTCGTCGTCGACGGGCGGACGCACGTCCTGCAGGTGTACGTGACCGATCCCGACGCCGTCGGCGACCTGGTGGCCGACCTCCGGGCGGACTTCGCGGACGTCTCGCTGCGCCGGCTCACCGCGGCCCGGCCCGACGGGTCCGACGGCGACCTCGTGTTGATCGACCGCGAGATGTTCACCGAGCGCCAGCGATCGGTGATGGAGACGGCCCACGACCTGGGTTACTTCGAGTATCCCAAGCGGGCCAACGCCGGCGAGGTCGCCGACGCACTCGACATCACCCGCTCGACGTTCACCGAACACCTCGCCGCCGCGCAGTCGAAGCTGCTCGACGCCGTCGTGCGTGCCTGACGGCCGCTTGCTCACGGGTCCGGTCGGCCGCGACGGCGCGTCGTCGGGAGGACAAGACGCACGTACTCGGCTCTCGAAGTACCCCCATGGCCGCGATCGAGGTGGACGACGTGACCAAGCGCTTCGGGGCGGTGCGGGCGCTGGACGGGGTGAGCCTGGCCGTCGACGAGGGGGAGCTGTTCGGGCTGCTCGGGCCCAACGGCGCGGGGAAGTCGACGCTGGTGCACGTCCTCTCGACGCTGCTTTCGCCGACGAGCGGCACCGCCAGCGTCGCGGGCCACGACGTGCGCACCGAGCGCGACGCCGTCCGCGGATCGATCGGCGTGGTCTTCCAGGAGCCCGCGCTCGACGAGGAGCTGACCGCCCGCGAGAACCTCTCCTTCCACGGCGTGATGTACGGCATGGACCGCCAGCTGCGCCGCGAGCGCATCCGGGAGGTCCTCGAACTGGTCGAGCTGGCCGACCGCGCCGACGACCTCGTCGAGACGTACTCCGGCGGGATGAGGCGTCGCCTGGAGATCGCCCGCGGGCTCGTCCACCGCCCCGCGGTCCTGTTCCTCGACGAGCCGACGCTCGGCCTGGACCCCCAGACCCGCCGACACGTCTGGGAGTACGTCACCCGGCTCAACGACGAGACCGACGTGACGGTCGTGCTGACGACCCACTACATGGATGAGGCCGACGCGCTCTGTGACCGCATCGGCGTCATCGACGACGGTCGACTCGTCACCGAGGGCGCGCCCCCGGCGCTGAAAGACGCGATCGGCGGCGACGTGATCACCGTCGGCGTCGAGGGCGACCGCGCCGCCTTCCGCGCGCTCGTCGACGGCTACGACTGGGTCGGCGGCGTCGAGGCGTCCGACGAGACGCTCCGCCTGACCGTCGACGACGGCAGCCGGCGCCTCCCGACGCTGTTCGCGGACGCGGCGGACGCCGACTGGGAGATTACGTCCGTCTCGATGCGCGAGCCAAGCCTCGAGGACGTCTTCATCGAACTCACCGGCCGGGAGATCCGCGAGGAGGGCGCCGAGAGCCGGATGGAACGGATGGTCCGCGCGCGGCGGGGGCGCTGATGCGCGGGACGAACCTGGCGGCGATATACGTGCTGTGGCTGCGGGAGATGAAGCGCTTCCGGCGCTCGAAATCGCGCGTGCTCAGCACGCTCGCGCTGCCCTTTCTGTTCCTGGTCGGCTTCTGGTTCGGCTTCCGGTCGATGCCCGTCGCGGGCGCGAGCGGGGACGTCAGCTACCTGCAGTACCTCGTCCCCGGGATCGTCGGCATGACGATGCTGTTCTCGGCGTCGTTCGGCGGCATTTCCGTCCTGTTCGACCGCCAGTTCGGCTTCCTCAAGGAGATCCTCGTCACGCCGGTCGACCGCGTCTCGATCGCGCTCGGACGCGTCGCCGGCAGCACCACCACCGCGGCCATCCAGGGGCTGCTCCTGCTGTTCATCTCGATCCTGGTGGGCTTTCGCCCGGTCTCATGGCTCGGGCTCGTCCCCGCGGTGGCGTTCATGCTGTTGATCGGCGCGACGTTCATCGGCCTCGGGCTGGTCTTCGCCTCCCGCATCGACGACTTCCAGGCGTTCAACCTCCTGTTCAACTTCGTGCTCTTTCCCCTGCTGTTCCTGTCGGGGGCGCTCTATCCCGTCTCGAACTTCCCGCCGGTCGTCCGCTACGTCACCTACGTCAACCCGCTGACCTACGGGATCGACGGCCTGCGGGGCGTGCTCGCGGGCGTCTCGACGTTCGACCCGCGCGTGGACCTGCTGGTGATGGTCGGCTTCGCCCTCGTGTTCGTCGTCGCCGGCGCGTACGCCTTCGAGGGGAGCGACGCGGTCTGAGCGCCCCGATCGACGCCCCAGCGGGACCACAGTGATGTGCTTTTACCGTTCGCCGTCAGACGGGGGGCATGAGCGTCGTCGCAGATTTCAGCGTCCCCGCCGAGGCGTTCTGTCTCGGGGACGCGCTGGCGGCCGTCCCCGAGGCCACGGCGGAACTCGACCGACTGGTCGCGCACAGCCCGAAGTACGTGATGCCGTTCGTCTGGATCCTCGACGCCGACTGCGAGGCGTTCGCCGCCGCCGCGGCCGCCGACCCGACCGTCGCGGACGCCGAGGTGACCGACTCGTTCGACGACGCTAACCTCTTCCAGATCACGTGGGCCGACGAGGTCGCCGAGCGCCTGCAGTCGGTGCTGGACCACGAAGGGGTCGTCCTCGAGGCGCGCGGGAGCGACGGCGAGTGGCGCCTGTGGGTCCGCTTCGGCTCGCGCGAGCACTTCAGCGAATTCGAGGCGCACTTCCGGCGGTACGGCGAGGTGACCCTCCACCAGCTCTCCCGGCCCCAGATCCCGGGCGGCGAGCAGTACGGCGTGACGTCGAAACAGCGCGAGGCGCTGCTTGCGGCCTACGACGCGGGCTACTACGAGACGCCCAGCGCCACCTCGGGGGAGGCCATCGCCGCCGACCTCGGCGTCAGCCAGCAGTCGGTCTCCAACCGCCTCCGACGGGGCGTCAACGCGCTGATCGAGAACACGCTCGGCCGGTACCGCGAGGAGTGACGACCCGAACGGGCTTCTAAACGGCTTGTCTGAACAACCACCGACCTGATGCGAGCGGCTCCGCTCCCTCTGGTGAGTGCAATGGCTCGCCGACCCCAGCGACACGACCGACGGAGCACGCGATGACCGAACAGGAACTCTTGACCGACCCCGTCTTCGACCGCGTGCTCGACGCGCTCGGGACCCACCCCCGGCGGCGGCTGCTCGTCGCCCTGGTCGACCGCGCTGGTGACGCCGAGGCGCTCTGCCCGGCCGAACACTTCGCGGACGACGCCGAGCGCCTGCGGACCGTCCTCCACCACCGCGATCTCCCGCTGCTCGCCGACCTCGAGTACGTCGAGTGGCATCGCGAGGCCGACCGGGTCGCGCCCGGCCCGCGATTCGGCGAGATCGCGCCCGTGCTGGAACTGCTGCTGGCGAACGGCGACGCGCTCCCGGACGAGTGGGTCTGAGCCGCTGGGCTGGACCGACGGTCGCACGCCCGTGGCGGTCGCCGATCAGTCGTCGGTGGCCGCCTGTGCGCTCGCCTCGGTGTCGTCGATGTCGTCCATCAAGTCCTCGACCGCCGTGTCGATGTCGACGATGCTGTCGGTCTGTGCGTCGATCTGGGCGGCAATCTCGGCAGTCTGGGTGGCGATCTGATCGGCCGCCGCCGTGGTCTGTTGGACCATACTGGCGACCTCCTCGGTGGAGGCCGCCTGCTGGTCGGTCGCCGTCGCCACCTCGGCGATCCCGTCGTTGACTTCCGAAACGGCGCTGTGGATGTCATCGAGGATCTCCACGGCGTCGTCGACCGACTCGATGCCGGCCTCAATTCGCTCGTTGTTGGCCGACAGCGAGGAGACGGCACTGTCGGTATCGCGTTTGATCCCGTCGACCATCTCCTCGATCTCGCCGGCGTGGTCCTGGGACTCCTCGGCCAGCGACTTGACCTCCCGGGCGACGACGGCGAAGCCCTCGCCCGCGCGCGCCGCCTCGATGCTGGCGTTCAGCGCCAGGATGTTCGTCTGTTCGGCGATGTCGTTGATCACGTCGACCACCTTGTCGATCTCCGTGACGCTGTCCTGGATCTGCTCGACGTCGTCGGCGACGTCGCCTGCGGCCGTCTGGATCTTGTCCATGGCTCCGCGGATCTCGCCGGCCGAGTCCTGGCCGTCGTCGGCCAGTTCCTTGGCCTGCTGGCTGGCAGCTGAGACCTCCTCGGAGGAAGAGGCGATCTCCTCGACGGCCGCCGAGAGGTTCGAGACCTCCTCGGCGACCTGTTCCATGCCCTCGTACTGCTCGGCGGTCCCCTCGCGGATCTCGCCGAGTTGGCGGGCGATCTCGATCGAGGAGTCGTGCAGGTCTGCGATCGATCGCTGGATCTCGCTCGCGGCCTCGTTGTCGTAGTCGGCCTCCGCGTCGATGTCCTCCGCGATGTCCTCGATCTCCGTCTCTAGGTCCTCGCCGAGGTCGTCGCTGACGCCCTGGGCGAGCGTATCTGTCTCTCGTTCCGCGTCGCCGCCGCTATCGTCCACCATGGCTGACCAAGGTCAAACGACTGAGATGTAACTTACTGACCCATTATTGGAGCTGATATCCCAAAATAACATCGCATAAGGTTCCTATTGTTGTAGTTATAACCATAACAACACCATACTACCGAACAAATGTTGGGTTTATCACCCCTCGCCTCCTCTCGGCGTGAAGATGGGTCTCACGAGCGACGAGTCGCGGGCGATCGAAGCCTTGCAGGCGGTGGGGCTGACGTTGAACGAGGCGCGGTGCCTCGTCGCGCTGACGAAGTTGGATTCGGGGACGGCCGCCGAGATCAGCGAGCACTCGAACGTCCCGCGAACGCGTGTGTACGACCTCGGCGAGCGCCTCGGCGAGCGGGGGTTAGTGGAGATCAGCGACGGCACGCCACGGCGGTTTCGGGCGGTGCCGATCGACCTCGCGATGCGAACGTTCGAGCGCAACTTCGCCGCACATCTCGAGACAGCCGAGGACGCGCTCCGATCGATCGAGAAGGCCGGGAAGGCCAGTTCGGCGAGCGGCGTCTGGTCGATCGAGGGCCGGGAGAACGTCGCCCAACGCTCACAGTACCTGCTGACGCGGGCGAACGAAGAAGTGTTCGGCTACGTCACCGAGGACGCCGCGCTGTGCGACGAGTGCTATCGCGCCGGGCGGAGCGCGATCGACCGCGGCGTCGACGTGATCGTCGGCTCGTCCTCGGATGCCGTCTCCGAGGAGATCAGTCGCCGCCTCCCGGGCGCGACGATCTGGCACCCGTTCGACGACCTGGCTCCACTCGAGACCCGGGGCGCGACACTTACCGGGCTGTTGATGGCCGACCGCGACGTCGTGTTGCTCTCGTCTATCAGCGAGACGGCCACCGGTCGCGAAGAGACCGCGATCTGGAGCGACGGCGCCGACACCGAACTCACGCTCTTGGTCCGCAGGCTCGTGGGCGCCAGCCTGGACGAGCGCACCTGCGACGACGACACCGAGCCGACCCCGTGAGCGTCGACCCCTCCGGGGGCCGAAACAACCAACTCCCCGAGACGTGTCCATTCACACATGGGCCTCGAGTTCGCCTTGCTCGATGCGTCCTTCGAGACCGACGAGGCGCCGCGCAACTTCTCCCGCTCGTTCGACGCCGAGGTGGTGCGCTACGACGTGCGCGACGGCGACCTGCCGCCTCCGGTCTCGAACGGCGAGTTCCCCCACGACGGGGCGGTGATCTCCGGCTCCGCGGCCTCGGTGTACTGGGACCGCGACTGGATCGACGACGTGGTGGGCTGGGTCACAGACGCCGCGGACTGGCGCCTGCCGCTGCTCGGAGTCTGTTTCGGACATCAGGTGCTCGCGGACGCGCTCGGCGGGTCGGTCAGGCCCATGGGCGAGCGGGAACTGGGCTACCACATGATCCACCGTGAGAGCTCGTCCCGGTTGTTCGAGGACCTCGACGAGTGGTTCGTGGCGTTCACGGCCCACTCCGACGAGGTCGTCTCGCTCCCCGACGGCGCGCGGCCCCTTGCGAGCAACCCCTTCTCACTGCACGCGTTCGCGCGTGACCGGGCGTTCGGCGTCCAGTTGCACCCGGAGATGGACCGGGCGAACGCGCGGGCGATCATGCGCCAGCGCGGGACTGACGGCCGCCACGTCGAGCGGATGCTGGAGCTGGTCAACGACGGGGTCCACAACGAGGCGGTCGACGTGAAGGCGATCTTCCCGAACTTCGAGGCGGTCGCGCGTGAGGCGCGTGACGCCGACGGGTGAGCGCCGCCGCTGTCGGTGGCACAGCGATCGGGAGAAAGCCGGTGACGGCGTCACCGACTCGGTTGTACCTGGAGGTTTCGACCGGTCAGCGCTCGCCCGACGAAATCAGTGCTTACGTCGCAGTCTCCGTCACGGTGGTGTCGTACGTGCTGGACTCGTAGGCGTTGTACCCGGCCAGGACCGCGACGATCCCGCCGACGATGACGTCGTTCCACAGGAGCAGACCGCTCACTCCCGCGGCCGTCACGAACGGCGTGATGAAGATCCACAGGCCGAGGATCGCGCTCCCGCCGGCGGCCCAGGAGTTGCCCGGGTGGTCGTCGTCTGCGACCCACCAGTCGTACCCCGAAAGTACGACGATCGCGGCGCCGACGACGATGTAGTTCCAGAACGCGAAGCCTGTGCCCAGCCCCACCGCGTCAGCGAACACGAACGGAACGGCCACGAGCCACGCACCGAGGATGGTGTTGATGCCCGCGAGCCATTCGACGATTTCACTCATGGTCGATTCCTCCGCTTCAGAGTTCGGTCTCGACACGGAAAAACCCGGCTTGGGATTCGTCCACGTGGCAACTATCTGGCGCTCACGACGCCCCGCACAGCGGCCGCATCAGCGCGTCTCAGGGGAGTTCGCGGCCGATCTGGCACCCGGGAGCCCGGTGGCGATTAGCGCCGGCCCAGGGTCGTTCGCACGCCGGCTTCGTGCCCCGGCGTCGCCGGAGGGTCACCGCGGCGCTCGTGTGTGCGCCCCAAAAAACCATACTCGTGTCACGTGTCGCCGCGGCGCGACTGGCGGAATCGAGGTGGCGACCGACAGTCACGGGCAGTGGCGACTGACCCGGAATCGCTCGTCCCGTGGCCGCGGTGGCTCGCCGCGTTGGTCGGCCTGTGGGTGCTGGCGTCGGCGTTCGTCCTGCGGGGCGCCATCGAGGGCGGTCCGGCGCTGTCGAGCACCGTGATCGCCGGCCCGTCTGGCGCTCGTTCAGTCGAGTTCGACGCCAGTCACCTCGAAGCGCGCGCCGCCGTCGGCGCTCTCGGTGACGGCGGCGTCCCAGCCGTGGGCCTCGACGATCTCGGAGACGATCGCCAGTCCGAGGCCGGTCCCACCGTCGGCGGTCGTGAACCCGGACTCGAAGACGCGCTCGCGCTCCTCGGACGGGATCCCCGGGCCGTCGTCAGCCACGTAGAAGCCGCCTTCGAGGGCACCGACGGTGACGGCGACCTCGTCGCCGCCGTGTTCGACCGCGTTGCGAGCGAGGTTCTCGAACAGCTGCTGGAGGCGGTTGGGGTCGGCCTCGACGGTCGCCGTGGTCTCGACCGAAAGCGTGGCGTCGGCGGTCTCGACGTGGTCCCAGGCGTCGGCGGCGACCGCGTCGAGGTCGACGGCGGTCCGCTCGTCGACGGCCTGGCCGGTCTTTGCCAGCGTCAGCAACTCGTCGATGATCTGCTCCATGCGGTCGTGGGCGCGGTCGATCGGTTCGACGTACTCCGGGTCGGCGTCAGAGAGCAGGTCGAGGTTCATCCGCGCTACGTTCAGCGGGTTGCGCAGGTCGTGGCTGACGACCGCGGCGAAGCGCTCGAGGCGCTCGTTCTGGCGCTCGAGTTCGCGCTCGCGCTCGCGCCGGTCGGTGATGTCCCGGAGGACGCCCACGGTGCCGCGGAACTCGCCGTCCTCGCCGGTCAGCAGGGCGATGTGGTTCTCGTGGGGGACGCGCTCGCCGTCGCGGGCGACCGTCTCCATCTCGAAGGAGGTGCGCTCGCGGTCGGGCGAGCGCAGCAGCTCGCGGATGGCCGCCTCCCCCTGCTCGATGTCGGCCTCGTCCATGAGCACGGAGACGGGTTCGCCCACCAGATCCTCCGGCGCGTGACCGGTGGTCGTCACGTCGTCGTCGGTCGGCGGGATGATCGACGTGAAGCGCCCCTCGGCGTCGAGGGTGTACACCTCGTCGGGGATGGCGTGGACGAGGCGCTCGTACTCCTCGAGTTCGCGCTCGCGCTCGCGGCGCTCGGTGACGTCCCGGACGACGCCGACGCTGCCCTGGTAGGGCTCGCCCGGCAGGATCGTCAGCGTGACCTCGACGGGGATCTCCGTGCCGTCGGCGGCCGACAGCGTCGCCTGGAGGGTCGTCGGCCCCTCGCGGTCCCCGCGGTACAGCTCGGCGATCGCGGCCTCGAAGCGCTCGATGTCACTCGCCTCGTGCAGCAGGGTGGCCGATTCCCCCAGCAGCTCCGCGCGGTCGTAGCCGGTCATCGCCAGCAGCTTTTCGTTGACCTCGGCGTAGGCGCCGTCGGCGTCGAGCGCGTAGACGCCGTCGCCCATCGTCTCGACGATCCGGTGGTAGTGATCGAGCTCGCGCTCGCTCTCGCGGCGCTCGGTCACGTCGCGCGCGTAGACGACGATCCCCTCGATGTCCGGATCGGCAAGCAGGTTACGCCCGTGGGCCTGCAGCGTGATCCACTCCCCCCCGCGGTCCTCGTAGCGGAACTCGAGGGTCGGCCGCAGCGAGGGATCTTGCACCAGGTCGAAAAACACCGCCTGGACGTCGGCGCTGTCGTCGGGGTGGACGTTCGCGAACGCCGGCTCGCCCTCCAGTTCGGCGGGCGCGTACCCGAGGACGTTCTCGGCGGCCGGCGAGACGTACCCGAAGGTGCCGTCGGGATCGATGACGGCGATGACGTCGGCCGACGCCTCGATGAGCGTGTGGAAGCGCCGCTGGGTCCGCTCGACCGCCCGCTCGGCGCGCTGCTGGGCGACGGCGTTTTCGATCCGATTGGCCAGCATCGCGTAGGTCTCGGCGCCGCCGCCCTTCTGGAAATAGTCGGTCACGCCCGCAGAGATCGCCTCGCTGGCGATCTCCTCGCTGCCCTGGCCGGTAAAGAGGACGAACGGGATCCCCGGGCGGCGCTCGCGCGCGGCCGCGAGGAACGCTAGCCCGTCCATCTCGGGCATCTGGTAATCGCTGACGACGCAGTCGACCGCCTCGTCGTCGGCCAGCCGCTCGAGGGCGTCGCCGACGTCGGTCGTCGTCTCGACGGTGATCCCCGCCCGCTCGCGCTCGAGAAAGGTCGCGGCCAGCTCCAGTACCTCCGGTTCGTCGTCCACGTGGAGGACCGTGATCGACTCCCCTCCCGAGTGGTCCATCATTGTCCCTCACGAACCTCCCCGCATGAGTCTTCGGGCCGTTTCGGCGCCCGATGTCGCCCGGCGGCCGCCGAGCGCTGGCCGCGAGTGAACTCACCGGTGGAGTTAAGGAGGTGTGTAAAGCACCCTTTACTGTACAGCGAGCTTTACACCATGACCACCAACGAGACGCTCCCCCGACCGATCACGCCGCGTCGCCTGTACGTGGGCCTGTGGCTGCTCGCCGGCCTGGCCTACGGCGTGTTGATCGCCGCCGACTACCCGCTGGCGGGGGTGGCCGCCTTCGTCCTGCTGGGCCTCGCGGCGGTCGCCTACCGGTATCGCGCGCCAGCCGCCCTGTTCGACGAGCGCGACCGGACGCTCGGTCGTCGCGCGGCCGGGCGCACCCTGCGCGTCGTCGGCGTCGCCTCGGCCGTGTTCTTCCCGACGGCCGTCGTCCTGTGGGCGCTGGGCTATCACGCCTGGCCGCCGTGGCTCTCGTACCTGGGCGTCTACGTCGCCGCGCTGTTCGCCCTGTTCGGGTTCGTCACGCTGCTCACCCGCCGATCCGGATGAAGACCGACCTCCGCGAGCGCCGGGAGGCCGCCGGGCTCAGCCAGGCCGACCTCGGTGCGGCCGTCGGCGTCACCCGCCAGACGATAAACAGCATCGAGCGCGGCCGCTACGACCCCTCTCTGGAGCTGGCCTTCCGCCTGGCCCGGTACTTCGGGTGCTCCATCGAGGAACTGTTCGACCCGGAACTGGACGGCGACTGACCGGTCCCGAACGGCTTCGGCCCCACGGCTTTGTCGACGCGGTGCGGACTCCTCACGATGGCCGACCGAGAGACGGAACTGTCGACGTTCGTCGCCCGCCTCCGCGAGCGCGAGGCCGTCGCCGACGCCTGGCTGGCCAAGAGCTTCACCGACCGGCTGCTGGTCGTCGACCTCGAGCCCGGCGCCGCGCTCGCCGACGACCTGGCGAGCGAGCTGGCCGAGCGCGGCTTCCGCGGCGCCAACGAGGTCTACGAGACGGGCGGGCCGGACCGCTCGTTCGCCGGCGCCGTCGGCGACTGTACCCGCCACCAGTTCGTCGACGTCGAGACGCGCGGTCAGCACCAGTCGTACGTCCTCGAGTAGCGGAGCCGGCGCCGCTCAGGGGCGCGACCGGCGGTAGCCGCCCGCGCCGATCGCGACCGCGCCCAGGGCGACCGACAGCAACCGCACCACGTTCGGCGTCGCCGACAGCGGCGGCAGGTCCGTCCGCGTCCGCAGCAGGTCGTAGCGGGCGATCTCTCGCCGGCGCTGTTCGACCGACGCGTTCTCGCCGCCGCGCTCGCCCGGCGGCCGCTCGCGACGGGCCAGCCTGACGGGCTCGTCGGCCGGCGGCAGCCCCGCGTCGTCGGCCGGCCGCTCGATCGCGATGCCTCGGTAGCGATCCTCGACGTCAACGCGCCCCCGTGGACGCTCGACGCGCCGGTCCGACGGTTTCGGATACGCGAAGTCGGACGCGCCCTGGCCCTGGGGGACCGCGTACTCGCCGCCGTGTTCCAGCGTCGCGACGTACAGCGCCTGTCCCCGCTCACTGAGGTTCTCGTAGGGGACGACCTCGAAGCCGCGCTCGCGCAGCTCGGAGGCGTTGCCCGGCTGGCCCAGCCGCGTGTCGTGGTACAGCATCGGCTGGACGGGGAGCAGCGCGGGCCCGACCAGCAGGACGATCCCGACGAGCACGAGCGCGCCGGACAGCGATGGCAGTCGCGAGCGGGGGCTCACTCGAGATCACTCCGTTCGAAGCGTCGGTAGCCGAGCAGTAGCGGGACGACGAGCCAGATGGCGAACACCACGAGCGCGAACTCGTCGGAGAGGTAGACCGGCAGGTCCCGGCCGGCCTCGGCGCTGCGGCGGAACACCGTCGCCTGGTGGGCCGGGGCCACCACCAGGTTGGTCGCCTTCCGGTAGGCGATGTAGGGGCTCGTGTACGTGACGGCGTCGTAGAGGTCGGGGTTGGCCGCAAAGCCCAGCATCGTGTGGTGGACCCAGGCGACGATCGACCCCATCCGGACCGTCGGGAGGACGTACAGGATCACGAGGACGAAGTACGAGCCGACGGCGGCGGCGATCGCCCGCGTCTTCGTGGCGACCGCCGCCGACAGCGCGACCGCGACGCCGACGAACACCGTCGCGTACAGCAGCGTCACGCCGAACAGCCCGAGGACCGTCCGCCACGGCAGGACGCCGTGGCGCGCGACCGCGACGCTCGTCGCCGTCGCGAACGCGAACGTGAGCCCACCCGCGACGACGACCGCCCGGCTCGCGAGCTTCCCGAGGAAGACCTCTCGGCGGGTGTTGGGAAAGCCCAGCAGGAACTTGATGCCGCCGCCGTCGCGCTCGCCCGCGATCGACATGTAACTGGCGACCAGGGCGACGATGGGCACGAGCACGGCGAACAGCATGCCGAGCTGGCCGAACAGCTGCCTGGTCTCCGCCAGCGGCGTCAGGCGGTACCCCTGGTAGCCGAAGGCGATCAGCGCGGTGACGACCGCCAGCAGCGTCGCGACCGCCCACAGCGCCTGCGAGCGCCGCACCGCGGTGAAGTCCCGGCGTGCAACCGTGCGGACGCTCACTGCGCCACCTCCCCGGCGGCCGTCGCGTCGGTTTCGTCGCGGCCCCCGCGGGTCAGCTCGTGGAACAGCTCCTCGAGCGAGGCGGTCTCGGAGACGACGTCCGTAACCGCCGTCTGCTCGACCGCGGTGGCGACCACGGCGGCCTTCACGCTCGGGTCGGCGCACTCGACCGAAAGCGTCCGTCCGTCGACGCTCGTCCCGACGACGCCGTCGACGCCGCCGAGGTCGACCGCGCCCGGCTCGGCGCACTCGAGGCGGATGGTCGCGTGGCCGCCGGCGGCGTCGGCGAGGCCCTCGATCGTGTCGACGGCGACCAGCTCGCCGTCGTCCATCACGCCGACGCGGTCACAGACCGCCTGGACCTCCGAGAGGTGGTGACTCGAGAAGAAGACGGTCGTCCCGTCGGCGGCCTGCTCGCGCACGATCTCGCGCATGTTCTGGATGCCGTTCGGATCGAGCCCCGTCGACGGCTCGTCAAGGAGCAGCAGGTCGGGGTCGCCGACCAGCGCCATCGCGAACGCCAGGCGCTGTTGCATCCCTTTCGAGTAGTCGGCGGCGAGGCGGTCGCCGTCGCCGCCCAGCCCGACCAGTTCGAGCTGAGCGTCGGGGTCGTCGTCGGCGGCCTTCGTCTCGATCGCCCACTCGACGTATTCGCGGCCGGTCAGCGGGTCGTCGAACCCGTAGCCCTCGGGGAGGACGCCGACGCGCTGGCGGACCGCTGCCGAGCGCGCCTGGGCGTCCATGCCGAACACCGAGACGCTGCCGGCGGTCGGCCGGATGAAGTCGAGAAGGAGGTTGATCGTCGTCGACTTGCCGGCGCCGTTCGGGCCGAGGAAGCCGAACACCTCGCCCTCGGCGACGGTGAGGTCGAGGTCGGAGACGGCGGTGAGGTCGCCGAACTCCTTGGTCAGACCGTCTGTCTCGATCGTCGCCACGGTCAGGCCACCTCCGGGGGGGCCTGGACCCGGGCCGACGCGACGGGCGATGCGGCTCGTGGAGGGACGCACTCGCGCGTGGGACCGTCCATACCCGATTCTCTCCGGGTCGCGTGAAATGTCTTCTGCTCCCACAGGTCCGCGGAGCGACGGGAGCAGTCCCGGTGCCGGGCGGCCGCGCTCAGGCCTCTTCGAGCATCCAGCCGAAGCGCTTCTCCCAGAAGTCGGCGCCCGGGTGTTTCTTCGACCGGTCGTAGGTCTTGCGCTCGCGGAGGCGCCGCTCCATGACGTCGCGGGCCTCGTTGATCGCGGCGCTGGCGCCGTAGCCCTCGCCGGTGGCGACGAACAGCCCGTCGTCGGTGTACAGCCGCAGGCGCGCGAGCAGCAGCGGCGTCCCCCGGAGCCGTTCGTCGTGCTCGTGGAGGTGCAACTTCGCGTCGAGGACGGCCGTGCCCTCGTCGAGCCCGTCGAGCTTCTCGATCGTGGCGACGACATCGTCGTAGCTCACGTCGTCGAGGTAGTCGGTCCCGGTGACCTGGACGGCGCGGTTGCCTTCGGCCTCCCAGGTGAGCGCCGCGAGCACGTCGCTCTTGGTGACGATGCCGAACGGGCTGCCGTCGGTCGTGACGATCAGCGACGAGCACTCGGCGTCGAACATGCGCGCGACGGCGTCCTCGAGCGTCGCCGCCGGGCCGATCGTCCGCACGGGCGAGACCATCACGTCGCGGACGGGGAGGTCGAGCATGCGCGCGAGCTCGCCCTCGCGGGCGCCGAAGCCGCCGTGGCTCCGGGCACCGCCGGCGCGCTCGTCGAACCCGGCGGCGTTGCCGCCCTGGCTCTGCTCGATCGCCCGCGCGGCCAGCGGCACCACGTCGTAGAGGCTCAGGATGCCCACCGCGGTGTCGTCCTCGACGACGGGCAGGTGCGCGATCCGCTCCTCGCGCAGGCGGTGCAACGCCTCGCCGAACGTCGCCTCCGGGGTGACCGTCACGAGGTCGGTGCTGGCGACGTCGGCGACGGTCGCGGCGTCGAGGAACGGCTCGACCGCCGCCAGGAGGTCGTCGACGGTCACCACGCCGCGGAGGTGCTCGCCCTCGAAGACCGGCAGCAGCCGGGTGTCGCCGTCGAGCATCAGCCGGGCCGCCGCCCGGACGTCCTCGGTCGGGGACACCCGGGGGACGTGCCAGACGAGCGAGCCGACCTTCTCGTCGGGCGGGTGGTGCGAGGCGGTCAGCTGGCGCCGCGTCACGACCCCGCGGTAGGCGCCGTCGGCGTCGGTCACGACGACGCCCCGAACCGCGGGGTCCTCGAAGCGACCGACCAGCTCGGAGACGGTGGCGTCGGCGGCGAGCGATTCGTAGTCCGGTGAGACGATGTCCTTGATGTCCATAGAGTAGATCTCTGCGTGCAGTCAGTGGCTGTGCGACGGCCGGGCCGGGTGCGGCGGCCGCCCGCGGCGGCGCTGGCAGCGCCCGGCGTCAGTTGTGTGTAGGCGCCCCGCGGCGATATACCGGGCGGCGAGTTCCCACTGCGTGATAACCGCCCCGCTCCAGTCGGCGGGTTCCTCACTCGGCGGCGTCGACCAGTTCGAACAGGCCGTCGTAGTCCGCGGGCAGCTGGTCGCGCACCTGGCGGAGCTCCGCGGCCGGCGCGCACTCGGCGACGACGGCCACGATCACCCTCGCGTGGTAGGCGGCGTCGGCGCGGTCGCTCGCCTCGGCCATCCCCTCGCGCTCGTGGACGCGCGAGACGAACTCGTCGAAGTCGAAGCGCTGGCCGCTGTCGGCCGTCAGGAGGTATCGGTCGATCTCCATCGGCAACGGGGCGGCCAGGTCCGACGCCTCGCCGGCCTGCAGGCGCTCGCCGAGCGTCGACAGCGTGGCCCTGATCGCGCGCACGGCCTCGCCGGTGCCGGGCAGTTCGAGCCGGTGCTGGACGCGGCCCGTGAATTCGTCGTAGTTCATCCCGGATCCCGGGCGGGTGTTCAACACACGGTCGCTTAAACGCCAGCCGCGCACGTGCAGGCCGGGACTCCCCGGTCCGGTCGACTGCCGCGCGTACCGTTTTCCCGCCGGGCGTGGAACCGCCGGCTATGCTCCCTCAGTTCGGCTCCCTGCGCCCGGAGGCGCTGTCGCTGTTCACCGACCGCTACGAACTCGCGATGGCCCGCGGCTACCGCGAGGCCGACCACCGCCCGACGTCGACCTTCGAGCTGTTCTTTCGCGAGCTGCCGCCCGACCGCGGGTACGTGATCGCCGCGGGCCTCGAACAGGCGATCGCCTTCCTGGCGGGCTTCGCGTTCGACGAGCGGGCGCGCGAGGCGTTGCGCGCCCAGGGGCTCGACGCCGACTTCGTGGACTCGCTGGCCGACTGGGAGTTCACCGGCGACGTCCGCGCGGTGCCCGAGGGGACGCCCGTGTTCCCGAACGAGCCGCTGCTCGCGGTGACCGCGCCGATCGACCAGGCCCAGTTGTTGGAGACGCTCCTGGTGAACCAGGTGGGCTTCCAGAGCCTGATCGCGACGAAGGCCGCGCGGATGCGCGACGCGGTCGCGCGCCACGGCGGCGACCACCAGCTCGTCGACTTCGGCTCCCGGCGCGCCCACGGCACCGACGCGGGGCTGAAGGCCGCCCGCGCCGCCTTCGTCGGCGGGTTCGACGCCACCTCGAACGTCGCCGCGGGCGATCTCTTCGACCTGCCGACCGTCGGGACGATGGCCCACTCGTGGGTCCAGAGCTTCCCGAGCGAGCGCGACGCGTTCGCGGCCTTCCTCGACGTCTTCGGAGACGACTCCGTGTTGCTGATCGACACCTACGACACGATCGCCGGCGCCGAGACGGCGGTCGCGGTCGCCGACGAACGGGGCGTCGACCTGGGGGGCGTGCGCCTGGACTCGGGTGACCTCGTCGCGCTCTCGACGGCGGTGGCGCCGATCGTCGGTGACGCGGACGTGTTCGTCTCCTCGGGGATGGACGAGTACGCCATCGACGCCTTCCTCGAGTCGGGCGGCGTGGCCGACGGGTTCGGCCCCGGGACGGCGCTGGTCACCAGCGAAGACGCGCCCTCGCTGGACGCCGTCTACAAGCTGGTCGCCGTCGAGCGCGACGGCGACCTGGCCCCGAGCATGAAGCTCTCGCCCGGGAAGGTCACCTACCCCGGGCGCAAACAGGTCCGGCGCGTCCTCGCGGACGGCCACCTCGAGCGCGACGTGCTGGGCCTGGCCGACGAGGACGGCCCCGGGGAGGAGCTACTGGTCGACGTGTTCGTCGACGGCGAACGCGTCTACGACCCGCCGTCGCTGTCGGCGATCCGCGAGCGGGCGGCGACGGCGCGGGCGCGACTGCCCGAGTCCGCGCGGGCGCTTCGCGACCCCGATCCCGTCGCGGTCGAGGTGAGCGACGCGCTGGCGGCGCTGACCGAGGAGACGGCCGCGGCGCTGGAGCGGGATCGGTAGGCGGGAACGCCGGCGAATCGCCCGACTGCGGCGGCTGTTTTGGGCTGGTTCTTACGCGGTTGGAAACAGGGGAGTTCATTTATCAGTGCCCTCCTTGGAGACTAGTATTGATGGACAGCACCGAGGACTTCATCTACGTCTGCCCCGAGTGCGCCGAGACCATCGAGGTCAACGGGGAGATGAAGGACGCGCTCATCGCGAACGGGTGCGTCATGTGCGGCGCGGACGTGACTCCCGGAGCGTTCTCGCCGACGTGAGCGGAGACGCCGGTCGAAGACCGCCCGACGCGGTACTCGCTGGGGGGACGTCCCGGTGTGGGGCGGTCGCGCCGCGGTGCTGGCGCGCGATACGAACTTGTAAGTACTCCTCACTCTACTGTCTTGGTAGCTAGTATGGCACTGGATCGGCAGACGGAGATGACGCCGGCCGAGACGGACGAGCTGCTCGGTCGGCACGAGACGGGCGTGCTCGCGCTCGGCGGCGGCGCGGCGGGGGACCCGTACGCCATCCCGATCTCGTACGGCTTCGCCGAGGGCGACCGCACGTTCTATCTGCGCCTGGTGTCGACGCCCGAGAGCGAGAAGCGCAGCTACCTCTCCTCGTCGCCCGCCGCCCGCCTGGTCGTCTACGAGGAAGGCGACGGGATCTACCGCAGCGTCGTCGCCGAGGGCGCGCTCGAGGCGGTCTCGACGGACGAACTCACGCCCGAGGACATCGTCCAGTACGGCCAGGCCAAGCGCCCGCTGTTCGAGATCTGGGGCGTCGAGAAGCCCGATCTGGACGTCGAGCTCTACAAGCTCGACCCCGACGAACTGAGCGGCCGGCGCATCGAGCTCGACGAGGAACTCACTGCCGAGTAGCCCCGGCCGGTCGCCGCCGCGAGTCGACTCCCGCAGCCGGGAGGCCCGGCAGCGGCCGCTCGCGCCAATCCGGACACTCAAGTAGCGTCGCCGCCACCGTCCGGCTGGCATGGCGACCGGGATTCGCGTGACGGTGTCTTTTTCCTCGCCCGAGAACTGCCCGGTCGCGGCCGTCTCGGCCGCCGGCGAGACCATCATCGACTCCGTGTCGACCAGCGTGGCGACGGGGGACGACGACCCGGTCACCGAGTTCCTGGCGCCCGAGGCGGCCGTCCCCACGGACAGCCCTGCCGAGCGCGTCTTCTCGTACGCCGACCGGTCGGTCTACCGGATCACACACAACGGGGGTGACCCGTGTCCCTGCGAGCGCCTCGGCGCGTTCGGCTGCCCGATCGAGCGCTACTTCGTCCAGGACGGCGCGCTGACGCTGGTCTTTCACGCCACCGACTTCGAGCAGCTGCAGGCGATCTTCGCGGACCTGCGCGAGCGCTTCGACGACGTCGATCCCAAGCGGCTCGTGCGCGCGCCGACTGACGGGACGACCCGCGACCCCGTCTTCGTCGACCGCGGTCGGCTCACCGACCGCCAGTACGAGGTGCTGGTGGCGGCCTACGACGGCGGCTACTTCGCACAACCCCGCGCAGCCACCGCCGCCGAGCTGGCCGCCGACCTCGGTATCGACCCCTCGACGTTCGCCGAGCACCTCGCGGCCGCCCAGGCCAAGCTCCTCGGGGACGTCCTCGAGGACGGCGGGTAGGTCGCACCCCGAGACCCGCACGGACGGCCGCTCAGGGCCCGCTCGCCCGATCGCTTATAAACGTCCCCCGTTATTGGGGGTGTGGGTTGGTCCCGGTACGGTGCGTCCTCTGTCGTATGAGCCAGTCACAGGCGATCGTCGGGACCGAGCGCGAGACCACCGCGGAAACCCAGGACGCCGGCGCCGAGCGGACGGCCCAGGTGCTGCAGGCGCTGCAGGACGCCGACTGCCGGACGATGCTCGCGGCGACCGCCGACGAACCCCGGTCGGCCAAGGAGCTCTCGGAGTCCCACGACATCCCGCTGTCGACGACCTACCGCAAGCTCGACCTGCTGACCGACGCCGGCCTCCTCGAGGAGACGATGCGCGTCCGCAAGTCGGGCAAGCACACGACCGCCTACGGCTGCGCCGTCCAGAGCATCGAGATGGCCGTCGACGCCGAGGACGGCTTCCGGCTCGAGGTCTCGGGCCGCACCGAACAGGGTCCCGCGCGCCCGTCGCTGCGCGGCCGGCGGTGATCGCCATGACAGACTCCGCCGACGCGACCCGCTTCGGCGCGCTGTTCACCGCCGTCACCGGCGAGTCGACGATCACCGAGCCCCAGCGCGCGGCCGCGCCCGTCGAGTACGCCGACGAGCGCGCCGACGCCGGCCTGGCGGCGTCCGTCCACGCCGCGACGACCCACGAGGCCCTCGCCGACGCCATCGACCACGACGTCGACCCGTAGCGGACCCGCGAGGCGGCCGATCGCCCCGGCTCACCGCCGTTCTCGGGAGTCCTCGGACAGCAGCGCCAGCAGCGGCCGGCGGTAGCGGTAGCCGACGGCCGCGGCGATCGCCAGGACCGCCACCAGTGCGATCGCCGGGCCGAACCGCGCGGCGCCCAGGAGGTCGCCGATCGCGTTGACCAGGAAGAACGCGGGCGCGCGGCCGACGATGGCGATGACGACCAGCTGCCAGAGCGGGACCGTGGTGAGCCCGCCGACGAAACACAGCAGGTCGTCGGGCAGCCCGGGGACGAGGAAGGCGACGAACAGGCCGAGGCGGGCGTGGGTGTCGTCGACGCCGTCGAAGGTCGCCAGCGCCCCCTCGCTGACGACGCTCTCGACGTAGCTGCGGCCGAAGCGCCGCGCAAGCCAGAAGGCGATCGTGCTCCCGATCGTGACGCCCAGGAGGTTGTACAGCGTGCCCCACCACGTCCCGTAGAGGTAGCCGGCGACGACCGCCAGCACCTGCCCCGGGATCGGCGCGACGACCACCTGCGCCGCCTGGACGGCGACGAGCACGACCGGGCCCCAGACGCCGAACCCGCGGACGAACGCCCGCGCCGTGGCCGGGTCCGAGAGGAACGCCGCGTAGCGGTGCAGGACGACCGCGAGCGCCAGCAAGAGTCCGAGGACGATCGCGGCGTGGCCGAGGAACCGCCGTCGGGCGGCCGGCGACGCGAACACCCGTCGGTCGCCGACGAGCGCGGCCACCCGATCCCGGATCTCGGCCATCACTTGGCCGTGGGGACGCGACGACGGCATTTAGGCACCCGTGGTCGAGCCCGGCGGGCGACAGTGGAGCATGCCGAACGCAAGTCGAACCGACCCGCCGGTGCGCTTAATCCCGCGTCGGTGGAGTAGGGGGTACCATGGCCGAGCAACTGCAACGGCGGACGCTCGACGAACTGCTCAACAGCGGCCGCTACCTCTACCCGACGCACGTCGTCGGGGTGATCGAGCGCTTCCACGCGGTCGAGGGCCCGGGCGTGCCGCGCGAGACCGTCCTGGCCTACGCGAACGCGGTCCTCGACCGACTGGGGCGGCGCGCGCCGTACGGTCCCGAGCGGTTCGCGGCCCTGCTCGACGCCCGGCTCGTCGACGCCGAGGTCTGGCTCCCGAACGCCCTCTACGCGGTCGGGCCCGGACGGCTCAGCGTCTTCCCGTCGCGCTGGCATCGGCGCCTCGCTGGCGTCCGCGATCCCGTCCAGTACGTCGGCGTCATCGGCGAGGATCTGGCGATCGCTCGCGGGGCCGACGTGAATGGGCCCCTGCCGCCGGTACCCCGACGGCTGCTCGTCGAGGCGATGATGGCCCTCGGCGGCGTCGACCGGCCGACGGCCGGCGGGCTGTTGCGGGAGGCCCGCCGCACGGGCCGCGTCCGCATCGAACCCGACCAGAACCCCGAGGCTGACGTCTGGCTCGCCGACCCGTCCCTGTGGCCGCGGGGGGCGACGGCCCCCAAACCGACCGACGCGGACCCGACGACGCCGGGCCGACCGCCGGTCTGAGGCCGGCCGCCACACTTTCACTTTCACCCCGGCCGGCGAGCGTATTTACGGGCCGCCGTCGACCGATGGGGTAGGGCAGCGACCCCTGCCCGCACCCGTGCTCCCTTGCAGGTGATCACGCCAATGGTAACGAGTCACACTGACGACGCCCTCGGCTGCTGTCCGCGCTGCGGCGCGGCGCTCGCGGCCGCCAGCCTGCTCATCCGCTATCAGACCGCCGACGGCGACGCCGTCTTCGCCGAGTGCCCCGACTGCGAGGAGCCGGTCCACCCCGCCCGGTAGGACCGGCCTGGTGGCCGATCGCGGGCGACCGCGGTCCTCATCTTGCTCGTCGCAACACCAGCCCGGCCGCGACCACGGCACCGATCCCGAACGCCACGAGCACGCCGAGCGAACGCGCGAACGCGGCGGTCGACCCCTGGTCGCGGACCACGTACTCCATCGCGTCGATGACGTAGGTCAGCGGCATCGCCCGCGCCGGATACTCGAGGTACCAGGGGAGCTGGTCGACCGGCAGGAACGTGCCCCCGAGGATGATCTGCGGCGAGATGACCAGCGGGATGAACTGGATGGCCTGGAACTCGTTGTTCGCGAACAGCGAGAGCACGACGCCGATGCCGAGCGCCGTCAGCGCGGCGAGCAGTTCGACGAGGAAAAACAGCGCCACGCCGTGGGCGAACGTCGTGTCGAGGAAGACCACGGCCGCTCCCAGGAGGACGGCCGACTGGACGGCCGCGAGCAGGCCGAATCCACCGACGTAGCCCAGCACCAGCCCGCTCCGGGACACCGGTGCGACGAGCACCCGATCGAGCGTTCCGGCCGTTCGCTCGCGGAGGAACCCGACCGCCGTGAGCATGTACGTGAGGAAGAACACGAACACGCCGAGCAGGATCGGCGTCACCGGCTCGGGCCGGGGGAACACCTCCGAGAGGAGCCAGATGATGAACGCCGGCACGACGACGACCAGCCCGAGCGTCCGTCGGTCGCCGCGCAGCCCCAGCAGCAGCCGGCGTGCGACTGGGACCGCCCCGCTGGTGAGCCCGGTCATCCGTCGGCCCTCGCGTCTCGGGCGGCGCCGGCGGCCGCGTCCCCGTCGGCAAGCAGTGCGAGGAACGCCGCCTCGAGGTCGTCGGTGCCAGTTCGTTCCAGGAACGCCTCGGGGGCGTCTATCGCCAGCGGGCGGCCGTCGCGCAGAAACAGGACGCGGTCGCAGTTGTCGGCCTCGTCGAGGTAGTGCGTCGAGACGAGCACGAGCGCGCCGTCGTCGCGGCGCGCGCGGAAACCCGCCCACATGGTCGCGCGTAGCTCGGGGTCCAGCCCGACGGTCGGCTCGTCGAGGATCAGCAGCTGCGGGTCGTGGACGACGGCACAGGCCAGGCTCACCCGCCGGACCATCCCGCCGGAGAGGGCGGCCACGCGGTCGCCGGCCCGCCCGTCGAGGTCGACGAACGCGAGCGCGCGGTCGACGGCGGCGGTTCGGTCGGGCACGCCGTACAGCCGGGCGAAGAAGTCCACGTTCTCGCGGACCGTGAGGTCGCGATAGACGGCCTCGTGCTGGGGCATGTAGCCCAGGCGCCGGCGGTCGGCGGCGTCGAACGCCAGGGGGTCGGTCCCGTCGACGCGGACGGTCCCCGCCGTCGGCGCGAGCAGGCCGAGCAGCGCCTCGATGAGCGTCGTCTTCCCGGCGCCGTTGGGGCCGGCCAGGCCGACGATCCCCGGCGCCTCCAGCGACAGGTCGACGCCGTCGAGGGCGGTCACCGGCCCGAATCTGCGGGTGAGTCCCTCGGCCCGGATCGCTGGCTGGTCCATGCGGGCCGGACGAGCCCCTGGGTGTTAGCCGTTTGGCGGGGCCGGGGAGAAACCGTTACCTGTCTCCCGACGGAAGGTCGGGGGAATGCAGGTCGCACTGGTAACCGTGGGCGACGAACTGCTGGCGGGGGACACGGTCAACACGAACGCCTCGTGGCTGGCGAGCGAGCTCGCCGACCGCGGCGTGACCGTCCGGCGGACGCTGGTCGTCCCGGACGACGTCGACGCCATCGCGGAGAACGTCCGGGCGTACGCCGACGCCTACGACGCGGTGATCGTCACCGGCGGGCTGGGCGGGACGCCGGACGACGTGACGATGGACGGCGTCGCGGCCGCGTTCGACCGCGAGCTCGTCGTCGACGAACTCGCGCTGGCCGACGTCGCGGAGAAACTGGCGGCCATCGCCGACGACTACCCCGAACTGAACGTCGACGCCGAGGCCGAGGCGACGCTGCCCGCGGGCGCCCGCCCGCTGCGCAACAGCGCCGGGCTCTCGCCGGGCTGCGTCCTCGAGGGCGCGTACGTCCTCCCGGGCATCCCCGAGGAGATGAAGGCGATGTTCGAGACCGTCGCCGACGAGTTCGCGGGCGAGGCGGTCGCGCGCTACGCCTACACCGAACAGCCGGAGGCCAACCTGATCGAGCCGCTGACGGACGTCCAGGCGCAGTTCGACGTGACCGTGGGCTGTTACCCGAACCAGCAGGCCGGCCACAACCGTCTGAAGGTCACCGGCGAGGACGAGTCGGCGGTCGAGGCCGCGATGGCCGCCCTGGCCGAGCGGACCGAGCTGTTCGACCCCGAGGATGCGGACGCGGCGGACGAATCGGCCGCAGGGGACGCGGGCGACGACGCGGGCTGATCAGTGGCGCTCGGGGACGGCGGTCGGGTCGAACTCGCTGTCGCCGGGCCGGCCCTGGAACGCGCCGCTCTGTTTGATGATGTTGAGCGCGGTCATGATGTCCGAGCGGGTGATGATGCCGACGAGCTCGTCGCCGTCCATGACGAGCAGGCGGCCGACGCCGGCCTGCTGGAGCTCGGTGAGCGCGTTCATCACGTCGGCGGCCGGCTCGACCGTCCGCAGTTCCGTGGTCATCACCTCTCCGACGGTGAAGGCGTCGCGTTCGACCTCGCGGACCGCGAGCGCGTCGTCGAGCGTGACCAGTCCCACCACCTCGCCGCCGCGGGTCACGGGGTAGCCCGTGTGGCGCTCGCGGAACATCTTCTCGAGGAGGTCGGCGACGCTCGCGTCGGCCGAGGTGGTCTTGACGTCGCTCGCCGGCGTCATGACGTCGGCGACGGTGACGCCCTGGAATGCCGCCCGCATCACCGTCTGCTGGGCCTCGCCGGCGGCGGCGATGTAGATGAAGAAGGCCATCGCGACGAGGAAGATCCCGCCGCCGCCGAACAGGCCGTACAGCCCGAGCAGGATGGCGAAGATCTTGCCGACCTCGGCGGCCCACTGGGTCGCGCGGGCGTGGGGCATCCGCGAGGCCAAAAGCGCCCGGAGGACGCGCCCGCCGTCCATGGGGAAGCCCGGCAGCAGGTTGAACGCCGCCAGCGTGAGGTTCATCAGCGCGAGGTAGCCGAAGACGAACTTCGCGGCGGGCAGGCTGGCCGGCGTGGACGTGAACGCGACGTACGAGAGCGCGCCCAGCGCGACGCTGACGGTCGGCCCGGCGATGGCGATCGCCAGCTCCTGTTTCCAGTCCTCGGGCATCTCCGAGAGCTGGGCGACGCCGCCGAACAGCCACAGCGTGATCGAGGCGATCGGGTAGCCGAAGCGCATCGCCACCACCGAGTGGCCCAGCTCGTGCAGGACGACGCCGGCGAACAACCCCACGGCGGCGGTGATGCCGAGCGCCAGCGCGGTCCCCTGGCCGGACAGCGCTCCCGCCGGGATCGCGGCTCCCCAGATCCCGTTGAGCAGGTCGACGTAGATCCCGACCTGCGCGCTGATGAGCCACGCGAGCAGCGGCAGCACGAGCAGGAAGGTCAGATCCAGCTTGATCGGGATCCCGAAGACGCTGCCGATCTTGAAGCTCTGCATACACGCCAGTAGATGCGGCGTCCCCTTAAGGTCCCCCGTGCCGACGCCCCGGCGCCACCGACTTTGCCCCCCGGCCCCTACGGTGGCCCATGAGCGATGCCCACGAGGAGTCCGAAGCCGACGCGACCGCGCCCGAGCCGCTCGTCCGCCGCGCTGACGACGTCGAGTACGAGACCGTCGCGGCCGCCGACGGCATGCGCAAGGGCGTGCTGATCAACGAGGACCACGGCGCGCCCTCCCTGGCCATCCGCCGGTTCACGCTCGCGCCCGGCGGCAGCGTCCCGAAACACACCAACGAGGTCGAACACGAGCAGTACGTCCTCGCCGGGACGTACACCGTCGGCATCGACGACGAGGAGTACGAGGTCTCGCCCGGCGACTCGCTGTTCATCCCCGCCGGCGTCACCCACTGGTACCGCAACGAGGGCGACCAGGAGGGGGCGTTCATCTGCGCCGTGCCGACCGGCGACGACGAGATCCAGGTGGTCGAGGAGTAGCGCCGGCGAGCCGGCTCCGGCTACCCGAATGAGCGACGCGAAAACGAGTGACGACAATCCAACGCAAAAACGAGCGGTGTAGAGCCTGTCCGAGAATTAGGTTGAGCAGTTCAGGCACTGGCAAGACAGTT